>JAYOFM010000131.1:0-8727 GCA_038117225.1 Rhodospirillales bacterium
GCGCAACCAGACTATCCGGCCGCTTCAGTGAGGGATTATTGCTCCGGCGTTCTCAGGTCCTTGGGCGGGAGACCGGGGCGCATGAAGCCGAAACCGACCCGCCGCGTCAACCCCGGCTCATAAAGGATTGGTTAGGTACGCGGGCGTCAAAAAACCACGACTTGGCGCACCGTGGCACCATCGGCCAAGCGGTCGAAACCGGCGTTGATGTCGTCGAGCGGAATGCGGTCGCTGAGCAGGCGGTCGACCGGCAGGCGACCCGCCCTATAGAGGCCGATGTAGCGCGGCACATCACGCAAGGGCACGCAGCTGCCAATATAGCTGCCCTTGATGGTGCGTTCCTCGGCGACCAGCCCCACGTGTTTGAGCGAAAAATCGTGATCCGGATGACTGAGGCCGGCGGTCACCGTCGTGCCGCCCCGCCGGGTCACGCGATAGGCCACATCCATGGCCTGAACGGCGCCAGCCATCTCGAAACCAAAGTCGACGCCGCCGCCGGTCAGTTCGCGCACCTGTTCGACGACGTCCTCGGCGCCCGCATTGACCGTATCGGTGGCGCCCAGTTGACGCGCCAACGCCAGCTTATCGTCGTTGAGATCGACCGCGACGATGCGCGAGGCACCGACCGCGTTGGCCGCCAGCAAGGCATTAAGGCCGACGCCGCCGAGGCCGACGACGGCAACCGATTGGCCGGGCTGCACGCGGCCCGTATTCATCACCGCACCGACGCCGGTGAGTACCGCGCACCCGAACAAGGCCGCTTCGTCCAACGGCAGCTCCGGATCGATCTTGATCAGTGAGTGGCGCGAACACACGGTGTGATCGGCGAACACCGAAACGCCCATGTGATGGTGCACCGGCGCACCGTCGCGTGACCACCGACGTTCGCCGGACAGCAGGGTGCCGGCGTTGTTGGCGACAGCACCGGGCTCGCACAGCGCCGGGCGACCCTCGGCACACGGCAAGCAGTGGCCGCAACTGGGCACGAAGACGATGACAACATGGTCACCAACGGAAAGATCGGTCACGCCATCGCCAAGTTCGCGCACGATGCCCGCCGCTTCGTGGCCGAGTGCCATCGGCGTCGGACGGGGCCGATTGCCGTTCATCACCGACAAATCCGAGTGGCAAAGCCCCGCCGCCTTGATCTGAACCAGCACTTCGCCCGGCCCGGGCGGCGCCAGATCGATCTCGGCCACGCTGAGCGGCCGGGAATCGGCATAGGGGCGCGGGCGCGCGATTTCCTCGAGCACGGCGGCACGGACTTTCATTGATCGTCTCCCGTCTTGATCAAACGCCAAGGCGAACAATAGGACGCCGGCACGATCACTCCAAGGTGTCGTGTAGCACGTCACGCGTTATTGACGGATTTCCTTCAACACGCCAGATCGGCAAGACCGTCGGGTGTGGGGCGTCCAGGAAAGCGGAGGCAGGCTTCACCAGTCAACCGATTGATGCTCACCTGATAGCGCAGCCCGCCCGCGGAATCCGGGACAACCTCGTGCACGGCCAAATGCCAGGCGACAACCATCGTCGGCGCGACAATGATGACGGCGATACGCCAGAACAGCGGATCAAGGCGCGGCATACTTTCCCTCCAGACTTCCCAGAAGACCAACGGCCAAGGGAGGGCAGACAATGCTTATTAGAGCGAATCGGTCGTTAAGAATCAGTGAGCACCATCACACAGGCGGCCTGAATTTACCGCCCTTGGGGGTCTCACATGTCCGCGCGGTCGCGCAGATGCGCCAGCAGGGTCGGCAATTCCTTGCTCAACGCGCCTTGGTCGCCCTTTAGTTGCTGACGGAACACGGCTTTCATGGCGAGGATATGAACCCGGATTACATCGCCGGCGCGGCCGCTCAATTGTTTGCGCTGATCCAGGTACTTGCACAGCGAATCACTGATTGACGTGATCAGCGGAAATCCGAACGTACCCCCCTGGCCGCGGATTTCGTGCGCGATGTCAAACATCTGGCGAATTTCCGTGCGACCAGCCGTCCCGTCCGTGGCTGCGGTGAAGGCCCGCCACAACGCTTCCAAGTCGTCGACCGCCCAACCCTGATAACCTTCGATCAGGTCCTCGGCGGCATTCAACGCCTTGAGAATGGCAGCGTCCGGGTTCGGCCCGCCGGACCGGGGCACACGGTCGGAAAGGTGCCGGGGCGGTTGCATTTTCTGCGCCGGGCCGTCCAGGTTTGGCGCCGTCGGCGCCGGCTCGTCCTCATCACCCAGAAGCTTGTCGGCCAGGGTTTTCGGTGGACGAATAAGGCCGTCCTTACCTGGTTTTTCCGCCATGGATCACCACCCCCGAAGGGTCATGCGCGGCGCCGGTCCGGTCCGCCAAAAGACGCTTCGCGGCGTCCCATCCGCCGATCCGGTCCGAAGAACCGGCCGACGCGCACGAACGCCCGCTTGTCGTCAACCATGGCACAAAGACGTTTGTAAAGCGAGGCCGCGCTGACCGGCTTGGCGAGGAAAGTGGAGACCCCGGTATCACGCGCCATGCGCACGCGATAGAGCTCCGTAAAACCGGTCAGCATGATGACCGGTGCATAAGGGTTGGGGCTTTCATCATCGTTGCGAATCTGCGCCAACAGGTCTAGACCACTGGTCGGCGGCATGTTCCAGTCGGTAATCACAAGGTCCGGGTCATGTGACTTGAACAGCTCGTAAGCCTCCGCCGCATCGACAGCCTGCAGGACGGTTTCGACGCCGAATCCATTGAGGAACGTCTTGATCAGCGACCGGATGTGGCGGCTGTCATCGGCCACCAGGACCTTCAAATTGGAAAAATCGTAACCGGACATCTATCCGCATTCCCCTGGGACGGCGCAAAGGTGCGCGCGCTCACTTGAACGCGTGCGGTCAATACAACTAGAGCGCTTTGCTGACAATAACCTGACCGATTGGCCGAATGACTGGTGGCGCGCACCCCGCTCACATCCTACATTTAGGGTTCATTCACGATCTTGAACTGTGTTCTCGCGACGGAAACGATTGATCCATGCGCAGCCGCGAGCCGGGCCCAACGCCTGACGGCCCCCGCAATGACCTGGCGACCATTCGTGCCCTGCTGCCCTATCTGTGGCCGGCGGGCGAATGGGGCCTGCGCGTCCGTGTCGTTATCGCCATGTTGTTCCTGGTCGCCGCCAAGGCCGCCAACGTGGTGGTGCCAATCTTCCTCAAACTCGCCGTCGATGGATTGGGCGGCGCCGCCAACGCGGCCGTGGTGCTGCCGCTGGCGGTAATTCTTGGCTACGGACTGGCACGGGTGCTGGCCCAGGCGTTCGGCGAAATCCGCGACGCGGTGTTCACCCGGGTGGCGCAACGTGCCATTCGCCTCGCCGGTCTCCGCACCTTCCGCCATCTACATCGGCTCAGCTTGCGATTTCATCTCGAACGCAAGACCGGTGGCGTCGCCCGCGCCGTCGAACGGGGCACCAAGGGCATCGAATTCCTGTTGCGGTTCATGCTGTTCAATATTCTGCCGACACTGCTGGAAATTTTCCTCGTTTGCGGTGTCTTGTGGCATCTCTATGGCGTCGCCTACGCCGCCGTCACCCTGGTGACCTTGGCGGTCTATGTCGCCTGGACCATGGCCGTCACCGAATGGCGCACCAAGTTCCGCCGCGCCATGAACGAAACCGACAACGACGCCAGCACCAAAGCCATCGACAGCCTGCTCAACTTCGAAACCGTCAAATACTTCGGCAACGAGGCGCACGAGGCGCGACGCTTCGACGTGGCGCTCAGGGGTTATGAACAGGCGGCGGTAAAAAGCGGCTCATCACTGGCATTTCTCAACGTCGGCCAAGGCGTTGTGATCGCCATCGGCACCGTGATCATGCTGATTATGGCCGGCCGTGGAGTGGTCGCAGGAAGCATGACCATCGGCGATTTCGTGCTGGTAAACAGCTACCTCATCCAGCTCTTCATGCCGCTGAATTTCCTCGGCTTCGTTTACCGGGAGATCAAACGCTCGCTGATCGATATGGAAAGCATGTTTCGCCTGATTGACGAACAGGCCGACGTGGCCGATCGACCCGATGCGCCGGCGCTGATTGTCGACGGCGGCCGGGTCCGCTTTGAAAATGTCAGTTTTGCCTATGACCCGCGCCGCCCCATTCTAGAGGACGTCAGTTTCGATGTGCCGCGAGGCGGCAAGACCGCCATCGTCGGGCCATCGGGGGCCGGAAAATCAACGATCTCACGCATCCTGTTCCGCTTCTACGACGTCACCGGCGGGCGCGTCACGATCGACGGCCAGGACATCCGCGACGTCAGCCAGGATAGCGTGCGCGGCGCCATCGGCATGGTGCCGCAGGACACGGTGCTGTTCAACGATACCATCTATTATAACATTGCCTACGGTCGCCCCGACGCGAGCCCCGCGGAGATCGAGGAAGCAGCGCGGGTCGCCCGCATCCATGATTTGATCATGGACTTACCCGACGGCTATCAATCGGCGGTCGGCGAACGCGGGCTGAAATTGTCAGGTGGCGAGAAGCAACGGGTCGCCATCGCCCGCACCATCCTCAAGAATCCCGCCATTATGCTGTTCGACGAAGCGACATCGGCGCTCGACAGTCATACAGAGCGCGAAATCCTCGAAGCCCTGCGTGAGGTTTCCGCCGACCGTACCACGCTGACTATCGCGCATCGGCTATCGACAATCGTCGATGCCGACGAGATTCTGGTGTTGGTCGCCGGCCGCGTGGTTGAGCGCGGCAATCATCAGACCCTGCTGCAAAAGGGTGAGGTCTATGCCGCCATGTGGGCACGCCAGCAAGAAGTGGCGCGGGCGCTAGAAACGTTGGAAGCGGAGGCCGACGATCCCGGCATGAACAACGGCGTCACGGAGAACGCGGCGGAATGACCATCAAGGCGCCATCGGAACCGACCGCCGACATGCCCGCCGACGAGGCCATGGCCGTTGCCGTCAACGCCCTCCAACTTCTGGAGTAGTCGCATGAACCGCTGCAAAGCCTCGCCGAGGCCGAGGCTCTGATCGCCCGCGCCTCGAATGTCGCGACCAGGACGCGGCCCGGCCGCACAAACAAGCCGAAGCGTCCGGTCTGCGGCACCACAGGGATGCCTTGAAGAAGGCGTTCAGCACCCACGACGTGCGCACTGGTGAACGGGTCAACGCGGACCAGGTCGAGGTGCCGACGTTCGCCGATATGCGCCTGCTGCATGTTCTTGAGGCCCTGGAGGGCTTGCCGATACCCCGTTGGAACAGGGCCGGTGCGCCTGCACGACATCCCCTGCACGGTCCTGTCGCTCGGTCGCGTGCCGCCCGCCGTGACTTATCCGAACGTCACCTTTATCGCAGGCGATTGCACGCGTATCGCCGACGCGCACCCGGGTCAGTACCGCATTGATACCGGCGACACGGACTTCTTCGGCCGCAACGGGACCAGCGCAGTCAATTCGATCCTCGTACGCGTCTGAGGTGACTGATCAGCCTTCGTGGTTGGGAAATGCAGGCTCGATGGCATCGGCCGCGACCAGTTTATCGATCAAGGCCATAACGATATCGATGGGGGTGTCGCCGAAGGCCGCCACCAGATTTTCGATCTCGAAATAATCTCCGGCGAAAATCCATTCCGCGAGAAGTTGCTCCGCTCCGGTAAATTCGAGGCCATCGGCGCTGACGCGCCGCATCCGGAACACCTGATCGTACTGCGGCGACGGGAAGGCGAAGCCCGGCATGGTACGAAAGGTTTCGAAAATCTGGCGACGGCGAAAATAATCGCTGGTCTGTTCCGTGGCCATGATTTCGGCGAAACGCGTACCCAACGCGGCAAGATGTGCATCGTAGCCCGCCTTGTCGTCGGCGTGCGGCATGGTGACTCGGAACAACCGGTCGTCGGCCAATTGATCGATGATGTGACGGACGATGTCCTCGCCCCGCTGCTCCATCAAACCGAACGTAAGATGAAGACAGGCATCCGACGAGGCCAGGGCGTCATGGTAGTATCCCTTGGGGATATAGAGGAAATCGCCGGGCGTCAGCAGCGGTTCCATGGCCACGTCACCGCGAAACTTGTCGTTGAACTCATCCGATAGGGTCGAGTGGCGGTAACCGACGGCTTCCGCCGGTGCATCGAAGCGATTTTCGTAGACGCGCCAGCGTTTCTCGCCCGCGATGTGCAGCACGAACACATCCATCGAGTCGAAATGCGGACTGAAGGCGGGCTTACCCTTCCATGAGCTGTAGACGTTGCACTCGATAGCGGCGGCAAAGCGCATGGCCAACGTCATCGCCGCGGAAGCCATCCCAGGATGCAGCATCTCGGCAAAATTGAGATTCAACGTGGCACCGCGCTGCAGGAACTTCTCCATGCGCGGGAAAATCGGCCGCATCACCTTCTCGCCGTCCCGGCCCATGCGGCTGACGCAATACTCCTCCGCCGCCATGACTTGGCCATCGAGTGCCAGGCGCATGTTCTGGGACGTCCAAACGTTGGTCATGTTAAGGATGCCGTTCAGCGCGTCCCAGGTGAATACATCGTCGAACTTGTCGGCGGCGCCGGGGATGAGCAGCGGTTTCTTGTCGAAGGTCTGGCTGAGAAAATCTTCAGGCAACACCGGATCAAGTATGCTGGCTAGGCTGATACGACGATCGAGCATGTCCGTCTCACCCGTCAGCCGGCGGCCGCAACAGCCGCTTGATCGGCAATCGTCGCCTCCTGGCGCGCGATCCAGCCGCCGCCAAGAACCCGCGACCCGTCGTAGAAAACACAGGCCTGCCCGGCGGCAACACCCGTCTGCGCCACGTCAAAATCAATGCGCGCACGGCCATCGCTGAGGCCATGCAACGTGGCGCCAACGACCGCGGCGGCGGAACGGATTTTCACCGTCACCTGACGGGGAACACCATCCCCGAGATCGCCATCACCGAGCCAATTTACGTCATGCACGGTGAGATCGGCCCGACTCAAAGCGGAAAGCGGGCCAACGATAACGCGCCGACTTTCGGGCTCGATCCGCGAGACGAACAGCGGCTCGCCGATACTGACACCGAGCCCCTTCCGTTGGCCGACGGTGAAGTTGATGATGCCGTCGTGCCGGCCGAGTACGCGGCCGTCCACGTGCACCACATCGCCGGCGTCACAGGCGCCGGGTCGCAAGCGCTCGACGACGCGGGCGTAATCCCCGTCGGGCACAAAGCAGATGTCCTGACTTTCCGGCTTGGCCGCGACCGGCAGCGCCAAACGTTCCGCATGTCGGCGGGTTTCGGATTTTTCGAGCCCGCCAAGCGGAAAACGTAGAAAATCCAGCTGCGCCGGCGTGGTTGCGAACAGAAAATAACTCTGATCCTTGGCCGCATCCCGCGCCTGGTGCAATTCGGGACGACCCTTGGGGCCGATGAGACGGCGGATGTAATGCCCGGTCACCAGGGCCTCGGCACCGAGATCACGCGCCGTCGCCATGAGATCGCGGAATTTGACGCTCTGATTGCAACGGACGCAGGGGATCGGCGTTTCGCCGCGCAGATAGCTGTCGGCGAAGTCATCCATAACCGCGTCGCGAAAACGGCTTTCGTAATCCAGCACGTAGTGCGGCATGCCGATCGTATCGGCGACCCGGCGCGCATCCATAATGTCCTGACCGGCGCAGCAAGCACCCTTGCGCGCCACCGCTTGGCCGTGGTCGTAGAGCTGCAACGTCATGCCGACCACGTCGTAACCGGCCTCGGCCATTAACGCCGCGGTCACGGAACTGTCGACGCCGCCCGACATGGCGACGACCACCCGGGTCTCGCCGGGCGGTTTCGGAAAGCCCATATCGTCCATGGCCGGGACTATAGGGTTTCGCCAGGGCCGGGCAAGCCCTCTGCGGCTTTGATTTTGGCATCGGCTTCCTGAATGGCGCGGAAGGTGGCGGATCGGAAATCCCGCCGATAGAGCACGCCGAGCACACCGACAATGGTCACCGCGAACAACGCCGGATTCAGAAACCAAGTCAACGTGGCCAAACCGAAGTAGTAGGTTCTGAGGCCACGGTTGAACGTCGTGATACCGCGCGATATGAGCGTCGCGGTGCGATGCGGATAGGCTTCGCGGTCGTGTGGCAGGCATTCGGCGGGCAACGGCGCGGCACCGATCAAGATCAGCGCGTAATTGAACTGGCGGATGCACCAGGCGAACTTAAAGAAGCCGTAGACAAAGATGATCAGCATCACGATCACCTTGATTTCCCATAGTTCCCGCGACGCCGACGACGCGAAGGACAGCCCGGACACCACCGCGCGCGCCTTGTCCACGGAACCGAACATGGTGATGATGCCGGCAATGATCAGAATGGTCGTCGATGCGAACAGCGAACCGGTGCGGCCGTACGCGGATACGATCTGCACGTCTGCCATGCGGTTTTCGCGGTCCAGCATGCGCCGCATCCATGTTAGACGATACTCATGCAGCACCCGCGCCACCGGCCGCGTGTTGGCCTGCGGGCTGTCGGCGATGTAGGTATAACCAAGCCAGCTGACGATCAGCCACGCCAGTGCCGCCACATCCGCGGCGGGCATGATGGAGAGAATCGTATTCATGGGGATGGGAAGCGCCTTGCTAGTTTCAATTGATGACGATACCAAACTCACGGGATGCCCGGCCAGGGTTATACAGCGTGCAACGGCGCATCTGAGCTAATGGAGAATTCGAACAGGCTAAATTCACAAACCAAGTGCAACACTGGTATACACCGGAGTTGCTATGGGAA
>JAYOFM010000132.1:0-4636 GCA_038117225.1 Rhodospirillales bacterium
ATTACGTTCTGATCTCAGAATTCTTCCGTTTCTTTCGCCTACGTCAGTATTTGGCACGATACACAAGCGAACCCGTGGCACTCATAACCGATGAAGAAGGGCTGGGTAACATCTTCCGGGAGGACTATTATGACACATTGCCGGGAGGCATTTTAGAGGGTGTCGGCCAGTCGTTTCCCCCTGGCACCACGGCCTATGTTTACCCGGCCACATATCCCCTGAAATCTCTTGCCGATGCGCCCATCAAGGACGATGTTCGTCATCTTCTCCATCATCTCGCGAATAGGGCGCAAGTGGTATTGGTCGGCGACTACGAGGCAATGTGAGGTGGTCCCACGTCGTTGGACAAGTTTGGCAGCCAAGTTGAGTGTATTCCGTGCACTGATTATGCCGCCGGAATTTTGTTGTTCACAATCCGCGCGTCGGGGGGCGAGCTCCTCCTCCGGCACCAATAAAACCAAGGGGTTAGGGGAAAATCTCTCACTCCTTGATTTTGCGTGATCCACCGCTTTCTCACCACGTATTCCTTACATGAGATCGACGAGAAACTTATTATTTATGCGATTCCGTCCAGTGTTGATTTTTTTGCCGTTCCGCCCCAGGGAACTGGCCGTCCGGTTTACGGGCTGGTACAGTGATCCCGATGTTTTCCCCCGCCCCGGATGAGAAAACACAACCAATAACATTCGGGAGTACGACTAATGGCGTTGAATTGTCTCATTCTGGGAGCATCATACGGTTCCCTGCTTGGCACGAAGCTGTTGATGGCGGGCCATGACGTGACGCTGGCCTGCCGGCAGCGGACCGCGGACCTGATTAATGCCGAGGGGACGCGGGTCCGGATCAAGCTCAAGGGCGAGGACGAACACCGCACCATTCGCTCCAACAACCTGCCGGGGAAGTTGACCGCCAGTTCACCGCAAAACCTTGATGCCACCGAATACGACCTGGTGGGACTGGCGATGCAGGAACCGCAGTACGCCCACCACACCATCCGCACGGTCCTGATCCGCATCGCGGAGGAACGCATTCCGTGCCTCTCCATCATGAACATGCCGCCCTTGACCTACCTGAAGCGCATCCCCGGACTGGATACCAGCGGCCTCGGCGCCAGCTATACCGATCCGACGGTCTGGGACCGCTTCGATCCCGCGTTCATGACGCTCTGCAGCCCAGACCCACAGGCCTTCCGTCCGCCGGACGAGGGCGCCAACGTGTTGCACGTGGGCCTGCCGACTAACTTCAAGGCGGCCAAGTTCGAAGACGCCATGGCGAACGCGGTGCTGCGCCAACTGGCGGACGATATCGCGGCCGTGCAACTCGACGGCAACGACGTGCCGGTCAAGCTGCGCGTCTTCGATTCGATCTTCGTGCCGCTCGCCAAATGGAGCATGCTGCTGACCGGTAACTACCGCTGCATCACCCGTTCGGATCCCCGCAGCATCCGCGATGCGGTGCACGACGACTTGGCGAAATCACGGACGATCTACGAGTTCGTCGACAGCCTGGTGCAGCGACTGGGGGCGGACCCGGCCGACGCGGTCCCGTTCGAGAAATATGCGAAGGCGGCGGAAAGCCTGATGAAACCCTCGTCGGCGGCGCGCGCTGTCGCCTCGGGTGCTCCCTTCATCGAACGCGTCGACGTCCTGGTGCAACTGGTCGCACAGGGCCTGGGAATACCAAACTCGGACATCGACGACACCGTAAGCATCGTCGACGAGCAACTCGAAGCCAACGTGCTGTAAGCGCAACCGGCGGGCCGTGGCCCGCGAATACGTTGAGCTGACCGGGGCCCGCCGCCATTTCGTTTGCTTCGGCGGCCGTTCCAAGTCCTGGGATCACGCCGCTGGCGCCTTCTGTCGCGCGATACTGGCGCCTTGTCTGCTCTCAGCGTGTCAAACGCCCTTGGCGGCCTGACAAAGGTTTGTCAGTTTCGCCATGGCAAGGTCGCGGCCACAGAGGCCGAGGCCGCAGTCGGGAGCGGCGACGAGTCGTTCCGCGTCGATGTGTTTCATCGCCGCGGTCAGGCGATCACGAATTTCGTCTACAGTCTCGATGCGGCTTTTCGCGACCGCGACGACGCCGAGAATGACTGTTGTCGTCTTAAACGGATCGAGCAAGCTGAGGTCGTTCTGGCGATGGGCGTCCTCGATGGAGATGGCATCGATGCATGAGGCGTCGATGGCCTCGGCCAGTTCGAAGTAGCATTCCTTCGGCGCCTTGGGGTATTCCACGTCGTCCATATGGTCGGGGTAGCCGCAGCACATGTGAACAGTTCGCGTGACGCCGTCGGGCAAACCGTCGAAACAGCGTTCCAGATGGCCGAAACCGAAATCCAGGGCGTCGCGGACGCGGCGCGCGAACACCGGTTCGTCGATCTGGATGTGCGTGCACCCCGCCTCGGCCAGGGCCAGGACTTCGGCGTTCAGGGCAACGGCTATATCGGCGCCGCGGGCCACGGGATCATTGTAATAGTCGTCGGCCACGGTATCGCCGAGGGTCATCGGCCCCGGCAGGGTGACCTTGACCGGGCGGTCGGTGAAGGCTTGTGCCACCTTCCAGTCGTGCGGCAGGAAAGGCGCCCTGGCGCCGACCGGCCCGGTGATGGTCGGCAGCATGGGCTTGTACGGGCCGCCGCGAATGGCCTTCTCCGTCAAACGCTGGAAGTCGATGCCGTCAAGGTGGCGGCAGTGGTAGTGGATGTAGTTTTCCCGCCGCACCTCGCCGTCGGTCGGAATATCGATGCCGGCGGCCACCTGGTCGCCGATGACATCGCCGGCGGCACGTTGGAACAATGCCTCGGCGTCATCGCCCATGGCGGACAACGCCGCTTCGTAGTGTTCGGTCGGATCACCCGTATCCTTGTGGTCGCCGACCTGAAACCAGTCGAATTCCGGCAGATAATCGGGCTTTGGGAAGGCGCCGATCGTTGTCGTCAGTAAGCTCATTCTACTTTCCCCAATAAACCCCATAGATCCGTCGCCGGGTGAGGGGCGCCGCATGGCGATGAATCTATCTGAAAAGCACGGAGGGCTTGGAATCGAAAATACTGAGGATAAGGAACGTTATTTCCGATTATCAGCCGCTCCGATAACCGGGCGCACGAAATACCTCTCCGCTAACTGTTCGTCTTTCAAGATCAGTCGGCATTCGTCTATGAACGCCCGCAGTAGTCGTCGTGGCGCGGTGCTTTTGAGCGACGCCAGGCCATAACAGGGGCGCGGCAGATTTCCGGCCAACGGCACATAGGCCAGGGCATTGCCATTGTAGGAGCGGTCGTTGACCGGTCGCATGATCAGCAACGAGAAACCCATACCGGCGCCGACCAGACTGCGCACCATCTCATACGACCGCACGGTCGACGATACCCGAGGCTCAATACCCTGACTGAGAAAAAGGCCGCGATAGAATTGCTGCGTAATCGGCAGGTCGAATGCGATCATGTCGTGGTCCGCGAGCTCGGCGAGCGAGACGGACGATAACTTGGACAGCGGGTCGCTTGCGGCCAGGAGGGCGTACACCGGCGTTTCGATCAATGCCTCAAAGGTAATGCTCGGATGCGGCTGCATGTCATAGGTTAAGGCCACCTCGATTTGACCGTCGGAGAGCCAGCGGTTCAGCTCATCGAGATCACCTTCGTGCAGGCGAATTTCCATATCAGGGTGACCCGCCGACAGCCGCTCCATGATCAACGGGACCATGAACGGTGCCGTCGGCAGAAAACAGCCGACATCAAGAATGCCGCGCAGATCGCCGCTTAAGCCGACGGCATCGGTTTCGAACTCGTGAGCTTCTTCCAGGAGGTGTCGCGCGCGATTGATGAAATGTTGGCCCGCCCGCGATAACGCCAATCGTCGGGCCGGGCGGCGGATGAACAGATCGAGCCCGAATTCCTCCTCAAGGCCGCGCAGGGCGGCGCTGACGGCGGGCTGAGACACACCGAGCTGTTCCGCGGCATCGGTTATGCTGCCGCAATCCGCGACGGCGACGGCATAGCTAAGTTGGCGCAGCGAATAGGCCAAAAGATTATCCGAGGATTATTTATTCAATCCTCCAATTCTGAGGGGTCGGGGGGCGAAAATCCAGAAGCAATTTGGACAAAGCATTATTGCGCATCAATATTTCCTGATATAGTTCCATGTGAGAATAAATAATTCCGAGGAATCGATGAATAACCTTCGACACTTGCGCTATGTGGTCGAGGCGGCTCGGTTGGGAAGCATTACTAACGCATCGCGTCTGCTGCGGGTCTCGCAGCCGGCGATCAGCGCCGCCATTCGTTCCTGCGAGCAGGAGTTCGGCATTCGGCTGTTCGTTCGCAATCCGTCGCACGGGATGGCGCTGACCCCATCGGGGCGCGGCTTCGTCAAGCGGGCGCGGGAGCTGTTGGAAAACGCCCGAGATTTCGAACAAATGTTTGACGAGTCTGACGATGGCTTTCTTAGCGGGCGTCTCGAATTCGCGTGTTACGCAAGTCCCGCACCACTTTTGGTGCCACCCGTCATGCAGTCATTCACCAAGAAACACCCGGACGCCGAAATCGGACTGCATGAAGGCAATATGGAGCAAGTGGCCACGTTCCTGAAGGACGGCACCGCCGATATCGGTCTTACCTACGATATCTATATCGACAACG
>JAYOFM010000132.1:4646-8664 GCA_038117225.1 Rhodospirillales bacterium
GCGTGAAGTAGTCGCGATTTCCCGTGATCACCACACGCGGCCAGAAGTAATCGTTCCAGTGGGCGACCACGGAGAAAATGGCAAACGCCATCAGCGCCGGCACCGCCGATATCGGTCTTACCTACGATATCTATATCGACAACGATATCGAGCATCAGTTGATCACCCAGCTAAGGCCGTTCGCCGTCATGTCGTCGAAAAACCCCTTGGCGAAACGGAAGAAGCTGTCGCTGCGCGACTTGGCCGACGAACCCCTGATCATGCAGGATTCACCTGGGTTTCGCGAATACTTCTTCGCCTATTTCGGCCTATACGGCCTAAAGCCACAGGTGCTGCATCGACCGACCACCTATGAAATGGTGCGCGGCCTGTTGGCCGCCGGCAACGGCTATTCGTTCGCCCTGGTCAAGATCAAGAACACCCGGTCCTATGACGGCGCGCCGCTGGCCAATGTCGAGCTGGTCGAAGCGCCGCCACGGGTCAATCTGGTGGTCGCCACGCTCAAGGGTTACCGACAAAGTCGGATGGCCGAAGCGTTCACCGCCGAATGCAAGCAGTGCCTTCGCGACATCGCCACGGGCGGCCGCGTCAGTGGCGATGTCGCGCGCTAGGCGCCCTACACCGCGACGCGCTCGTCCTCCACGGCCTTGGCATCGGCGATCAGTTTCTTGCACAAAATGACGGCATCAACCGCGTTATCGGCATAGCCGGTGGCATTGATCCGGGTTGCGTAATCCTGCGTCACCGGCGCGCCGCCGACGATGATTGGATAATCCTTCCCTTCACGCGCGAAGGCTTCGATGGTTTTCATCATGAACGGCATCGACGTCGTCAACAACGCCGACAGACCGATGATGTCGGCGCCGACTTTGTCGGCGTGCTCGATGATCGACATGGGGTCGGTGTTGACGCCCAGATCGACGATCTCGAAACCCGCGCCCTCCAGCATCATGCAGACCAGGTTCTTGCCGATGTCGTGCAGGTCGCCCTGCACCGTCGCCATGACAACGATGCCTTTCGGCGGCTCCTTCGATGCGGTGAGGATGGGACGAAGTATTTCCAGCCCCGCCTTCATGGCGCGCGCCGCAATCAGCATTTCCGGCACGAACAGCTCGCCGCGGCCGAACAGATCGCCGATGGTGTCCATGGCAGCGATCAGGCCCTCGTCGAGGATATCACCACAGGTCTCACCCGCATCCAGGGCCTCGGCGCACAATCGCGCGCATTCCTCATCGTCGAAATCCATCACCGAATCATAGATTAGGTTGAAGATCTCCTTCTTGCCTTCCTTGGCCTGGGCGTGCAGATGTTCGCGGATGTTGCCCTCGATATCGCCGATGACACCGATGCCCATCCAACGGCCCTTGTCACCGGCGCGGGCACTTGATTCCGCATCCGTGCCGCTAAAGATCTGGCCTTCGTAGGGGCGATCGCCGGCGCGCCAACTCTTGATGGCGTTGATGGCGATCTTGGCGTGTTCGACCGGCGTCTGGGCGCTGAGATTACATAGATAGAGGAAGAATTTATCACCGTGCGGACCGCGGGTACCGACCTCCATGTACTCGTGGACGCGCTTGACGATTTCCTCTTCCGGTCCCTCCTGCAGGACATGGTTGTCGACGCCGAACTGCAGCGGAATACCGATCGTGTCGGCGTAGGCGCGCCCCCGTTCGGTGCCAACGCGGTAAAGGTCGGGATCTTGAATTTTCAAATAACGGGGCGTCGCTTGGAGCTTCTTTTCCCAGAAGCTTTCCGGGCTGCCGGCGAATGAATCGCCCCACCAGTTGTCGACCTGAACGACCTTCCGACCACCACACAATTCGCGCAGTTTGAGAATGTTGGGGATCGAGAATTCATCGAGAATTTCCTCGCTGATGAACGGTAACGACCCGATGGCGTCGGAACCGTTGGTGCCGGCGTCGGGAAAATCCTCGAACAGTGAATTGATGTAGGGCGCGAGGACTTCCTCGACCAGAACATTGAACACCTTGTGGACGAATGCCGGGTCTTCGTCGATGCGCAGAATCATCTGTTCGAACTGCATGCACTGGGCGACGAAGGTTAAGGGGCCGCAGAAGCGGATCGTCGGCGTCTTCCCGGTCTTCTCGTGAAACAGATGCAGGGCGTCGCGGACGAAAGGCATGCGGCCGGATTTTCGCGGATCAGGCATTTTTAATTTTGCCAAATCCTTTTCCGTCTTGATGAGCGGATCGGTATTGTTAATGGCTGGCGATAGTTCATCGAACCACGACATTTTTCCGCCCAACGCCTCGCATTCGATGTCGTAAACATCCCAAAGCGTGTCCGCCTCGTCGAAACCGAGCTCGGCGCAGGTTCGCAAATTGCCCTCGATGAAAACTTCAGGGTTGGCATAGAAGTCGTGGCCATTGATGCCTTGATAGGCCATGGCGAACTCGGACATCTGGGCAACGAATGGCGGAAACTTCGAGCCGCTACCACCGAGGACGCCCGCGAGGGCTTCATAGCCGTCGTCGAAGCAGGTCTTGTAGTCGTACTTGGCTTCGGTCATTAGGGGTTCGCTCATGGTCGTGTTCCTTCGGTGCGTGGGGACGAGGGCCATCGTGGAGGCGAGCCGACTCATCATCCGGCCACTTTAGGCGCACTATTGTTCGACATTAAAATAGTTAATTTAACAACCATTCCTCGGATTTTCTGATAAAGTAATTTTGGCTGTTACGGCCAAGACCCGACAGGCGTAATCTGAAAGCCATGGGCGCATCATCGGAAATTCTTATGGACATCGTAAGAATTATCTAATTTGCAAGCGTCGATGATCGGCGCAATACTTATTGATCGACCATCAAGAGTCGACTATCGGCAGGGAACATTATTATCATGGCTGGCGTAACCATACGCGAGATTAAGAAGTCATTCGGTCACACTCCGGTGCTGAAGGGCGTGTCGCTCGACATCGAGAACGGCGAGTTTATCGTTCTCGTGGGCCCGTCCGGTTGCGGCAAATCGACGCTGCTGCGCATCATCGCCGGCCTTGAGCAGCAAAACAGCGGTAATATTGAAATCGGCAACGAGGTCGTGGACAAGCTTCATCCGAGCCGCCGTGACATCGCCATGGTGTTCCAGTCCTACGCGCTCTATCCGCACCTGACGGTCGAGAAAAACATCGCCATACCGCTACGCATGCGGCGCCTCAGCCAACTGCAACGCCTACCGCTTATCGGCGGATTAATACCTGGAAGCGGTGAAGTCATCGCCGACATTAACCGGGACGTCAGCAATACCATGGATATGCTCGGCATCGGCCATCTGGCGGATCGCAAACCGGGCCAACTGTCGGGCGGGCAACGCCAACGGGTCGCCGTCGGCCGCGCCATGGTTCGTCACCCGCAAGCGTTCTTGATGGATGAGCCGCTGTCCAACCTGGATGCCGAACTACGCGTTCACATGCGCGCCGAAATTGCCGAGTTGCACCGCCGTCTGGCGACGACTTTCATCTATGTCACCCACGACCAAGCGGAAGCCATGACCATGGCCGACCGGGTCGCAGTCATGATGGACGGCGAGTTGCTACAGGTCGACACGCCGGCCAAGGTTTACGGCGACCCTACCGATATTCGTGTCGCTGAATTCATCGGCAGCCCCAAAATCAACATCCTGCCGGCCGAAGTCGATGGCAGCGGCAAGGTCAATGTCGGCGATCGTGTCATGGCGGGCCTGTATTGCAGCGCCAAGGGCAAGGCCGTCCAGATCGGGGTGCGACCGGAAGCCGTCGACCTGGGTGGCATTGATGCGCCGGGTCTGCCGTGCCGTATCATTCACCACGAGAACCTCGGTTCCGAAGCCTATTTCCATGTGGAACTGAATATTGGCGGACGCGTGATCTGCCGCATGAAATCGGCGGCCCTGGAGACATTCCACACCGGCGATGAAGCGACTGTCTTGCTTGAGCCGAAGAATGCGTTGCTGTTCGACACGACCGGCGAACGATTGTCGGCGAAGATCGAGATGGTGGCCTGATGGATTCCGGTGGCCGCCGACA
>JAYOFM010000133.1:0-7345 GCA_038117225.1 Rhodospirillales bacterium
ACGACGATGACGGGCTTTTCGGACATGTTCGGATTCTCCTACCAGATTTCGGCAACGGTATACCATGCTCCCCCGAGCCCCTGTCACGGACTTAGGCGTCCGTGCTAGCCTTGTGGCCAGTGCGATAAAAGGAGCCTGTGTTATGCCACCCATGCGCCCCGTTGTCATGGCCACCCAGCACGCCGTTTCGTGCGGCCACTATCTGGCTGCCGAGGCTGCAAATCGAGTTCTAGAGGACGGCGGGAATGCCATTGACGCTGGCGTTGCCGCTGGCATGGCACTGGGTGTCCTGCATACAGACCTCGTCAACTTTGCCGGCGTCGCGCCGATGTTGATCCGGCTCGGTGATACAGGAGAGATCATCAATATCGACGGACTCGGGACGTGGCCGCAAGCTGCGAGCGCAGAGTTTTTTGCCAATGAATGCGCCGGGCAGATGCCGGTCGGCTTGCTGCGCACCGTCGTGCCGGCGGCGCCGGCGGCGTGGCTGACGGCACTGTCACGCTATGGCACCCGATCGTTCGCCGAGGTGGCGCGGTTCGCGATCGACTATGCCGAGAACGGTTTTCCAGTCTTTGAACGCCTCGCCGGATTTATTGCCGACCACGAAGCGGGATACCGCCGCTGGGCAGAGAACACGCGCATTTATCTGCCGAACGGCCGCCCACCACTGGCCGGCGAGGTGTTCCGCCAGCAGGATTTGGCGCGATCGATCCGCTATATGGCGGATTGCGAGGCCGCCGCTCTGGCAAAACCAGGTGCCGACCGCGTGGCGGGAATCCAAGGTGCTTATGACGCATTTTATCGCGGCGACATCGCGAAGACGATCTGCGATTACCACGCTGCGAATGACGGTTTTATGACCATGGCTGACATGGACGGCTATCGGGTGCGTTTCGAAAAGCCCCTTGTGGTGCCGTTCGCCGGTGCCGAAATTCATTGCTGCGGCGCGTGGTGCCAGGGTCTGTCCTTGGCGCAGACGTTCTCCATGCTGGGCGACACGTCGATCTGCGATCTTGGCCACAACTCGACCGCTGCCGTCCACCACCTGACGGAAATTCTGAAACTGGTTTTCGCCGATCGCGAGGCCTGCGTCGGCGACCCGGAATTCGTCGATGTCCCGGTGGATACCTTACTGTCAGCGGACTATATCGCCAAGCGGTTGGCCATGATTGATCCCGCCAAGGCATGGCCGGCGATGCCGCCCGCCGGTGTCGATGGCCCGGGAGCCCCCGTCGCGGGTACGCCGATGCGACCCATCGTCGCCGATCCGCATGACACCCGCCCGCTGGAACGAGGCGCCGTTGATGCGGATACAACCTATGTCGCTGTCATGGATCAGCATGGCAACGTCTTCTCGGCGACGCCTAGCGATACCTCATGCGATTCCGAAGTCATCCCCGGTACCGGTCTCGTGCCGTCCTCGCGTGGCAGCCAGTCGCGGGGGGATCCGGCGCATCCGGCGTCGGTGGCGCCAGGCAAGCGGCCACGGCTGACACCAAATCCGGCGATTGCCATGAAGGACGGCGAGCCCTACATGGCCTTCGGCACGCCGGGCGGCGATGTGCAAATCCAGGCCATGGTGCAGGTCTATCTCAACATCGTCGGCTTCGGCATGGACGTGCAATCGGCGGTCGAGGCGCCGCGTTTCGCCAGTTATAGCTTCCCGTCATCGTTCGCGCCGAACGACGATCATCCGGGCCTGTTGATGGTCGAGGACCGGGTCGAGGCGTCGACCCGAGCTGAACTTGGAGAACTCGGGCATCGTGTCGAAGCGTGGCCTAGCACGTCGTGGAAGGCGGGCGCCGTCTGTGTGGTCATGCGCGATCCCGAAACCGGCGTGCTTCACGCCGGTGCCGATCCACGCCGCGCCAGCTATGCGCTCGGCCGGTAGCAAGGCGTCGAACATACCTCGATCCTCGAAAAAGGCTTGAATCCGTGAGGATTCTTGTTGATGTTGCGCGCCAAGTTACCTGGGGTGTGCCGATTGCGGCGCGGCGGGCCGTTCTGGTCCGTGAGAATTTAGTTAGGAGACAGTCATGAGTTTCAAGATCGTCGAGCAGGCGCCCGCGCGTCTTAACCGCAGCGAACTGGCCGTACCCGGCTCGAACCCGACCTTTATGGAGAAGGCGCAGCAGAGTAACGCCGATGTTGTGTTCCTGGACCTTGAGGACGCCGTGGCGCCCGACGATAAGGTGCAGGCGCGAAAGAATATCATTGAGGCGCTGAATGATCTTGATTGGTCGGGAAAGACTGTTTCCATTCGCATCAACGGCCTGGATACCCATTACTGTTACCGGGACGTGGTCGATATCGTCGAGCAGGCCGGTCAGCACCTGGATCTGATCATGATCCCGAAGGTCGGCACGGCGTCCGACGTCTATGCCATCGACATGATGGTGACGCAGATCGAGGACGCCATGGGCTTCGACAAGCGCATCGGTTTCGAGCACATCATCGAAACCGCCCTCGGCATGCAGAACCTGGCCGAGATTGCGCAGGCCTCCAAGCGAAACGAATCACTGCATTTCGGCGTTGCCGACTACGCCGCGTCGACCAAGGCGCGGACCACGGTAATTGGCGGACCCAATGCCGATTATGCGGTCCTCACCGATCCCGACGCCGACGGCAATCGTGACGTCCACTGGGGTGACATGTGGCACTACCCGATCGCCAAGATGGTCGTAGTGGCGCGTGCTAACGGCCTTCGTCCAATCGACGGCCCCTTCGGCGATTTTTCCGATCCCGACGGTTACAAGGCACAGGCCATGCGTGCCTCGACCCTAGGCTGCGAAGGCAAGTGGGCGATCCACCCGTCGCAGATCGACCAGGCGAACGAGTTGTTCAGCCCGTCGGAAGCTGAAGTCACCAAGGCCAAGCGCATTATCGCCGCCATGGAAGAGGCGCAGCGCGAAGGGCGCGGCGCCGTCGCCCTCGACGGTCGTCTGATCGACATCGCCTCGATCCGTCAGGCGGAAGTGATGGTCAAGAAAGCGGAACAAGTCGCGGGTACCTGAGTTCGGATCTCCTGTTAACGGAGAACGCGGAATTTGTTGCGGCGGCAGGGCAATGCTCTGCCGCCGTTCGCTTTCCGGGAGGCCGTAAATGTGCATCGCCTAATAGCAACGGGTATGTTATTCAGATTCCATGCACGCGTACCTGGATTTCGAAAAACCGATCGCTGAACTCGAGGGTAAAATCGAGGAACTTCGCCACCTGCAAGGGGGCGGCGAGGTCAATATCGCCGACGAGGTCGGCCGGTTGCAGACCAAGGTCGACCGGCTGCTCACCCAGACCTATGCCAAGCTGACACCGTGGCAGAAGGCGCAGGTGGCGCGGCATCAACACCGGCCGCATGCCAAGGCCTATATCGACGCCCATATCACCGATTTTACCCCGCTTGCCGGTGACCGGGCCTTTGGTGACGACATGGCGATTATCGGTGGTCTTGGACGATTTCAGGGAACCGCGGTTGTCGTCATCGGCCACGAGAAGGGGGCCGATACCCAGTCACGTGTTGAACATAATTTCGGCATGGCGCGGCCCGAAGGCTACCGCAAGGCGCAGCGGCTGATGCGGCTCGCTGACCGGTTCGGACTGCCGCTCATAACCTTCGTCGATACGCCCGGCGCCTATCCCGGTATTGATGCAGAGGCGCGCGGGCAGTCGGAAGCCATCGCGCGATCCATCGAAACCTGTTTCGACGTGCGTGTCCCGTTCGTCAGCATCATCATCGGCGAAGGCGGGTCGGGCGGCGCCATCGCGCTGGCGTGCGCCAATACGGTGATGATGATGGAGCATGCCATTTACTCGGTCATCTCGCCGGAAGGTTGCGCGTCGATCCTGTGGCGCGACCCGGAAAAGGCGGAAGACGCGGCCGAGGCGCTGCGGCTGACCGCCCAGGACCTGCATGAGTTGGGCATCATTGATCGCATCATCGAAGAGCCTCTTGGCGGCGCCCATCGCGATCCTGATCGGGGACTCGATGCCGTCGGAAAAGCGCTGGGACAGGCGCTTGACGCTCTCATCGGTATCGATCCCGATGCCTTGCGCAGGGGACGGAGGGAAAAATTCCTGGCGATGGGCGACCGCGGACTCACCTAGCGTCCTAAACCGCGAATTCCTTCAAGAAGGCCGCTTCGCCCTTGCCATTGAAGGCCACCACGCGCGTCCCGTCCTGGCGTGCCGCCCACCCCAACGCGTAGAACCGATCCAGCATTGACGTACCCAGCGCGCCGGCTAGGTGGCTGCGGCGATTGCTCCAATCCAGGCACGGTTTGCACAGCGGCCGGCGCAATCCTTCTAGTGGCGCGACGTCGACGCCGAAGCCGGACAAGAAGACACGGCCGGCGTCAGTGAGGTCGACCGCGTCGTCGTCGACGGTCAGCAGATTGCGCGCCACAAGGCTGTCGAACATGCGCACGCCGAGATCACCGGCGAGGTGGTTATAGCAAACCCGGGCATGGCGCAGCGCAGGGTCCTTAGGGCCTGTGCGCGTGCGCAGGTGACCTTTCTTGGCGGCTAGGCCCATCAGGGTTTCGAGCACGCTGCCGACATCCGCGTCGGCCAGCGTGAAATAGCGATGCCGGCCCTGCTTGCGCTGGCTGACGAGGCCACCGACCTCCAGTTTTTTTAGGTGGGCGCTGGCGGTGGCGGGCGTTACCCCGGCCTCGGTAGACAGTTCGGTCGCGGTCAACGCCTTGCCGCTCATCAAGGCGGTCAGTATGTTGGCGCGCGCCGGGTCTCCGATCAACGAACCCAGCCTAGCGATGTCCGGCCCTTCTTTCATTATTCGATGATAGACGAAGTATGAGAGAAAATCAAGGTGCGGACTAGTAACTTTTCGGCAGGTCCAGGACCCGCTCGGCGATGTAGCAAAGAATGAGTTGCTGGCTGACTGGCGCCAAGCGGCAGATCATGATCTCGCGCATCAGCCTCTCGACATGGAATTCCTTGGCGTAGCCCATGCCGCCGTGGGTCAGCATGGCCTGATCGCAGGCTTTGAAGCCGACCTCGCCCGCGTAGAATTTGGCGGCGTTGGCCTCGGCGCCGCAGGGCTCGCCGGCATCGTACAGTGCCGCCGCCCGCATGCAGGTCAGATAGGCGGCCTCAAGCTCGATCCAATTCTGCGCCAGCGGATGCTGAATGCCCTGGTTCATGCCGATGGGGCGGCCGAAAACCTCGCGGTCGCGGGCGTAGTTGGCGGCGCGCCGGAGCGCATCGCGGCCGATGCCGACAGCCTCGGCACCGACCAGGATACGCTCCGGATTCAGGCTTTCCAGGATATAGCGGAAACCCATGCCTTCCTCACCGATAAGATCGTCCTTCGGCACGGGCAGGCCGTCGATGAACAGTTCGTTGGAATCGACCGCCTTGCGACCCATCTTTTCTATTTCGCGCACGTCCACGTATTTGCGATCCACATCGGTATAGAACAAGGACAGGCCATCGATCGGCTTCTGGCACGCCTCCTTTGGCGTCGTCCGGGCAAGCAGGATCATCTTGTCGGCGACCTGCGCCGTCGAGGTCCAGACCTTGCGGCCGTTGATCACATAACCGGTGTTGGTTCGCTCCGCCCGGGTGGCGACGTTGGTGGTGTCGAGGCCGATACTGGGCTCGGTCACCGCGAAGCATGATTTGGCCCGGCCATGAATCAGGTCCGGCAGCCAGGCTTGCTTTTGCTCGTCGGTGGCATGGACCGAGATGGCCTTGGGGCCGAATATGTTCATGTGGATGGATGATGCCGCCTGCATCCCGCCCTTAGAGGCCACGGTCATCATCATCAGCGCCGCTTCGGTCACACCCAGATTGCTACCGCCGACGTCCTCCGGCAGCACGATGCCGAGCCAGCCGGCATCGGCCATGGCACGGTAGAAGTCTTCCGGGAAACCGCCCTCGCGGTCGCGGGTAAGCCAATAATCGTCGCCGAAATCCTTGAAGATCGCCGCGACGTTTGCCTCGATGGCACGCTGCTCGTCCGTCAGTCGGAAGTCCATAAGGCGAGGTCCTCAGGTTGCGCGGGCGTCTGGGCGTCCAGCCATCATGCGGGTCGCATCATAGTGCATGACCGTCACGCCGCGGTCATTCATGATATCGACAGTGGTGGTGACGATGCCGCGGCCACCGGTGCTGGTCGGGCGCAAGGCGGTGATCTCGACGACACCGTGAATGGTATCGCCGACGACGGTCGGTCCCAACACCTTCTTGTGCACCTCCAGTAATGCCAGGCCCGTGGCCTGCAGCACCGATTGCACCAGCAATCCCTCGATCAGCGTGTAGGTCAACGCCGCCGGCACCAGTCGTCCGCTGGCGGCGGCGCCCTTGTCGCAGGTGGCGTCGATGAACATTTCCTCGACCATGCCGGTGACGCCGATGAAATTGATCAAGTCGGTTTCGGTGATCGTCCGCTTGAGCGTGCGGAACCGTTGGCCGACGTCAAGGTCCTGCCAATAATGTCCGACACCGATGATCGGCGGTTCGTCCGCGGCCACCTGATTATTTCTCCGTCAAGTGAAGGCGGCCCCACGAAGGCCTGCCGGACAGAAAGCGCCAGATGCCCGCGACCCGCGCGGCCTGACCGACGATACGCTTGCGGCTAATCGTCACGATTCCACCGAGCACGTTCAGGGCGTGATGAAATAAGAGCTTCCATGCTAGCCGCCGCGTCGCGGCCGCGTCGCCATGCTTGGCCTCGAAATAGAGATGACCCCAGGCCATGTTCCAATCCTTGCGCCAGCGCGTCTTGTCGCTCATGGCTTCCGACTGGCCACCGTAGTGGTGGCCCTCGGCGCGCGGTTCGATGATCAGCGACCAACCGGCCTTGGTGCAGCGCAGGCACAGGTCCGAATCCTCGTAGTACAGAAAAATCTTTTCGTCGAAACCGTCCATGGCGTTGATCGCGGCGCGCCGCCACAGGCAAACGGCGCCGGTGATGAACCAGGTGCAGAAGGGACCCGATGGATCGACGGGAATCTTGCTGTGGCGCAGCTCGTGCGGCCCCATGATATCCAGTTCCTCGCGTTCGCGATTGTTATAGAGCAGCGGCCCGACGACGGCGCAGTTGGGGTTCTCGTCCATCGTTTCGACCATTCGCGCGATGCAGGCGGTATCGAACCGGGTGTCCGGATTGAGGTGCAGGACATAGTCACGGGTCGCCTGGCGAAAGCCCTGGTTGCTGGCGATGGTCAGGCCCAGGTTATCGTCGCGACGGAAAACGCGGACGCCGGGGTGCAGGCGTTCCGCCAACTCAGCCGTGCCATCTGTCGATTGATTGTCGACGATGATGACGTCGGTGGCGTCCTTCAGGTTATCCAGCGTGTCAGCGATTACCGACGCGGAATTGTGA
>JAYOFM010000133.1:7355-8400 GCA_038117225.1 Rhodospirillales bacterium
ACGCTGATGCGCGCCCACGGATCGGACGTGCTCGTCATTGGGTCAGCACATCATGGATTTCGCGCATGATGTCCTTGATGTCGTAGGCGTAATCCCATTCCGGGTAGTGCGCCTTTAGACGCCCGACGTCGCTGACCCACCAGATGTGATCGCCGGCGCGGGCATCGTCACTATAGGACCATTTCATGGGGCGGCCGGTCATTTCCTCGCAAAAATTAATGGCCTCCAGCATGGAGCAGTTGGAATGGCGCGAGCCGCCGATGTTGTAGACCTCGGCCGAACGCGGCGCCTGGAAGATGTGCCAGATCAGATTGGCGACGTCGCTGGCGTGGATGTTGTCGCGCACCTGTTTACCCTGGTAGCCGAACACGGTGTACGGCCGATCGGTGACGGCACATTTGACCAGGTAGGCGAGAAAGCCGTGTAGTTCCGCGCCCGCGTGAGCGCCGCCGGTCAGGCAGCCGCCGCGCAGGCACGCGGTCTTCATGCCGAAATAGCGACCGTATTCTTGCACCATCAGATCGGCGGCCGCCTTGGACACGCCGAACAGGCTGTGCATGCAGCCGTCGATACTCATGCTTTCGTCGATGCCATCCTTGGCATAGGCGTGCGCGGAATCGAGTTCCCAGCGCAATTCCTGCTCGATCAGCGGCAGGTGGTTCGGCGTATCGCCGTAGACCTTGTTGGTCGACAGAAAGATGAACGGTGCCTCGGGGATGATCCGGCGGGTCTGTTCCAGCAGGTTGAGCGTGCCGTTGGCGTTGACGGTGAAGTCCGTCGCCGGCTCGCGCGCCGCCCAATCATGGCTCGGTTGCGCCGCCGTGTGAACGATGGCGGCGATATCCTTACCATAACGGTCGAACACCTGAGCCATCGCGTGCGCGTCCCGAATATCCGCATCGACATGGGTGTAGGTCTTGACGTCATGTTGCAGCGCTTCCCGGTTGGCGCGGGTACTCGCCTCGGCACCAAAAAAGTGGCTGCGCATGTCGTTGTCGATGCCTACCACCTCGAGACCCTTGGCGGCGAAAAACCGCGTGGTCTC
>JAYOFM010000134.1:0-8390 GCA_038117225.1 Rhodospirillales bacterium
TGACCCAAACGGTTCCCGGTGTCCTGCGCGTCCATGCGATGATGCAGAAGGATGAGCCCGACCTTTTGCCACGAAAGCACGGCGGGCCTGGCGGCGTCGATGAAGCAAGTCTGCGTCAGATGATGCGCGACCCCAAATACTGGCGCGATCAGGACCCGGCCTACGTCGCCCAGGTGCGGGACGGGTTTCAACGTCTCTACCCGGACTAATAGGCCTCGGTGGGGAAACGTTCAGCCGTCTTCGGTGATGCGATTAATGAGTGCCTGTCGGACCACGTCGGCGAGAGCATTATCGACCTGGCAGGTGCCGGCGTTCTGATGCCCGCCACCGCCGTAGGTCAGCATCAAATCACCGATGTTGGTGTTGGATGTCCGATTGAAAATGGACTTGCCGCAGGCGAACACGGTGTTCTGTTCGGCACGACCCCACAGACAGTGGATGGAGATGTTGCATTCGGGGAACAGGGCGTAGATGACGAACCTGTTGCCGACGTAGATCGTCTCTTCCTCGCGAAGATCGATAACCACGAGATTGTCATGGACGGTTGAGCAACGCTTCAGCTGCTCCTTGAATGGCTCGGAATGTTCGCGGTAAAGCTCGACCCGCTCCTTCACGTCCGGATGTTCGAGGATGTCCTCGATGGGATACTCGCGGCAATAATCGATCAGCGACATCATGAGTTCATAGTTTGGCACGCGGAAGCCGCGAAAACGCCCGAGACCGGTGCGCGAGTCCATGATGAAAGACAGCAGGGGCCAGCCCTGGGGGTCGAGGACCTCATCCATGGAAAACTGTGCCGAATCGGCCTGATCGACACCTGTCATCATGTCGGCTTGGACATTCGGGAACGTGGCCTCGGCGCCATAATAATTGTAGACAACCCGCGCCGCCGACGGCGCGTTGGCGTCGATGATATGGTTGGGTTGCTCGCCGACCCGCTTGACCTCGCTCAAATGGTGGTCGAAGGCCATGTAGATTCCGGGCACGTACGGTACATTGGTAGAAATATCGTTCAGCGAGACATCGACACGGCCTTCCTGCATGTCGTTCGGATTGACGAATAGAATGTCGTCAATCATGCCGAGTTCCTCGAACAGCACGGCGCAGGCCAAGCCATCGAAGTCACTGCGCGTGATGAGCCTGAACTTTCGATCCGGCATGAGCGGAATGTCTTCTTCCGCGAGGTTATCCATATCCTCGACATCATCCGGTTCGCCGAGGTTCGCCGGCTCGCCTTCCTCGGTCGGGTGTTCGCGGCGAAGCTCGGCGTCGATGTTGGCGAGGATCGAGTTGATATCATCTGAAATTTCAACTCCGTCCTCGCCGATTTCCGGCCCGAGGTCGAATTCCGGCGGTAAGACCATACCTTCTGGGATTACGTCGTCCGATTGTACGAAACGCTCTTCGGCGACGTCTGACGCAGGGGCCTCCGCGACGGGCTCGAGCGGCATCGTTGATACGTCCGCTTCAATACCTGGAAGCTGGTCGCCGCCCAACTGTGCGAACCATTCCACGAATTGGGATACATCACCGTCCCTGAATACAGGGCCGGAATGCGGTGCCATGATGTCCACGTTCAATGCCGCCACACGGCTGACCCAGTCCATCCGGGCGCCGGCGACCGGCATGCGGCGGAGGTAGGCATCATGATGTTCCGAGGCCGCCGCCTCGAAGTCACCGGCGAAAGCGACCGCGCCCGACCCGTCCTCGCCATTATTCCAGCCGCTGCCCAGGTCGGCGGAATAAAGCAGACGGGCATCGGTATCGTATATCTGGAAGCAAGCTGACGCATCGAGATGGTGAGCTGGAATCGCTTCAAGGACGGTGCCTTGTCCGAAGGTGATTTCGGCGCCGCCGTCGGGAATGGGGACCACCGTCGCCGTAGGGTCCAGGTGCGCGATCTCGCCGACCAGATGTTCGGACGCATAAACGGCGACGTCCGACCGCAGAATTTGGCGCCAGAGTGGCAACGCACCGGCGACATCGGGGTCCGCGTGGGAGAGAAAAATGGCATCGATCTTATCGAGGGCAACCTTGTCCGAGATTGCCGACAACATCGGGGCGAACGTCGCCGGTCCACCGGGATCGACGAGCAATGCGGAATCACCGGAACAGATAACGTAAATATTGATATCCGGTAGGTTTTCCGCGCGTTCCGGGTCGTGCCCGAACGCGAGCCACACGTGTTCGCCATCCTTGAAGACGGTGTGGCAAAGCATTCAGACGTCCCTCCATGGCGGCCCGGCTTAACGATCGGTCATTCCACGCCAGCCAAACATAGCCCGCTCGTGCCGAAAACGTAAGCTAACCGGGGCGTGGCATCAACCCACACACGCGCCGTCAGCGAAAACAGCTTTTTGCCAAAATTGACCATCAGGACAACCAATCACCGGCGGCCACGCGGGCGCCGATGGACGGCCCTACTGGTTTGCAACCGATGCAGCCGGCGGCTTCGCCGCAACCGGTCTGAACGGGTGCGTCCGAACCCGTGATCCCGATGCCGGGGCACGATCATTCATCCAATCGAAGGAGACAGCGCATGTCCACAGACATCGCACAATCGTTCGTGAAGCACTTTCAGGCGGACGTTCATCTGAACTACCAGCAGATGGGCTCGAAACTCCGTAACACGGTGCGATCGAAGAACAATATCGTTGGTTCATCGACGACCTTCCAAAAGGTCGGCAAGGGCACGGCGAGCACAAAGGCCCGTCACGGCAAGGTGCCGGTCATGAATGTCGATCATGAGCCGGTGGAATGCCAGCTCTTCGATTATTACGCCGGTGACTGGGTCGATTCGCTGGACGAGATCAAGTCGAACATCAACGAACGCGCGGTAATCGCAAAGGCAGGCGCCTACCGACATCTCTCCTGGCACACTTCCGAACAAGGTGACGCGGGCCGATAAGGTTCTGGCCTTTGATAGCGATGGCAACCCCATTGTTTCGGAGACCACCCTAGCGGGCCTGGAATCTCAAGCGAGCACCGCCGCCGCCAGCGCCACGGCGGCGGCGGTGTCCGCGACAACGGCCGCCGATGCCGCGACGACCGCGGCGGTCAGCGAAACCAACGCATCGAACGCGGCCAACAATGCCGCGACCAGCGCCGCGGCGGCACAGGCCGCGGCGGGGTCCATGCTCTGGCAGGACGTCGTTTTCAAGACTCAATCGGATAGCCCGATTGCCGTCGCCGCCGGGGATGCCGGCGTCATGTTCAGCATCGATGCGTCCTCGGGCCCGGTGACCATCGACCTGCCGGCCATCGCAAGCCTCACATTGCCGTTCAATATTGGCGTCAAGAAGACCGATGGTTCGGGTAACGCCGTCGTGTTGAACCGTGCCGGCACCGATACCATTGATGGGGCATCGTCTAAATCCATCGCGACAAGCGACGCGGGAGCGGTCATCATCGCCGACGATTCACCAGCGCCGGACGATTGGACGACCGCGGAATTCGGCGCATCGGCTGGCAACATGACGGTGGATACGTTCACCGACGGCGCCGACTTCACCGCCGGCACGACGTCGCAGCTGACGTTGAGTGTCGACCCTGGCACGGCCGAGAATATTGCCGTCACCTTCGATGGTGTCACGCAACACCACACGACGTTCACCGTCGCCGGCACGACCGTGAACTTCACCAGCGCCATTCCGCTCGGCACCTTGGCGGTGGAGATCCGCATCGGGACGACGTTGTCGATCGGCGCGCCCAGCGATGGCAGCGTCACCGGCGCCAAGATTGCGCTGGGATCGGATTCCAAGGGCGATTTCATCGTTCATGACGGCGCAACCTATGTCCGACTACCCGTCGGATCGAATGATCAGATCATCATGGCGGATGCCGCGGCGGGCGCGGGCGTCGCCTGGAAGACACTGGCCGAAATCCTGCCGGCCGGCTCGCCCATTGAACTGGAATCCCAGACCGCGAGTTCATCTCTCTTCCTTGATTTCGCGGCCTTCGACAACGCGAGTTACCGAAGCTATCGGCTCTACGTCGAGGCCCTCGTGCCATCAGCGGACAACCAGACACTGCTGATCAGAACATCGACCGATGGCGGCGCCACCTTTGATGGCGGGTCGTCGGACTACGCGTACAATCTGATCAACGAGAGCAGTTCCTCACTGAACCGTGCCAGCGCCACCGGTGCGGCCGCGGTTGAACTCTCCTGGTCGGGTATAAAAGCCGGATCACAAGGAATCGCCGGATGGATCGAAATCCTTGACCCCGGCAGCACGCGATACACGCGAATACTGTCCCGCATGCATTTGGACGATGAAGCATCGAATGTGATGGCAATGACATCGTCCGGTGGCGCGCGCGTCGCGCTGAGCGACGTCAATGCGGTGCGACTTTTGTTCAGTAGCGGAAACATCGCCAGCGGTTCCGCGACCCTCTACGGCATCAAGAAATAGGTGAGAACATGACCACGACCAAAATAACCGCCGGCGTTATGGACCCCGGCATCGTCGATTTTTCCATCCTTGAGAACCGCATCGCGCTCCTCAACCTCCGCCATGTCATCGATTTGGGTCTGCCAATCATCAACGCGGTGGACAGTGTCGCCGACGAATTTCATGACAACACGGGCATCATTGGCGGTTGGCTGGAGGATCATGCCAACGAAGCCGTCTCAACGATCGCCACGGGGAGCAGCACAAGCTATGTCGAGGTCGACGGAACGGAAGAAACCGCGCAGTCATTCAGATTTTCCAGTACGACGCCTGTCATTGTGGCGCAGGTCCGTTTGAGTGGCGATAACTCAACCTATCCCGTCGATGGCGACGTGTTCACGCTGACCATCGAAACCGACAACGCGGGGGCGCCTTGCCGTGTCGGAGGAATTGGTTTTTCGGGTTGCCTTGAAAGGCCTGATCGAAAGACTGACGACGCGGCCTTCCATCATTCTGTTGGTGTCGTCCATGGTGTTCGCGCTGGCCCATTGGCCGATGGGACCGGGCAACGTGCTCACCGCGTTCCTGGCGGGGCTGGCGCTCATGTACTTATACCAACGGACGGGATCCATCCGTTCGAGTATCGCGACACACTACGTCGTCAACCTCTGGGCCTTTTATTGATCGGGCGTTGGCAACGCGATCGCCGGCGCTTCCGGTCACGCCTCAAAGGTTAGGGCGTTGGCGCCGACGAAGCGCCGATATCGATCGAGTTCCGCGTCGAGCGCGGTCCGTCGACCCTTGCCCATCTTGACGCCGGGTTCGAGCCACAGGCCGGTGATGGCCAGGGTGCCGCTCTCGTGCTTCATGTCGATGCGGCCGATGAAGCGCCGGCCTTCCAAGAGCGGAAAAACATAATAGCCGTACTGACGCTTTTCCTTGGGAACAAAGACCTCGATCCGGTAATTAAATCCGAACAGTCGCAGGCAGCGTTTGCGATCACGGATCAGCGGGTCGAAGGGGGACAGCACGCGCAACCGTGCCGGCGGTTCCGGGACGTCGCATAAGGTGTCGGCCAGATCGGCGAAGGCGAGAGCCTTGTGCGGTCGGGCATCGCCGGCGGGCTGAACCTGAACGGGAATCAGATTTCCTCCGGCCCGTTGCCGCTCACACCATGCGGCCGCTTCTTGCGGTGTCGTTAGACCCCAGAACGCAGCGATCTCTCCCGGCGTTGCCACGCCGAGGCGGCTCAGCGCGCCATGGCACGCCCAGTCAATGAATTGGTCCTCGGATATGCGCGGGGCTGAAGCGATATCGGGGAAGACGTTTTCGGTGAGGTCATAAATCTTTTGAAAGCCGTCCCGCCCGGCGATCGCCAGGGTACCGGTGCGCCAATGAAATTCCAGCGCTGTCTTTTCCGGATGCCAGTCCCACCAACCGGTTCCCTTCTTTCGTTTCGAGCCCACATCCCGGGCCATGGTCGGGCCGTTGCGGGCGACGTTCTCCAACGTCTCGGCGAGGATTTCCTCGAACCCTTCCCGGCGCCATTTGCGCCAGCGCGCCAGCAGGACGGTCCGTTCCCGTTCGAACCGGTGGCGCCAGTAGGGATAGAACGCGATCGGAATCACCGCGGCATCGTGGGTCCAATGCTCGAACAGGCTGCGCTCCTTCTCCAACAGATGCGTCAGCTGCATGGTCTTGTAGGTTTGATTGCGGGCAAACAGGACCATGTGATGCGCGCGGGCGACGGTGTTGATGCTGTCCACCTGCACGAACCCCAGGGCCGTGATCAATTCCTGCAATCCATCCGTCGTCAGCTTACCCGTCGGCGACGCGCACAGCCCTTGCCGCGCGAGAAACAAGCGGCGGGCTTGGTCGTTGGTGATGACGAGCGGTTGGTTCACGGATGGGCCTTTATTTGAGCCGTTGCGTCTCTGCCACTATGAAACCGAATCTGGAATTCTCAATCACGTTTCGTCGACAGCCGTTGCCGCCGCGTGATAGACACGGCCTCCCACGCGAACCCCGTAAAGGAGAACGGCCATGCGAAAGCGAAAGGCGTCGCGCCGGCGCAATCCCATCGCCCGCGCGGTACGCAAGCTGAAACCGACAATCGAGCAATCGGTCAAAGCCTACAAACGGCGCGAGAAACATAGAGCCCACCCTGATCACATCGATCGCGGTGGGCTCGTTGCTTTTTTGCGTTTGGGGTCGCGTCAGCGGCGCGGTTTCGGCGGCTGTGTTTATTCGGCGGCTTGGCGCCGGGTTTGCAGCAGGCCGAGTATTTCGCGGGCGGCATTGGGAATGTGCGTGCCGGGGCCGAACACGGCGACAACGCCCTTCTCCTTGAGAAAGGCGTAATCCTGTTTCGGAATGACGCCGCCGACGACCACGAGAATATCGCCGGCGCCCTGTGCGTGTAGGGATGCGATCAATTCGGGTACCAGGGTCTTGTGGCCGGCCGCCTGCGACGAAATGCCGACGATATGGACGTCGTTCTCGACGGCTTCGCGGGCCGCTTCGTCCGGGGTCTGGAACAGCGGTCCGATATCGACATCGAACCCGATATCGGCAAAGGCGGTGGCGATCACCTTTGATCCTCGGTCATGGCCGTCCTGGCCCAGCTTGGCGACCAGCATGCGCGGCCGACGGCCTTCCGCCGCGGCGAAGCCTTCAACCTCCTTTCGGATGGCCTGAAAATCCTCGTCGTCTTCGTAAGCGGCGCCATAGACACCGGAAATAGAGCGCACCTCGGCGCGGTGGCGGGTGAATGATTTTTCCAGCGCGTCGGAAACCTCGCCAACCGTGGCGCGCGCACGTACCGCGTCGATGGAAAGCGCCAGCAGGTTGCCGTTGCCGCTCTCCGCCGCCGCCGCCAGTGCTGACAACGCCGCTTCGCAGGCGGCGCCATCCCGCTCGGCGCGAATCTTCTCAAGTCGGCGCACTTGCGCCTCGCGCACCGCGTTGTTGTCGACGTCCAAAATATCGATGTCCGCTTCCGCCGCAAGCCGCTGCGTGTTAACGCCAATCACCTTCTCCTCGCCGCGATCGATGCGGGCCTGCTTGCGTGCCGCCGCATCCTCGATGCGCTGCTTCGGCAGGCCGGCGGCGACCGCGCGGGTCATACCGCCCAGCGCCTCGACCTCGTCGATCAGCTTTCGCGCCTCGGTGACCAGCGACGCGGTCAGGCTTTCGATATAGTAGCTGCCGCCCAACGGATCGATCACGTTGGCGACGCCGGATTCCTCGGCGATGACCAACTGGGTATTGCGGGCGATGCGGGCCGAAAATGGCGTCGGCAAGGCGATGGCTTCATCCAGCGCATTGGTATGCAGGCTCTGGGTGCCGCCAAGTACCGCGGCCAGGGCTTCCAGCGTCGTGCGAATGACGTTGTTGTAGGGATCCAGCTCGGCCAGTGACACGCCCGAGGTTTGGCAATGGGTACGCAGCATGGAGGAGCGCGGGTCCTTCGGCTCGAACGGCTGCATCAGTTCATGCCAAAGCAGGCGCGCGGCGCGCAGCTTGGCGACTTCCATGAAGAAATTCATGCCGATGCAGAAGAAGAAGCTGAGCCGTGGCGCGAAGGCATCGATGTGGAGGCCCTTGGCCAGGGCTGCCCGCACGTACTCGACGCCGTCGGCGAGTGTGAACGCCAGTTCCTGTACGCAGGTCGCGCCAGCTTCCTGCATGTGATAGCCGGAAATGGATATGGAATTGAAGCGCGGCATGAACTCGGCCGTGTGCTGAATAATGTCCGCCACGATCCGCATCGAGGGTTCGGGCGGATAGATGTAGGTATTGCGAACCATGAACTCCTTCAGGATATCATTCTGAATGGTACCTGACAGCTGGGCTTGATCGACGCCCTGTTCCTCGGCGGCGACGATGAAGCCGGCGAGCACCGGCAGGACGGCGCCGTTCATGGTCATGGATACGCTCATTTCATCGAGCGGTATGCCGTCGAACAGAATCTTCATGTCCTCGACGGAATCGATGGCG
>JAYOFM010000135.1:0-8117 GCA_038117225.1 Rhodospirillales bacterium
CCCGTACGTCGCCCAGCAAGCTGCCGGCCGCCGCCAACAAGGTTCTGTCCTCGTCAGCATAAGCGCCAGGCGTCGGCACCTTGCCGTCGCAGTTCTTGGCGATCATCGACAACACCCGCTGCGCCAGATTTCCGTAGTCGTTGGCGAGCTCGCTGTTCATCCGCTGTACCATGGCACCATGGGAAAAATCCCCGTCGTTGCCGAACGGCACCTCGCGCATGAGGAAATAGCGCACCGAGTCGAGCCCATAGGTTTCGACCAGATGAATCGGATCAATGATATTGCCGACGGATTTCGAAATCTTTTCGCCTTCGTTGGTCCACCACCCGTGTGCGAACACGCGCTTTGGCGGCTCCAAGCCGGCGGCCATCAGGAAAGCCGGCCAGTAGACCGCATGAAACCGCAGGATATCCTTGCCGACCATGTGCAGATCAGCGGGCCAGTAGCGTTTGTAGGTCGCGCCCTCGATATTGGGATACCCCGCCGCCGTCGCATAATTGGTCAGGGCGTCCAGCCAGACGTACATAATGTGATCTTCATCGTCGGGCACGGGCACGCCCCAGCTGAACGTGGTGCGCGAGATAGAGAGATCGAGTAGACCCGATTTCACGAAGCTGATCACCTCGTTGCGTCGGCTGTCGGGCAGAATGAAATCCGGATGCGCATCATAGAAATCGAGCAGCGGCTGCTGCCATTCTGACAATTTGAAGAAGTAACTCGGCTCCTCGACCCATTCCACCTCGGCGCCTGACGGCGCCAGCTTTCGACCGTCGGTTCCAGTGGTCAGTTCACCCTCGCCGTAGAACGCCTCGTCTCTGACCGCGTACCAGCCCGAATAGGCGCCAAGGTATATTTGGTCGGCCGCCGCGAGCTTGCGCCAGATATCCTGGCAAGCCGCGGTATGGCGGTCTTCCGTGGTCCGAATGAAATCGTCGTGGCTGAAGTTCATGAAATCGGCAAGGTCGCGGAAATTCTGCGACACCTTGTCGGTAAAGGCTTTCGGATCCATGCCCGCCGCTTGCGCCGACTTTTCCACCTTCTGGCCGTGTTCATCGGTGCCGGTCAGGAATTTCACGTCGAACCCGTCGAGGCGCTTGAACCGCGCCAACACATCGCAGGCGAGCGTGGTGTAGGCGTGGCCGATATGCGGCGCATCATTGACGTAGTAGATCGGCGTGGTCAGATAATAGGTTTGGGCGGCCGACATTCGGGAAAACTCCTAGAAAACCGGTCCCTTAGGTACGGTGCCGCCACCCCCCGGTCAAGCGCGCGTCGCCGCCGCGAGGCCGATAAACAGGTTCAGGATCGTCTGCCGCCGTTCCATATTGAGATGATCGACCCGCGCCATCCACGCCTCCGCCTGATCCCGAAAAGCCAACAAGCGGGTCAAATCCAAACCTCTGGCGAAACGGCCGACGGCGTCCGCCGCATTGGCATTGGCTGCGCCGGCATCGAAGCGGCCGGTGGCGCGGCCAATGATCAGGCGTTCCAGCCACCACCGAAACAAATCGAGCGCCGTTGCAAAGGCGACATCGGCGCCGGCACGCCCGACACGGCCGGCGAAATCATGCAATGCCGGTGTATCGATACTCGGCAGCGCCACCATGAGGCCCGAAATCTCGTCGAACAAAGCAAGTCCGCCCGCTTCCTGAAGCGCCAACGCGCGGCCGATGCTGCCGTCTGCCAGGGCCGCCAGAAGCGCCGCCTCATCGGCGGTAAGACCTTCCGTGTAGCGATCCAAGAGCGTGACCACCGTCGATGTATCAAGCGGGCGCAGATCGATGCGCCGACAGCGCGAACGAATGGTCGGCAGTAGTCGGCCTGGATTGTGCCCGACCAGAAGAATCAAGGCGCGCGCCGGTGGCTCTTCCAGCACCTTGAGAATGGCGTTGGCGGCATTCCGGTTCATCTCGTCGGCGCTGTCGACGACGACCACACGCCAGCCGCCTTCCGCCGCCGTCATCGACATGAACCGGCCGACGCCGCGTACATCATCGACGACGATTTCCTTGCGCGGCTTGCCGCGGTCATTGAGGCCGCGTTCGATGACCAGCAAATCCGAATGTCCGCCGGCGGCTGCGCGCCGAAACACCTGATGCTCCGGATCGACATAAAGCCCCTGCCCCGCGCCGCCCGCCGGCGGCAACACATCGCCGAACAGCCCCGGTCCATCCGGCGTGGCACGGCCCGGAATATCGTTGGACAGAATGAAACGCGCCAAACGATGGGCCAGTGTCGCCTTGCCGATACCGCGTGGACCGGCAAGCAGCAATGCGTGCGGCAACCGACTGCTCGCCACCGCATCGGCCAAGCTCAACTCGATCTCATCGTGCCCAATAAATTCAGAATTCTCCCGGGGGGCCGGCCAGGTTGCGGTGTCCTCGGTCATGCCTCGTCCACCTTCAGGGTGTCGCGCACCGCCCGCCAGATATCTTCGGCGACCGCGTCCACGTCTTGTGTCGCGTCGACGACAACGCAGCGCTCGGGAAAGCGCGCCGCGATGTGGAGAAAGCCTTGACGCAATCGCTCATGAAACGCCGTCCCCATGCGCTCGTATCGGTCCTCGCGTGCCGTGCCGGCGCCACCCGTCTGCGCCCGTGCCAGGCCAACATCGACCGGCAGATCGAGAACGACCGTCACGTCGGGCCGGAAATCCCCGAGACTCGCCTGGTGAAGTCGCAACATGGCCTCGAAGCCCAGTTCATGGCCGAAGCCTTGATAGGCAAGGGTCGAGTCCGAGAAGCGATCGGAAATGACCCAGCGACCATCGGCCAGATCCGGCTCGATCAAGCGTGCCACGTGATCGACCCTGGCCGCGTAATGCAACAATGCCTCGGACATCGGCGTCCAGCGGTCAACGGCGCCTTCGACCAGTAAACGGCGGATTTCTTCGCCCCCAGACGATCCGCCCGGTTCGCGGGTAACGGTAACGGCGAGACCTGTTTTCTCCAGGCGCTCGGCTAACACCCGCGCCTGTGTCGACTTGCCGGCTCCCTCGCCGCCTTCGAGTGTAATGAACCGTCCACGCGCCATGATTTCCCTAGCCGCTTTCACCGAACAGCAGAAAGCGCATGGCGGAATTCATGCGGCCGAAAAAACCGAGGCGATTGACGTCGTCACCGGCTGCCAGCGGAATCTCCAATGGTTCCATGCCGTCCGCCGTAATTCGAAGCTTGCCGATGACCGCACCCTTGACCACTGGTGCCGGAACCGGATTGTCGTAGATGACGGTGGCTTGCAGACTGGGGCGCGCGCTCCGCGGCAAGGTCAATTTGACCCCGCGTTCGATTAACAATGGCACACGCCCCTTATCGCCGAGCCAGACCTCCGCCACATCAACTTCCTCGCCTGCCGCGAACATGGTGTAGTTCCGATAGGTGCGAAACCCCCATTCCAGAAGACGTTGTGGTTCGACGCTACGCTGCTTGCGGCTATCGAGACCGCCAACCACCAGTATCAGGCGTTGATCATTCCGCTTGGCGCTGGCCACCAAGCCGTACCCGGCCTCCTCTGTGTGACCGGTTTTCAGGCCGTCGACACCCATATTCTTATAGAGCAAGGGGTTGCGGTTCGTCTGGCGCACCTTGTTATGTGTGAACTCGGTCTCCGCATAGAATCTGTAGTATTCGGGGAAATCGATAATTGTGCGGCGCGCCAATATGGACAGGTCACGGGCGGTCATGCGGTGTCCCGGATGGGGCCAGCCCGTCGCGTTTCGGAACGTGCTGTTGGTCAAGCCGATCTGGCGGCCGGCTTCCGTCATCAACTCAGCGAAGGCATCTTCACTACCGGCCACGCCCTCGGCGATGACGATGCAGGCATCGTTTCCCGACTGAACGATGATGCCGCGCAGCAGGTCCTCGACCCGAGGCTGTTCCCCCGGAAGCAGAAACATCGTCGAGCTGCCGCTCTTAGCGCCGCCCTTTCGCCAGGCGTTCTCGCTGACCGTGAATTTATCACCGAGAGAAAGCGCGCCGTTTTTCAATTTTTGAAAGACCATGTAGACGGTCATCAGCTTGCTCATCGACGCCGGTGGCATGGAAACGTCCGCCCCCTTCTCGAACAGAACGGTCCCGGTATCCGCATCGATCAAAATGGCTTCGCGAGCATTCGTTTCGATCGCCGACGCTGGTGCGACGCGACCTAAACCGGTCGCGGTCACGAGGAGAAATATTCCTAATATTAATTTGATTTTCGTTGATTTCATCAACTCGCCATTTCAGAATCGGTGGGTAAATGACTATCCATGCAGGCATTCATGAAGTTTAAATGCGGCGGAACAACGGCGTCGGAACTTCGCGGCCACGCCAGCACGGTCACTTCAGTCAACAACGATGCGGGCGTCGGGATAGCCGGTGCCAACGATCGATTCCAGCAGCCGGTCCGCCTCGCTCACCGACGCCAGAGGTCCCACACGTACGCGATAGATATCGCGGCCATCAATCAGCTTGTGTTGCAACTTGACCGCGCCAACACTGGCAAGGCGCGCCTGCATTTTAAGCGCGTTCTCGTGCACGCCGAAGGCGCCGACCTGGACGTAAAGGTTCGTCGGGATGACCGGTTGCTGTGTCACGGCCGCCTCCGTCGCGGCCCCCGCGGGCGGTGCTGGCGCGATGGCCGAGGTCTGGACCGCCTGCGGCGGCGGCACGGGGACAGCCGCGGCTTCATCAGGCGTCGTCGTCACGGGACTTGTTGGCACCGCGGATGGTTGGGCCGGCGGCGGCAGGGATTCCGCCTTGACGGCTGGTTTCGGCAGCCGGTCGACGGTGATCGGCGAGCCGATCTTGGCCAATTCAACCTGCGCCTTCATCCGCGTCGCGATGGCGCGGCTGCGATCCGCGAGGATCTGCACACGAACCCGCGCGGTTCCGCGCTTCTGGAAGCCCAGCAACTGAGCGGACCGACGCGACATGTCGATGATGCGACTCTTGGCGAAGGGGCCGCGATCATTAACCTGCACGATGAGGCTGCGACCGTTCTCGAGATTGGTGACGCGGACGAAACTCGGCATCGGCAGCGTTCGGTGCGCCGCGGTCAGCGCGTTCATGTCGTAAACGTCGCCGTTCGCGGTCGCGCGTCCGTGGAATTCCGTGCCGTACCATGACGCAATGCCGGTTTCGTCGTAGGCATAATCCTCTTGAGGATAATACCAGATACCGCCGATTTGATAGGGATTGCCGACCTTGTACCGGCCCTGCTGCTCGGCGGCGTCCGCCGAGCCGGAAACGCGCTTGGCCGTATGCACAAGAAAACGGGTTTCAGCGCAGCCGGCGAGCACAAGACAAACGACGATCCCAGCGACCGCAGCCAATCGGCGCCGCGCGTTACGCATTTTCCACGGTGAGCCATTAGTATACATACGTCGGCAAGGTACCAATATCTTGTGGTTCCGTCGATGATAATTGCGGTTATTTAGACGTATTGTGGCCGTCCTGGCGGTTAATTGACGGCAATGCCCCGCAACCGTTCCAAAAGCCCATAGCTGGCATAACCGTCGGCCGGCAGACGGCGCGACTTCTGAAACGCCTTGACCGCCTTGCGTGTCATCGGACCGGCGACACCGTCAGCACCGCCGGTATCGAAGCCAAGCCGTGACAGCAGCCTCTGAATCTCGATGACGTCGCCCCGCGCCAGGGGCTTTTCATTGGCTGGCGCCTTGACGCTTAGCGCCGGTCCCCCCTTCAATCTGTCAGCCAGATGCCCGATGGCCAGCGCGTAGAGAATCGAACGGTTCCACGCCATGGTCGCGTGAAAATTTCGGTAAACCAGGAACGCCGGCCCGGCCATACCCGCCGGCAACACCAATGAGGCATCGATTTCAACGGCCGGCAGAGCCTTGCCGTCGGCGCGCCGCACACCGAGTTTCTTCCATGCCGGCATCGGTTTCTTGCGGTCGAGGCCTGACAGGTCGGGTTCAAATTCAGGCGGCAATTTGACCTCGCGCCCCCAGGTGTGCGCGCCATCCCAGCCCGAGCGCTTCAAGTAGTTGGCCGCGGATCCAAAGACGTCGGGCAGGCTATGCCATAGATCGCGCTTACCATCGCCATCAAAATCGACCGCGAAATCACGATAGGTCGTGGGGATAAATTGCATGTTACCCATTGCGCCCGCCCATGACGCCTTGGCATCATGCGCGACGTCGCCACGTTGAATGATTTGCAGCGCCGCCAGAAGCTGGGCGCGAAAGAAGGTCGAGCGCCGGGCGTCATGCGCCAATGTTGCGACCGCGCCAACCATCGAAAACGCCCCGAAGTTGGCGCCGAAGTTGGTTTCCAATCCCCAGAAGGCGACGAGGAAACGGGGCTGCACGCCATACGTCTTCTCGACCCGGCGCAACAGGGCGTCGTGCTTTTTCAGCAGTTCACGCCCCTTGGCGATGCGTTTCTCGGTAATCGTCCAATCGAAATAGCGCCACAGGGTCATGGTGAATTCAGGCTGACGGCGGTCCAACTCGATGACCCGCGTGATCGGCGCGACGCCGTCAAGGGCCTTCGCCAACAAGTCGTCGGCGATTCCCTTGGACCGCGCTTCCGCCCTGAAGCCTTTCAGCCACTCGGCGAATGGTTGTTCTGTCGCCGCAAGTGCCGGTTTTCCGGCACAGACAAGACCGAGAAGAGCCGTGGCGACAAGAACGGTCAACATCCTGATCATTTTCGGGCCGTGTCCTTGATTGTGAAACTCATGGTCCCGGATAAGCGCTATCGCTACGTCCCGTCAACCAATAGGCAAGCAATCCAATGATTTCATGCATGGCGTGCGAGAGATTCCCGATGTTGCCGCGCAGACTGAAGGTCAGCGTGATCCCGTCGCGGGGCAGCGTCTCGAAGTCGACGGGATAGGCCAACACGTTCCACCCGGCCTGCCGAAACGTGCCGATGGCGCGTGGCATGTGAAAGGCCGAGGTAACAAGAACCCATGGAAGAGCGGCCACATCCTTGACCAGATCTCGAGCGTTGAGCGCATTTTCGTGGGTGTTGCGCGCATTTTCGTCCAGAATCACGCGCGATTGATCAACACCGAGCGATCGAAGCAACGGCAGCACATAATCGGCCTCGCGTTTCGACTGGTCGGTCAGGCGCCCGGAGCCGCCCGAAAATATGATCGGTGCCGCCGGGAAACGTCGCGCCAGGGCAGCGCCCTCGATGAGGCGCTCGGCCGCACTACCGACCGCGGTGATGCCGCGCGCGGAACTGACAAACGGATCGATCACGCCGCCAAGAATGACGATCCCCGCAATTTTCTGTGGTAATTCCGGAATCGGAAATCGATTTTCGAGGGCCTGAGTGACCATATTGCCGACCGGAAGCACGGCGACGACCAGCACCATGACAGACACGGCCGTCAGCAACTTTCTCGCCGCGACAGTCCAACGGGTCCAGAGCAACACAGTCCCCGCTAGCAGGCATAAATAAACTAGGTTCGCTGGCTCGAACATGAACCAAAAAACCTTGGAAAGACTAAAAAACATGGTGGATCAGATTTCCTTGTTGCGATCCGCGTTCCGCTGCGTGGCAGGAGCCATCATCCGAGTGCCGGACGGTCTTCAGCGGTGCCACGCATCGCGATCATCCACAAATTCTTTATCTTCGTCACCAACCGTCCGTGCGAGGGACAAACCCTCCCAAGCCAACAAGAGCAGCAAATTCCGGACAAAAAAATAGGGCCCAAGGCCCGCCTCGGACGAATTTTCGTGATGGCGGCTATACAGCGACGTCCACTTTGGCCCCGGCCGTCCTAGCGGCTGGCACGGGCGCGGCGGCTGGTTCAGCCTCAACACTACCCTTTTCATCGCCGCGCACGACGATATCGACACCACCGCGCTCCGCTGCCTGGCGCGCGCGCTCGGCATCGGCCTTACGCTGCTGGTCATCCGATACCTGAGACTTCTTTTCGGAGACGCGTTCAATCGTCTCTTCAAAAGCCTTCTGTTGAACAACAGCAATGCGGAACGCGGCCAGACCCACGTTCTGCGAAAGCGACTGTTCACTGTTGGCATTTGATACTAGCATTCTGCTTACCTACAATCCGCGAAGTTATACTACTTCACTTATGACATACCCTTCATACCTCACGGGAAGCAATCCCGCAAGAGAAAAATGAAGAATTTAGTGGAATTT
>JAYOFM010000136.1:0-3928 GCA_038117225.1 Rhodospirillales bacterium
GTCGACGATCCGCTCAATTTCCGCGGTGCCTTTCATCGACCGGCCTCCAGGGCAAGTCTGTCGCCGCCAACGCCGCTGCTGGTCAAATATCGGTAGGTTTCCGTATCCGACAGCCTGCGCAAGGGCATCGTCGGCGACGACGTCACTTATGTGGTCAATCGCAATATCAACTACACGAATGTCTGCTATTTTCGCTGCGGCTTTTGCGCCTTTTCCAAGGGACGGCTGAGCAACAACCTGCGCGGTACCCCGTACCGATTGGAGATTCCCGAGATTCAGCGCCGCGTGCGTGAAGCTTGGTCGCGCGGCGCCACCGAAGTTTGCATGCAGGGCGGCATCTATCCCGGCTATACCGGTGACACCTATGTCGAGTTCTGCGGTGCGGTGAAGGAGGCGGTGCCGGACATGCACATCCATGCCTTTTCGCCGCTTGAAATCTGGCAAGGGGCGGCGACGCTCAAGGTGACGCCGAAGCAGTTGCTCAGCCGTCTTATCGCCGCCGGGTTGGGATCGTTGCCGGGAACGGCGGCCGAGGTGCTCGACGACCGCGTGCGCCAAGTGCTCTGCCCCGACAAGATTGTCACCGATGAATGGTTCTCGGTCATTCAGGCGGCCCATGAACTCGGGTTGCGGACCACGTCGACGATCATGTTTGGTCATGTGGATGGCCCGGAACACTGGGCGGTCCATCTGCACCGGCTGATTGATCTGCAAAAGCAAACCGGCGGCTTTACCGAGTTCGTGCCCCTGCCGTTCGTGCATATGGAGGCGCCAATCTATCTGAAGGGTGGCGCGCGATCGGGGCCGACGTATCGCGAATGTATTCTCATGCACGCTGTTAGTCGGCTGGTCTTCCACGTCCATATTCCCAATATTCAGGCCTCCTGGGTGAAAATGGGACCCGATGGGGTCGCTGATTGTCTACAGGCCGGCGCCAACGATGTCGGCGGTACCTTGATGAACGAGACCATCACGCGCTCGGCTGGCGCCGCGTACGGCCAGGAAATGCCGCCCGAAAATCTCGAAGATATCATTCACGCCATGGGGCGGCGCCCTAGGCAGCGCAACACGCTATACGGAGATGTTTCGCCCGAACGCCACGCGACATCCTTCAATGCTCCCGATTTGCTGCCGAGTGTGAATCCGCCGATCCGGGAAACTCCGAAAATTTCCCGCAAACCGAAGTCGGCGCCGCAAACTTATGCCAAGACCGTCGCCGGGCCCCACATGGAGCCGCGATGACAGGGCCAGCATCCTATTCGGCGACGGAATTGCTGGCCGTGTTGAGCAGCCGCCTGTTGAAAGATGGCCAGATCGTCTTCGCCGGAGTCGGAATCCCACTGCTGGCATCGGGACTTGCCCAACGGATGCATTGCCCGGGATTGACCATCTTATTCGAAGGTGGGGCTCTGGGTCCGCTGCTGAACCCCGGCGCCCTACCCACGTCACCGAACGAGCAACGCTGCGCCGAACGGGCCAACATGGTGATGGGCATCACCGATGTCCTGCTCCTGTTGCAGCGTGGCTACGTTGATATCGGCTTCATGGGGGGAGCGCAAATCGATCGATTCGGTAATCTGAACAGCTCGTTTATCGGCGATCCGGCGCATCCAACAACCCGGCTTCCGGGCAGCGGAGGCGGCAACGACATTTCCAGTCTGACCCAGATGATCGTCGCCATGAAACACGAAAAGCGCCGCTTCGTTGAACGGGTTGATTTTCTCACCAGCCCCGGGTTTCTGGATGGCGGTACACACCGCAAGGACAGGGGGTTGACGGCCGGCGGCATGTATCGGGTTGTTACGGATCTCGCTATTATGTCGTTCGATCAGACGACCCGCGAGATGCAAGTGGACGCGTTGTGTCCTGGCATCAGCACCGAGGAACTGCGCGACAACACGGGCTTCGATCTGCGTATCGACGATTCCGCGGGTGTTGTGCCGCCACCGACGGACGTGGAATTGGCAGTCCTTCGGCATCTTGACCCGGATCGCATGTATACGGGTTAGTCTGGATCAGTCGCCGCTGATGACCCCGCTGATCAAATTCGTCGAATAGAGCACGTCTAGATCAATGGCTTTCGTGGCGGCAACGGTTTCGATGCCACTTTCCAGGGCGCGGAGATATTTTTCGTGTGCACGTCGGATCTCTTCCGCCGTTTCAATATCGACGATCTCGAAGCGAATTTCGTGCCCGGGGCGGCGACGCCCGAGAGTGGAGAGGTCGGCGGAAATGACGTTGGCAATCTTCGGATAACCGCCCGTTGTCTGGCGGTCGGCCATAAGCACGATGGGATTGCCATTGCCGGGCACCTGTATCGCTCCCGTGGCAATGCCATCGGAAACGATGTCGTAGGCGCCAACGTGCTCAAGCACGGGGCCGGACAGACGGAACCCCATGCGATCTGATTCGGCCTGAATGGCGAAGGGTTCCGAGACGAAAGCATCGTGACTTCGCTCGGTGAAAAAGTCCTTCTGGATGCCCCATGTGCATCGGATCGGGCGCGAAAATCCAGGGTCCGGCGCGTTGGCAAGACGGTACGGTTCGGCGGACGGGGCGCTCGCCCGTTGCAACGGGAGTGCATCACCGGCCCGCAGTGGGCGTCCCAAATAACCACCGAGGCCAGACCTTGTATAGGTGGACAGGCTGCCGAGTACGGGAGATAGCGCCAATCCGCCCGCGATGGCGAGATAACAAACGCAGGCATCACCGCCCAAAACAACGCGGAACCGCGCTTGCCGTTCGAGCGTCACGGTTTGCCAGGCATCGACCGACTGCGGGGTATCGCCCAGAATTTGGAGGCCGGCGCCCATGCCGCCAACGGCGACACATACCCGTTCGGCGGTCACTTCCAGGATTGCCCCCTGATATAGCATCTCCAAAGCGGCGCAATCCGCCGCGTTGCCCGTCAGGATATTAGCCAATCGGAGACTGTCCACGTCGAGCGCGCCGGAGACCGGCACGCCAAATTGCTGATACCCATAACGCCCGAGATCCTGAACGGTGGTGTGCAGACCTGGTTCGATGACGGTCAGACCATCGGTCATGAGGGCAGTTCCTTAACGCTGGGCGTGTAGGTTCCCTTGCGGACGTCGCCTTCGATGGTTTCATGCTCGGCGATCGAAATCCGGCGAAAGCGAACCTTGTCGCCGGGCGCCAGCAACGCCGGTTGCGGTTGCGCGCTGTTAAACATGGCAACCGGCGTCGAGCCGATCAGATGCCACCCGCCGGGACTTTCCGTCGGGTAAACCGCCGTCATTGAGGTGGCGATGGCGATGGCGCCTTTCGGAACACGGATCCGGGGCTCCTTGCGCCGCGGTAATTGAAGGGCCTCGGAAACGTCACCCATGTACGGGTAGCCGGGTAGGAAACCGATCATATAGACGTGGTATGTTTCGCTCATGTGAAGACCGATGATCTCATCGGTACTCATGCGCGTCGCCTGTGCGACGGACTCCAAATCCGGGGCGGCGGCGCCATCATAGCAGGCGGGAATATCCCATAATCGCGCAACGCGATGGCTCTTTTGCTGGCTGGCCAGCAACGGCTTAAGATCACCCATCAGCACGTTCGCCGAGGTTACCAGGGGATCGTAGTGAATCATCAGCGAGCGAAAGGTGGGCACCAATTCGACAACGCCTGATATACCCGCCTCGTCAACGGCGAAATGGGCCGCCAGAACCTGATCGCTCAGCTGGCGGTCAATGTGGTCGCCGAATTCGATGACGATCGACGTATCACTGCTGGCAACAACGCGTATGGTCACGGGTTATCCTCGTCGAATTCCCACGCGGCCGGCTTCTGCGCGGGGAAATTTGTATTCAATAATCGATAACGCGCCGAATCGAATAATTTGTTATAAGTAATTGATATCATATACATTAATTTATACTTGTCGGAGGTTAATCATTGCACTAACATACTGATG
>JAYOFM010000136.1:3938-8092 GCA_038117225.1 Rhodospirillales bacterium
AGTATCGACAGCGTCGCATGGCTTGTGGACCGTGGGTCCGAGAACAATCAAGCGAGCCACGATGGCGGCCGGGCAGTCGATTGTCCCGTCTTGCGTCGCCAAATGGCAATCCCTGTGCTGGCGCCGAGCGCGCCTTATCCTGACCGCGACCTTCATCAAGAAAGGTCGCGAGAAAACAATAAGGCCACGCGGCCAATTTTGGGAGGTGTTGAGTGACGTCGTCCATCCATCCCGGTGAGATCATTGATGCGACCGTATACGCCAATGCGATTGAGCGGCTGCGTGACGCCAATGTCTTGCTACCGACGTTTTCAGAACTGGCCGATGCACCTGACCGGCTAGGCAATATGTCGCCCGTACTGGATGGCGTTGGCCCGGACGAGGCGCGGGCGGAGAACTTGTTCCGGGTGCACTGGTTCAACCAGTCCAACCGACGCGACATGGCCGGTGTTCCAGGATACATCGTTCTGGGTCAGGAATTGACGGGTGTCGCCTCCCCCATCGTCGTCTTGCTCGGCGAGCGGTTTCCGATGATCGGTGCCCATAAGGTGCTGGCCGCATACGCCTGTTTGGCAACGCGGTTGGTGTCGGGCCAGTTTGATCCAGTCGCGCATCGCGCCATCTGGCCATCGACCGGCAACTACTGTCGGGGCGGGGTGGCGATCTCAAGAATTCTCGGCTGTCGCGGCGTCGCCGTGTTGCCGGAAGGCATGAGCAAGGAACGCTTTTCCTGGCTCGAAGACTGGGTCACCGAGAAAAGCGATATCATCCGTACCCACGGCTCGGAAAGTAACGTCAAGGAAATCTACGACAAGTGCGCCGAACTTTCCGAGGATTCATCCAACGTCATTCTCAATCAGTTTTCCGAATTCGCCAATTACCTGATCCATTTTCATTGCACCGGCCGCGCCCTTGAACGGGTCGTCGGCGACGTGCGGAAAGCGGACGAAGGGTTGGGCGTGGCGGCCTTCGTCGCCGGTACTGGATCCGGCGGCACCCTGGCCGCCGGTGATTACCTAAAGAATGTGTTTGGTGCGCGGGTGGTGGCGGTCGAGCCGACAGAATGCCCGACGATGCTGTATAACGGTTATGGTGAGCACAACATCCAAGGCATCGGCGACAAGCATATTCCACTTATTCAGAATGTTATGAATACGGATATGGTGGTCGGCGTTTCCGACGCCAGCTGCGACCGGCTCAACGTATTGTTCAACACCGATGTGGGACGCCAATATCTGACCGGCCGCCGCGGTATTGATCCGAAGACTGTTGATGCCTTGAAAAGCCTCGGCCTTTCCGGAATTGCCAATGTTCTGGCGGCCATCAAGACGGCCAAATCACTGGATCTTCCTGCCGATCAAATGATCGTCACGATCGGCACCGACAGCAGCCTGCTTTACGAAAGCGAGCGCGAACAAACGGAAACCGGTGCCTTTTCCATGGGCTTTGATGACGTCGCTGCCGGCGAGACCTACGCCCAGCACATGCTCGGCCTGGCCGCCGATCATACGCTTGAGCTCGATCACGCGGGCCGGCGGCGAATTTTCAATCTCGGTTATTACACGTGGGTTGAGCAGCAGGGAATTTCCCTCGACGATTTCGACAAACGCCTTGATCCAAAATTCTGGATCGATGTGCAGAACTCCATTGTCGAATGGGATCACATGATCGAGCAGTTCAACCGGTCGACCGGCGTCAACCGACCCGGCTAAGACCAAGGAGCAGTATTAATGGGGCAATCCTATCTGGAATTAAGGGAAGCCACCGCGGCCCGGGACCGGAGCCTGCGCGAGAAGGTCATGACGCTGGAAGAGGCGGCGAACCTGGTCAACAACGGCGACCACGTGGCCATTGGCGGCTGCACGTTGTCGCGCACGCCGTTCGCGTTGATCTGGGCGCTGATCCGGGCCGGCAAATCCGATCTGTCATTTTCACGCAGCATCACGTCAACGGAAGGCGATCTGATTTTCGCGTCCGGCATCGGCAAGCACATTCTGACCAGCTGGTTCAGCCAGGGCATCGTCTGGGGTATTTCCAAGATCATGCGGGCCTACACGGAATCGAACCGTGCCCAGTTCGAGGAATGGAGTCACATGTCCATAGGCCTACGCTATCGCGCGGGCGCCATGGGTGTGCCGTTCATGCCGATGCGGTCGATGATGGGATCCGACGTGGCCGCCCAATTGGATAATCTGAAGGAGATCGATTGCCCCTTCACCGGCGAAAAGGTCATCCTTGTTCCCGCCTTGAACCCGGACGTGGCGCTGATCCACGTGCAACGCTGCGATGCCTACGGCAACGCGCAAATCGACGGCCTGCAGTTCATGGACATCGATATCGCCATGGCCGCCAATAAGGTCATCATGACGACCGAGCGGATCGTCTCCAACGATCAAATTCGCCGTTCCCCGGATCAGACGAAAATTCCCTTTATCGCAGTCGATGGGGTCGTCGAAGTACCCTACGGATGCGCGCCGCACGAGTGTTTCGGCATGTACGAGCCGTTCTTCGACCATCTCGATATGTATGCCACCCTGACCAAGGAGAAATCCGAAGAAGGCGTTGCCGAGTATCTGGAAAAATTTGTACGCGGACCCGCCGATTGGTCGGAATACCTTAGTCTGCTTGGCATGGCCGACATTCTTGATGCCAGCCGCCGCGGCCGGAGCATCTACAATGACTGAATCGACCCCCTACACGGCCTCGGAACTGCTCGCCGTGATGAGCGGGCGGTTGTTGACGGACGGACAGATCGTTTTCGCCGGCGTCGGCATTCCCTTGCTCGCGGCGACGCTTGCTCAACGCCTGCATGGACCGGGGCTGACAATCCTTTTCGAGGGGGGAACATTGGGCCCCTTCGTGGTGGCGGGCGAATTGCCGCCATCGACCAACGAACAGCGATGCACCCGGCGCGCCAACATGCTGCTGCCGATTACCGACGTATTGCTGCTGTTGCAGCGCGGCTATGTCGATGTCGGTTTCATGGGCGGTGCTCAGGTCGATCGTTATGGCAACCTGAATAGTTCATTCTTGGGCGAACCGAGCAATCCAGCCGTTCGCCTGCCGGGAACCGGTGGCGGCAATGATATCGCCAGTTTGACGCAGATGATCGTCGCCATGAAGCACGAAAAACGCCGCTTCGTGGAGCGCGTTGATTTTGTCACCAGCCCGGGATTTCTCGCCGGCGGCACCACGCGGGCTGATGCTGGACTGGTGTCGGGCGGCGTTTTCAAGGTCGTTACCGATCTGGCGGTGTTGGGGTTTGATGCCACGACCAAGGCGATGAAGGTGGATGCCTTGCATCCTGGCGTCACCCCCGATCAGGTGCGCGACAATACCGGTTTCGACCTGCACATCGATGACTCGCCGACCGTGACGGAACCGCCGACTGATGCGGAGTTGCAGGTGCTGCGGCATCTGGATCCAGAGCGCCTTTATACGGCCTAATAAAAAGGAAGAGCACCGGCATGACCATCCTGACCAATACCTTCGGCGTTGCCATGCGAAATTTTCAGCGCTTTCCGGAACTGCCGGACGCCAAGACGCTGATTGAATTCGGCGTCAGAGCGGAAGAACTGGGTTACGACTCGCTCTGGGTCTGGGACCACATCCTGCTGGGGGTCGATCCACACTTTCCCATTATTGATGCACTGTCGCTGTTGACGGCCGTCGCGGCGCGCACCGAAACCATAAAGCTCGGTACCGGCATCTTGGTGCTACCGCTGAGAAACCCGTTGGTGTTGGCGAAACAGTTATCCGGTATGGATCAGATTTCCGGTGGTCGGTTGCTGCTGGGCATGGCGTCTGGCTGGTACAAACGGGAATTCGATGCCGTCGGCGTGCCGTTCAACAAGCGCGGCAAGATCATGGACCAGAATTTGGAAATCATGACCCGCCTGTGGCAGGAAGATTCGGTCAGCGGCCAGTATGGCGATCATGAAATGAAGGCGTCGGTGATGTTTCCGAAGCCGGTGCAGAAGCCACGGCCGCCGATCCTGATCGGTGGTTATGTGGATGCCGTGCTCAAGCGCGCCGCCGTCGACGGCGATGGCTGGCTAACCTACTTCTATACACCGGAAGGGTTCACGAAGTCGTGGAACAAGATCACCGCCTTCGCCGAGGAGGCGGGCAAGGATCCGGCGACGTTGTTGAAC
>JAYOFM010000137.1:0-1979 GCA_038117225.1 Rhodospirillales bacterium
AACCCAAAGACCCAAAAGCCGTCGCCGGCCGGCCGCGTTTCCAACACCCTTTGGCCGACCTAATTCGCTCGGCCAGAACCTCGAATTGCAGGGCGCCGACGACACCGACGATCCAGTCGGTGCCGGTGTTGGGTCGGAGTACTCTTGCGGCCCCCTCCTCCGCGATCTGCACCAATGCGCGACCGAGATGCTTGGCCTTCAGCGGATCCGTCGCGCGCACCTTCTGCAACAGTTCAGGCGCAAAACTGGGAATACCCGTGAATCGGATTGATTCCCCTTCCGTCAATGCATCGCCAATACGTAGGTTGCCATGGTTGGCGATACCGATGATGTCGCCGGGCCAAGCCTCTTCCGCCGTTTCCCGGTCTTGGGCCAGAAACATCTGCGGGTTATGGATGTTCAGCGATTTGCCGGACCGTACATGCAGCAGCTTCATGCCACGGCGAAAACGCCCCGAGCACAGCCGCACGAAAGCGATGCGATCCCTGTGTTTGGGGTCCATGTTCGCCTGGATCTTGAACACGAATGCGCTGACCGCCTCTTCGGTCGGGTCGATCGGGCGGTCGACAGCCGGCTGTGGTCGTGGTGGCGGAGCCTCGCGCCCCAAACCATCAAGCAGTTCGCGCACACCGAAATTGTTGATGGCGCTGCCGAAATAAACCGGCGACTGATTTCCCGCGAGATAAGCCGCGCGATCGAACGGCGGCAGCAGCCCGCGCGCCATTTCAACCTCATCGCGCAACTTGGTGACGGCGTGTTCCGGCAGCAGTTCATCAAGTTTCGGATCATCGATACCGCTGCAGGTTTCGCCAATTTCGGGTAATCCATCGCGTGACTTGCCGGCCAGCACTAGGCGGTCATTGAACAGGTCGTAACAGCCGAGAAACTCGCGACCCATGCCGATCGGCCAACTTGCCGGCGTCACCTCGATCTGTAGTTTCTGTTCGACTTCGTCCAATAGATCGAAGAGTTCCCGGCCGTCGCGATCCATCTTATTGATGAAGGTCGTAATTGGCACATCGCGGAGCCGGCAAACCTCGAACAGTTTTTGCGTTTGACGTTCGATACCCTTCGCCGCGTCGAGAACCATGACGGCAGAATCGACGGCGGTCAGCGTGCGGTAGGTATCCTCGCTGAAGTCCTCATGCCCCGGCGTGTCGAGCAGATTGAACGTGTGGCCGTCATAATCGAAGGTCATCACTGATGAAGTTACGGAAATACCTCGATCACGTTCCACCTTCATCCAATCCGAGCGCGCCCGACGCTGTTCACCCCGGGCCTTTACCGCGCCGGCAAGCTGAATGGCGCCACCGAATAGCAGCAGTTTCTCGGTTAGCGTCGTTTTGCCGGCATCTGGATGGGAGATGATGGCAAAGGTACGACGGCGCTGAATTGCGCTCGGCAGGCTATGTGTTTCTGCGTCCATGGGTATTCTCCGTGCGCGCGGTAATCTAGGCGATTGGGCGACGAAGGCCAGCGCAATTTTTTCCCGTTGCCATTGGCACCCCCGAGAATTAGCCTTTTTGGTGATTAGCGATTACCAATGGCCAGATATTGAATGGTCGAAACGATAGTGCGGGGACCGCAATATGACCGAGGTTACTAAACGTAAGGACAGCGATCGTCGTGGTCCCGATCGTCGCGACGACGAACGCCGTGAGGCGGACCGGCGCGCGGCGGAACGTCGTGCGAAACAGATCGCGTTAGAGGGTCGCGACGACCGCCGCGCCAGCGCGGACCGCCGCGACGAGGCGGAGCGCCGGCTTGAGGAGGAAAACCGACGTGCCGGACTGCGACGAGAGGATATCGATCGTCGAGACAAATAGGAGCGCATACCAGTTCGCTAGCCCAAATATGCGCGATCGTGACACGGCCTAGCTGACGTGGCGCCACCAGAATCGTTTATTGATTGAAAACACCGGCTGATAGTGCCGAATTTTGTCCGCCAGGACGACATTCTTAATCTGATTATCGAGCAC
>JAYOFM010000137.1:2107-8085 GCA_038117225.1 Rhodospirillales bacterium
TGTATTTCTTCTTCGACTTCGGATCGGTCACGAAGACGACGAGGATAGCGTGGCCTACCTTGAGGTTGAGATCCTTGACGGCAACCACCCTGAGGTCTTTTTCCTTCCAGCCAAGATATCGCAGGGACAAATATTTGACGATGGCGTAGTCCTCGCAGTCGCCGAAGCGCGCCATGAATTCCGCGGGTGACGCCCAATAATCCTTTTTCCCCCAGTTCGAGGAATCCTGAATGTAACGCGCTTTGTTCATGCGCGCGTTGACAGCTTTCAATTGTGCGATCAGGCCCTGCCCCTTGAGGGTATCGAGAAACGCCGTCCAGTCAGAATAATTACAGATATCAAGCCCCGGCTGGCTGCACTTGCCGTCTTTCTTAAGCTTTTCCTTGGAGTAACGCTCAAGCGCCGACGTCCATTTCGAGAACGGCTTGAGATTAGTCGAGCGTATCTCCTTGGTCTGGAAAAAACTTGGCACCGGTTTCCCGGCAGCCTTGACTGTTGGGGAAAAGGCAACGGCCACCGCCCCAATGATCAGGACCGCAATTGCGAATCGCGTGCTTATAACGCGCGTCAATGCCATTTCATGAGCCTACCATACCCGTGGCTCGGTCGACTGTGACCGGGACCTCGCGAATTGCTTTCAATATAGTCTTTACAGTCACTTGCCGCAAAGTCATCAAATTCCAGCATCACCCCGATTTAACACCGACGGATTCCCGCTTGCGTCCCACACGGGAAATCGTAAGAATTTGATAATACCTGACTTTTTGGAAGAGCGTGGGCATGGCCCTGGGTTTCCTCAAGCGCGGCAAGAAGGACGACAAGACCGGCAAGGACGCGCCGGCCCACGCCGGCGACGACGGTTCCGATTCGGCAAACACCGACGACGACGCACCCAAGGAGCCGCCGCGACGCTTTAACAAGTTCGTCGTCAGTGGCGCCGTCGCCATGTTGGTCGCCGTAGTCGCGGCAATTTTTGGCGCCAAACAATTTGTCGCCGAGGAACTGCAACGCGAGACCCAAGGTTGGCAAATTCGCCTTGGTATCGTCGGTGACAGCCGGGCCGCCGCCGTCGACGCCTGGATTGATAAAAATTTCAAATCCATTCGCGCTTTGTCCGAAAATGCCGCGCTGCAGATCTACATGTCGGAACTCGCCACTGGCGGCGCGAAACCAGCAGCCGGCGATGATCAATCCAGCATACTCGGACAACTTGCGGGAACTGACAATTCCGAGGGCGGTACGTCGGGATCGCTCGAAAACTCCCTTAACTCAGGCGCTGACGCCTCGGGCGGATACCTGCGGAATCTATTGATTGCCACGGCGGAAAGCACTGGTTTCAAGGCGCCGCCACCGGTCGGCGAGGTTGCCGCGAATGTGGAACGCATCGGCATCGCCGGGCTCGGGCTCGTCGACAAGGAGGGGGTGCCGATCGTCTCCACACCTGACATGCCGCCGATGACCGGAAAGATCCGCACCGCGGTCTCTAAGGCGTTGGAAGGTGAACCGGCGATTATCGACGCCTTCCTCGCCGCCTCAGGCGAACCGACCATGGGCTTCGTGCTGCCGGTTTTCGGCGTCCAGGGCAACGAGGGTGCGCGCGGCATTGGCGCCGTCGTCGGTGTCCGTATTCTTGATGACGACCTTTGGTCGCAACTCAAGCAACCCGGCGACCTGATGAAGACCGCCGAAACTTATTTGATTCGGCGCAACAAGGGGAAAATCGAATACCTTTCGCGGCTCGCGGACGGTACGCAGTCGCTGAAACGCTCGCTGGCACTAGCGTCGCCAAATCTTGTCGATGCCGCGGCCATCAAGACACCGGGCGGTTTCGAAACCACAATGATCGACTATCTCGGTCAACCCGTGCTCGCAGTGTCGCGGGAAATTTCTGGCGCCCCATGGATCCTCGTCCGCAAAGTGACGCGCAAGGACGCCCTGTCAGCGACGGAAAACCGCCTCAACGTTATTCTCGGCGTTTTCATTGGGCTCATCGTCTTCATCACGCTAAGTATTCTGTTCGTATGGAAGAAAGCCGCGTCGGCGCGCGCGACAGAGGCCCTTCATACGGCCCAGTTGATGCTTGAGCGCTTTCAGAACATCTCCAAATTCATGAACGTGGTCACCAATAACCAACCGACGGAGATCGTCGCCGTCGATATCAACACCATTTACACCTTTGCCAATGAACCCGCCGCCAAGGCAGTGGGGATTACCCAGGAAGACATGATGGGCAAGACCATGGCCGCCGTCATGGGACCAATCAAGGCGCAGGCCTTCGCCGAGATCAACAAGCGGGTGATCACTAATTTCGAGCGCGAGCAGCAGGTACAGGAATTCGGCGACCCGACGATTTCCGACCCGGACGACGAAGATTGCTTCCAGGTCATCAAGTCGGATCATATCCCGCTCAGGGGCGATCGCGATTACCCGCCGGGCTGCCTAATGGTCCTCGACGACATTACCGAGCTGGCGCTCGAGCGTCGGCGCAGCGAACAGCGCATGAATGAACTGATCGACACGCTCGTCAGCGTCGTTGATCGCCGTGATCCATTCTCGGCGCATCATTCGTCCCGCGTCTCCGAAGTCTCCTGCGCCATCGCACGCGAAATGGGTCTTGATGATCTCAGCGTGCGCACCCTCGACGTAGCCGGCCGGTTGATGAATTTCGGCAAGATTTTCATTCCCCCAGAGGTGCTGACAAAGACCGAAAACCTGACCGACGAAGAGCGGCTAATGGTTCAGCACGCTTACCTGACCACTGTTGACTTGATCGAGGGCGTGACCTTCGAGGGGCCGGTGCTGGAGACCGTGCGTCAAATGGGCGAAACCTGGGATGGCCGTGGACCGTTGGGCCTCAAGGCCGAAGAGATCATCGTCACCGCCCGCGTGCTGGCCATCGCCAATACCTTCGTCGGTATGATCAGTCCCCGCGCCTACCGGGGCGCCATGCCGTTCCGCAAGGCATCGGATATTCTGATGGAAGAATGCGGCACAAAGTTCGACCGTGCACCAGTTTCGGCATTGATCAACTATCTTGAAAACCGCGGTGGCATGCGCCGCTGGGCGCATTTCCGCGAGGACCCGAACGAACAGGACGCCGCCGAATAAGGGCGTCGTCCCGTCCGCCTAATTCAAACCCCGCCCGTAACCTCTCGCGTTATTACAGGTTGTCCAAGGTGATAGTGACCGTGCCACCGTCCTCGGTGACCGTGTAGCCGTCGCTGATATCGCCATCGCTGTTCTGATCCAGATCGTCCATGCTGACGCCGTTGAGCGTCACCGAGGTACCTTCTACGCCACCAAACGCAACGGTCACGTTTCCTTCCTCGTTCTCGGCGAAGATCATGTCATCGGCGTGGAACTCCTGGCCCTCGAAGACGATCTTATCCTGCTCCATGATGTCGGTGATGATATCCGCACCGCTATTGGCATCCATCATGAATATGTCGTTGCCACTGCCACCCGTCAGCAGGTCGTCGCCTTCACCGCCGATCAGAACATCGTTGTCGGAACCGCCGTCGAGCGTATCGTGGCCGCCGGAACCGAACAGAACGTCATCGCCGACCCCACCGTCCATGATGTCATTGCCGCTACCTCCGTCGAGGCTATCGTTACCGGCGCCGCCCATCATGAAGTCGTGGCCGCCTTGGCCGAGCAGCACGTCGTCGCCGGCGTCACCGAACATCGAGTCATTTCCGCAACCGCCTTCGATGACGTCATTACCATCATAGCCGAACAACTGGTCCGTCCCGCCCTTACCGTCGAGGAAGTCGTCGCCGGACCCGCCTTCAAGGGTAACGTTGCCGCCGGAACCACTAATCGAAACCGGATCATCGACGGGATCGGCCACGTCAACATCGACGGAAACCTCGGTCACCGACGTGGCGACATCGCCATCATCCTCGGTCGAGATCGCCGCCACCTCAATATTGAAGTCCTCGGCATCCTCCGCACTGATGGTCAGGGTCAAGCCATCCAAGTCGCCGCTCTCAAGCGTCCAGACGCCGCCGCCTTGATCGGTGCCAGCGCTCAACTCGGCGCCGTCCGGTAGACCGCGCACCTCAAAGGTCAACTCCTCGGAACCGTCCACATCGGTCAATGTGCCCTCGATATCAAGATCGAAGACAATTTGCGGACCGTCGGCCTCACCGCTAAGAATGGCGGCGCCTTCGTCGTGTGCGGCGGCGACTTCGGCTGCTGTGAGCGCATGATTGTAAATCGTCACGCCATCCATGCGGCCGTTAAAGTGATCGCTCAGGTTATTCGCCGCTTCGTTGCCGGATGCCCAGGCATTCGCACCGATAACCATCGGTTCGGTATTGGCAGCGAGGCCACCCGCGTAACTATCCGAGTCGACCTGCTCTCCATCCAAGTAGAGTGCCATGCCGGCCGGGCCCCAGCTAAAGGTCATCTGGTGCCAACCGCCATCGGTGACGGCTCCGCCCTGCACGGCAAAGCTCTCATTGCCCGACTGCAGCCGGACGGAAACCTGGCCGTCATTGACGAAACCGGTGATATGACCGCCATTGTCATAACCGCTCGAGTCTTTCGAGAACAACCCCTGGCGTGAATCGGCATTTTCAGTGTTGAACCACATGGAAATGGTGCCGCTGTCGAGGATCATGTCGTCGGAATGGGGAACGACAATATGATCGTTTTCGCCGTCCAGGACCATCGCCTCGCCGGTCACGCCTTCGCCATCGTTACCGGCCAGTGCGTTCTCGCTATCAAGCGACCATGCGCCAGCGTTGCCGAAGGAGACCGCGTCTTCCACGTGATCGCCTGCGCCGCTGCCCGAACCGCTGCCGTGACCACTGCCAGTCCCGGTCGATGATCCACCACCCTGCCCATCGCCGGGCTCGCCGATGACCGTGCCGCCACTGACGGACGCGGTGACGTTTGGAGTATCGGCGACGCCAGTGACGTCCACGTCGAAGGTGGTGCTGACCGCCGCCGTATCGCCGCCCGCCTGTTCGGTCGAGGTTGCCGTGACGGTGAGCGTGAAGTCTTCGTTGGAGTCGGCCGGTGGAGTCACCGTCAGGCCATCCAATTGCGCCGGCGTCAGCATCCAGTTGCCGCCGCCGATATCGGTGCCCGCGGACAACTGCGCCCCGGCCGGCATGCCGCTGATGGTCACGGAGAGACTCTCCGACCCATCGGTGTCGGTCAGCTGAGCAGCGATATCCAGTTCAATGGCGCTGTCCTCATCGCCGGTCACATCACCTGCTATCAGAGTCGGATCAGCGGCCTCGTCATCAGCGACCGGCATGTCCACGCCAACCGATGTCGACACGCTTGCGCTATCACCATCGTTCTCGGTCGACGTGGACGTGACATCAAGATTGAAATTTTCGGTGTCCACGGGTGCCGTCAGCGTCAGCCCGGCCAATTGGCCCGGAGTCAGGGTAACGGAACCGTCCGCGTTCACCGTACCGGCCGAGAGGGTCGCCCCTTCCGGGAGGCCATCGACGGTGATCGATAGGCTCTCGGAACCGTCCGTATCACTCAACGCGGAGGTAATGATGAGCGGAAACTCAACCACCTCCTCGCCGCCCTGGATCACGTCGAAGGTAATCGAATTGATAAGGTAATCGTCACCATTACCTGGTGCCGAGAAGACGATCTCATCAAACGGACCACCGTCCGTCGCGCTAATCGTTACCGGATCATCGATATTGTCGGTGACCCCCGTCACGGTTCCTTCGCCGACCTTTACGCCGTCACGGAAAACCTCGTAGGTCGCCTGCTCGCCCGGGTGCATCCAGGCAAAGGCCACATCAGCCGACGACACGGCGGCGTCAAGGGACACGACGATTTCCTCGGACGTCTGCGTCCCGGCATTGAAACCGAGCTCGGAATTCGCGCCCGACGCCGAACCAGTGACACCGAAACCTGGAGGGCTCGTGTTTACACTGACGTTGTCGACCGAGGCCTCGGTGAGGGTGCCGTCAGCATTGACCGAGCGGGCGGCAACCGAA
>JAYOFM010000138.1:0-8080 GCA_038117225.1 Rhodospirillales bacterium
AACCTGCTACCTTCGGCTGTTCGGTGATTGGCCGGACGCCACGCAAAAGGATGAGGTCGAGACCCCCATCACCTATCACACCATGCTGCATGAACAGCTAATGTTTTTCTTACGGGGCTTCCGGCGGGACGCCCATCCCATGGCGGTGATGTGCGGAATTGTCGGCGCGCTTTCGGCATTTTACCACGATTCCACAGACATCACGAACCCGAGACACCGATTGATATCCGCCCATCGTCTGATCGCGAAGATGCCGACGATTGCCGCGCTGGCTTTCAAGTTCTCGCTAGGACAGCCCTATATCTATCCTCGTAACGATCTGGGATACGCCGAAAATTTCCTCCATATGATGTTCGCGACTCCATGCGAACCATACGAAGTCAACCCGGTGTTGGCCAAGGCAATGGACCGTATCTTGATCCTGCACGCCGACCATGAGCAAAACGCCTCGACATCGACGGTCAGGCTTGCCGGATCGTCCGGCGCCAATCCGTTCGCGTGCATCTCTGCCGGTATTGCCTCGCTTTGGGGGCCGGCGCACGGAGGTGCCAACGAGGCGGTGCTAAAAATGTTGGAAGAAATTGAGCACCCGAAAAACATCACGAATTTTGTTGAGCGCGCCAAGAACAAGGACGATCCGTTTCGGCTCATGGGCTTCGGCCACAGGGTCTACAAGAACTTCGATCCGCGCGCCAAGGTCATGCAGCAGAGTTGCCATGACGTGCTTGGGGAACTGGGCATTACGAACGAACCGCTACTTGATATCGCCATTGAGCTTGAGCGTCTCGCATTGGAGGACGACTATTTCATCGAGAAGAAGCTCTATCCCAATGTCGACTTCTACTCCGGCATCATCTTCAAGGCTATGGGCATCCCGACCAGCATGTTCACGGTGTTGTTCGCGGTCGCGCGTACCGTCGGTTGGGTCGCCCAGTGGATGGAAATGATCGAGGATCCAACCCAGCGTATCGGCCGGCCGCGTCAATTGTATACCGGCGACGTCAACCGCGAGTACCTTGAAGTCGAAGACCGGTAAACTGCTCTATGTCGCTGGGAAACCGAAGGCGGGAAACTGATGAATTCGTTTCTTGTCTATGGTGTCGCGGCGGCGGCGGAAATTGCCGGCTGTTTTTCCGTTTGGGCCTGGCTCCGGCTGGACAAGCCGCTTTGGTGGCTGGGGCCCGGTATCCTCTTGCTAGCCCTTTTCGCCTATCTATTGACGTTGGTTGAAAGCAGCTTTGCCGGTCGGGCATACGCAGCCTATGGCGGCGTCTATATCGCCGCATCAATGGGATGGATGTGGCTAGTCGAGGGGGCCAAACCTGATCGCTGGGATATCGCCGGTGTTGGTATCTGCCTTCTCGGGGCGGCGATTATCCTCCTTGCGCCGCGCGGCGCCTGACGCGAAATCTATTGCGTTGAGTTTAGAATAGAAAGAATAGCTCGCGCGGCTAGCGTCGACGGCGGAGGGCCACCGCGGCCTAGGGCGTCGAGAGCTTGGTTATATGCGTTACGCTGTGCCTCAATCGCGCCGGGATCACTGAGCACGCCTTCCAGCGCCGGAACGAGGGATTCCCAGCGACAATTGTCCTGAATTCGTTCAGGAATAGCCTCTCGATCGAGGATCAGGTTGACGAGATTGGCGTAGCGCACCCGAATGACGCGCTTTGCAATCCAGGCAGTCAATGGATGGACTCGGTAGGCAATTACACTGGGGCAGCCGGCCGCTGCGAGTTCCAACCCGACGGTGCCAGACGCCGCGAGCGCCGCGTTTGCGGCGGCCATGCTGTCAATCTTTTCGGTTCCGCCCTCGACGACGATCACCGGTATTGACCACGAGGCGACTTGATCGCGCACCGCGTCGGCGACAGTCGCAACTGTTGGCGTCACGATGACCAGATCAGGAAATCGATCGATCAGTCGCCTGAACGTTTGCTCAAATACCGGAAGTAGCCGCGATATCTCCGAATGGCGGCTACCTGGCAGCATCAGAACGATCCGCGACGCCTCAGGGATCTCGTGGCGGGCGCGGAACCCTGCGGCATCCCCTTTTTCGATACCGCGAGAGACAACCGGGTGACCGACGAAACTGGCGCCGAGGCCCGCCGCGGTGAAGAACGGCGGCTCGAACGGCAGCAAGCAGAGCACATGATCGAGAAAGCGTGCAATCTTGGTCGCTCGACCGGGCCGCCAAGCCCAGACCGACGGAGCGACGTAGTGTACTAGAGGAAAACCATTTCCCTTCAAACGTTTGGATACGCGAAAGCTGAAATCGGGCGAGTCGATTGTGATGACAATATCCGGCTTCCGCGCGCGTGCGTCGGCGACAGTTTCCCGAATTCGCCCGAGTAAGAGCGTCAGGCGCGGCAATACCTCGGCTACCCCCATGACGGCAAGATCATCCATGGAAAAGAGGCTCTGCAGCCCCTGCCCCGTCATATCAGGTCCGCCGATACCTGCGAATTCGATGGCGCCCTGAGTTTCCCCACGTAACGCCACCATCAGGTCGGCGCCGAGGCTATCGCCCGACGGTTCGCCGGCAATTAGGTAGACCAACGGTCTTTCTTTGCTCACTGGATACCCGCCGAGCTCGCATCGACGGCAATTCCGACGATGAAGAGTCCCAACGCGTCGGCGCGAGCGATCATCTCGTCACGTTGCATTACGAGGGCCCCGCCGGCGTCGACCGCGATACCGGCAAGCCCGGCCTGGTGAGCACCGTCGACCGTGGCGATACCGATGGTCGGCAGATCAGCACGGCGCTCCTGACCCGGTTTTCGGACCTTGACGATAACGCCGGAAGCGTTGGCACAGGGCGTCAGACGCGCCAGCATGGCATCCGTCCCGTCTGCCTCCTCCAGGGCCAGTATCATGCCATCTCGCGCCACGGCAGCCTGTCCTATGTCGCGCCGACCGAGATCAAGTGCAGCGGCCACGGCAATGTCGATATCGCGAAAATCCTCCGGTCCAGGTCGTTTCGCGCCGAAAATTCCTGCTGTGGCAAGTGCGTGCGGTAAAAGATCGTCGGCACCAACGACGGAAAATCCTTCATTCTCTAATGCCCTTACCAGGGCTGTTAGCAGGCCGTTATCGCCGAGTGCGCTAGCACCGGAGCGCGCAAAAAACCGTGCAGTCCAAAAATCCGGCCGGAGTTCTGCGAGTCCGGGCCGTTTAACGGATCCAGCCAAGACCAATTGCTCACAGCCCTCTTCGCGAAGGCGTTTTATAGCGGCGCCTGCGGCGCCAAGGCGTAATTGTGCGTGGGGGATGCCTGTATAATCTTTGGTATCGGCTTGTTCAGCCAAGGCGATCACGAAGAAAGGGCGCTCATTGTCGCGGCAGGCGTCCACGATATCCAATGGTAGCCGGCCGCCGCCAGCAAGGATGCCCAGCTTAGGCGGCATCGTCCATGGTCGGTTGGCAGATTGAGCGTGATGAATCAGCACGAATGAAATCGACGATTTCCATCACGGCCTCATTATCGCCAAATTCCTCAATGGCGTCCTGCAGGCGTTCCTGCAAAGTGCCTTCCGCGGCGAAGATTAGGCGGTAAGCTTTCCGCATCTCGTGAATGCAATCGCGTGAAAAGTCACGGCGTTTCAACCCGACAATATTCAATCCGTCGAGCCTGGCCCTGTTTCCGGTCACCGAACCATAGGGAATGACGTCGTGAGCGACGCCGGTCTTGCCGCCGATCATAGCGTGACGGCCAATGCGGACGAACTGGTGAACAGCGGAAAGCCCGCCCAGGATCGCCCATTCATCGACGACAACGTGGCCAGCCAGCGTCGCATTGTTGACCAGGATGACGTGATCTCCAATGCGGCAGTCATGGGCAACGTGGGCGCCGACCATAAACAGGCAGTTATTGCCAACCTGGGTCAGCATGCCCCCGCCCTCGGTGCCCGGATTCATGGTGACGTGCTCTCGAATGATGGTGTTGCAGCCAATTTCCAATCGCGACGGCTCGCCCTTGTATTTTAGGTCCTGCGGCGCGAGGCCGATGGATGCAAATGGAAAAACGCGGGAATTGGCCCCTAGATTGGTGCGGCCACCGACAACCACATGGGCCATCAGTTCCACGCCGTCGCCAAGTGTTACGTCGCCGCCGACGATGCAGTAGGGGCCAATGCGCACGCCATCACCGAGGACCGCGCCGTCCTCGACAATGGCCGATGCATGAATGTCGGTCATGTCTCGTTCACCATCATTGCCGTATAGGTCGCTTCGGCCCGCAGCTGACCATCAACCCGGGCCTCGCCCTTGAATTTCCACACCGTGCCACGACCGTGCAGTTTTTCCACGTGCAGCATCAACCGATCACCCGGAAAAACTGGCTTGCGAAAACGCGCGCCATCGATCGACATGAAATAAACTACGCTGTTGTCATCGCCGCCATGCCCGCCAACGACAACCACCGCCGCCGTCTGCGCCATCGCCTCGACGATGAGAACGCCTGGCATGATGGGATGGCCCGGAAAATGGCCCTGGAAGAAGGGCTCATTAAAAGTCACGTTCTTGATCCCGATGGCGCGGTTGCCCGGGTGTAAATCGGTTACCGCGTCAATCAATAGGAATGGATAGCGATGTGGGATCATCGCCATGATCTGGTTCAGATCGACGTCCTGGCCCGTGCCGGTGGTTTCTGAGTCCATGACCTACCTCTATTCCGTCTTTCGGTCCGCAAGTTTTTCTAACGCCGCGACCTCGCGCCACATCTGGCGAATTGGCTTTGCTGGGCTCCCCCCGACCTGGGCGCCGGGCGGTACATCGCGCATGATACCGGATTGTGCCGCGATACGCGCGCCAGCACCGATCTTAAGGTGTCCCGCGACCCCAACCTGGCCGCCGATCATCGCGAAATCACCGACTTCGGCGCTGCCCGAAATGCCGACCATGCTGACGATCACACAATTTCGCCCAAGGCGCACGTTATGGGCGATCTGAACCAAGTTATCAATCATGGTGCCGGCGCCAATAACGGTGTCGGGGCCGGTTCCACGATCGATCGTCGTGTTGGCACCCACCTCGACGTCTTCCTCGATGATGACGCGGCCCAGTTGTGGAACCCGAAGATGGCCTTCCGCGCTCGGCGCGAAGCCAAATCCACGCTGACCCACCTGCACGCCCGGGTGAAGCATGACCCGATCCCCCACGAGGCAATACTGAAGGGTCACATTGGCGGCGATGCGGCAATCTTGTCCAATGCGAACGCCAGGGCCGATCACTGTGTTGGCGCCAATACTGCTACCAGGGCCAATTTCCGCTCCCGCGCCGACGACGACTCCCACGTCGATTCGGCATCCTTCAGCGATATTCGCTAACGGATCAATATGGGCGCCAGAATCAATTCGGGCGTCGACGGCGGCGTCCGGATAGAAATGGGCCGCGACTCGTGCATAAGCCCGGTACGGATCCTTCGTAACCAGCAGTGCCATGTCGGCCGGGGCCCGGGACGCCAACTCGGGATGCACAAGCGCGGCGCCGGCGCGGCTTTTCTCGAACGCCGCGATGTATCGCCGATTATCCAAGAAACTGACATGTTCGGGACCGGCCTCGCCGATCGGCATGACATCGACGAATGTCCGGGTTTCGTCCGTGTTACCAGCGATGTCTGCTTCGGCGACCCGTGCGAGTTCACTTAGGGAAAACGGTCCGGCGTTTCGAAAGAACCGGGGATCGGCCATCCGCGTTACTTGGCGCCGGCCGGCTTCGGTTTACCGACTTTGACCGTTGGCAAGGCCTTGTCGATGCGCTTTAGAACCTCATTCGTCAGATCAAGGGAACTGTCAACGACAACTGTTTGGGTACTGCGAATAACCAGAGTGTAACCGCGTTCACCAGCTAGATCGGCGACAACTTTATTGAGGGCGCCTTGTACTTCGAGCATAGCCGCGTTGCGTACGTTTTCCAGTTCGCGAATGCGTTGATCGGCCCGCAATTGTGCTTCGCGTACTTTGGTCTCGAATTTTCGGCGTTCATCAGCAAAGGCCTCGGGTGATAACACTTGGCGCTGCCGTCCCAGTTCCTGATCGGCTTTCTTGAGTTCCGTCCGCTCTTTTTGAATTTCGGCCTGAAACCCGTCGCGGAAGGCGCCCATTTGCTTGTTGACGGATTTCACGGACGCCGCATCCCGCAATACTCGATTGAGATCCAAGACGGCAATCTTTGATGGGATGGTCGGCGGTGACGGTTGGGCTTGAGCGATTTGGGTCTGTGCTAAAACAACGGACGGTAGCGCGTTGGTCTGCGCATTCAAGGTCAACGAAGGCAGGAGAAATACCGCGGCGGCGAGGATAAATTTACGGTTCACGGTAATCTCCTAGAAATTTGTGCCGAAGTTCACGCGCACGACTTCTTTTTCGTCGAAGCTTTCTTTAAGGACCGGAAATGCGAAGTCAAGACCCATGGGACCAAACGGCGATTGCCACGTCACGCCAGCGCCGATCGAGGCGCGAATGCTGGCTTCGTCATCAACATTCGAATTCGTGGGTGAAAGTTTCCCGGTTGATCCAAAGTCCGAGAACAAGCGTGCCGAAAGGCCGAGTTCCTCTGGCAGGCCAACCAACGGAAACTGTAATTGGGCACGGCCTGTAACCATCCATTCGCCACCCAGGGAGTCGTCGGTTAAACGATCGCGCGGCCCGATTCCGGCGGTCGCAAAACCGCGCAGATTGTCGCCGCCAACGAAGAAGCGTTCCTGAAAACGCACATCCTTGCCGAGGCCGTAGATATATCCGGTCGTACCGCCAAGGCTGACGACCCACTGATCGACGATCGGAATGTAGTACGTGGCAATTAGCTTATTACGTAAGTGGCGTGTCGAACCACCTAGGCCAGCAATATCTGTTTCCAGGCGGACGTCGTAGCCCTGGGTTGTGTTGACCCGGCTGTCGCGCTTGTCATACTTAATTGAGTGGCTGATTTGGGAAAGCGTGTCGGTGCCCTTCTGCGCCTTGATGAGTTCCGAAGCCCCATCGGCCACGTCCTTGATCTTACTGACACGGACTTCATATCGCCAGCCCTGCGATAGATCCTCCGTAATGAGATAATTGGCCCTTAAATCAAAACCATTGTTTTCAAGATCGAGGGAACTTGTATCCTGTAAATCTTGTGTCGAGCGAAAAACATCGAATCCCGCACGGACGTCGCGATCAAGAAAATACGGTTCAGTGAATCCAAGATTAATGGCGCTACGTTCGGCCGCGATCAGCAGCCGCAATGCCACGTCCTGGCCACGCCCCAAGAAGTTCGTCTCCCGTATCGAAAAGTCACCAAGAACGCCCGCAGAAGATGAGAACCCGGCGCCGATCGAAATTTGCCCCGTTGATTTTTCCTCAACCTCAATCTTGACGACGGTCTTGTCCTCGGCACTACCGGGAAGCTGCTCAAATTCGACAGTCTCAAAAAAATCAAGGTTCTGGATGCGTTGCCGTGACCGGCGCACCTTTGCCGAATTAAAGGCATCTCCTTCGACAAGGCGAAATTCGCGCCGAATGACCTCATCTTTGGTGCGTACATTACCGACGATATCGATGCGTTCGACAAATACGCGTGGCCCTTCGATGACCTCGAACTTCACGTCGATGGTGCGCTTCTCGCGGTCGCGATTGATGCGTGGTCGAACGTCGACAAACGCGATACCACGTTCACCAACTTGGTTCGTCAACAGATCGATGGTGTCCTCAATGGCCTGGGCGTCATACCAATCGCCACTCTCCAATTCCACGTCGCCGCTGATATCCTCGGCCTTCACGCCCTTGAGGCGAACGTCGATCTCGACCTTGCCGAAAGAATATCGCGCGCCCTCATCGACGGTGAACGTCAGGAAGAAATCACGCCGGTCGGCGGATAGTTCGGCAACGGCGGAATTGACGCGAAAATCCGCGTAACCACTTGATATGTAAAAGCGCCGCAAGAGTTCGCGATCCAGATTCAAGCGATCTGGATCATAAACATCATCGGAAGTGAAAAAACGCCACCAAGCCGTTTCGCGAGTTCTCACCACCTCGCGCAGCCGGCGATCACTGAATTCCCTATTGCCGACGAAGCGGATCGAATTGATTCGCGTTTCCTCGCC
>JAYOFM010000139.1:0-8053 GCA_038117225.1 Rhodospirillales bacterium
ACAACGGTTTTCGAGACCGCCCCGATCGACCACTCCGGCACCTCTCCGCCGTGTCCATCCGTGGGCCGGCGAGGCCGACCCGTGAGGCGCGCGGACAGTACCGGATTGGCCGGACGCGGGCAAGCCATGGAATTGACCCGAACGAGGCCGGTTAACACACTGATTTCGGGGCCGTTCTCGGGTTCGTGCGGGGGCGTTGACATGATGGCTTTTGCGGCTATAGTGCCGGCCTCGTTTCCGGGGCCGGGCGACCTGTTCGACCGGCCCTTTGGACGTGCCATAATCTAACCCTGTTTCGAGGCGCCTTATGTTCGCAATCGTCAAGACCGGCGGAAAACAGTACCGAGTGACCAAGGACGACGTCCTGCGGGTCGAAAAGCTCGCCGGCGAGCCCGGTGACATGATTGAACTCGGCGATGTGCTGATGGTGGGCGAGGACGGCAAGGCGCCGACCGTCGGCCAACCACTCATCGATAAGGCCGCCGTGTTCGCCGAAGTGGTCGAGCAAACCCGCGGCGACAAGATCATTGTTTTCAAAAAGAAGCGCCGCCAGGGCTATCGCCGCAAGAACGGCCATCGCCAGGATTTGACGGTTTTGCGCATTCTGGATGTCAGCCCCACCGGCACCAAGCCGAAGGCGGCGGCCAAGAAAGCCGCGCCGAAAGCGGCCGCGAAGACCGAAGACGCGCCGGAAGCCGTTGTAGAGGCCTCCGTTGAAGCTCAGGTCGAAGGCAAGACCGAGGACAAGGCACCGGCGAAGAAGGCCGCCAAGAAACCAGCGGCCAAGAAGGCGGCGAAGAAAGAGAGCGAGGAGTAAACACTCATGGCGCATAAAAAAGCAGGTGGCAGTTCCCGCAACGGCCGCGATACCGAAGGCCGGCGCCTTGGCGTCAAGAAATTCGGCGGCGAGCAGGTCATCCCCGGCAACATCATCGTCCGCCAGCGCGGCACCAAGGTGCACCCGTCCGACGGCGTCGGCATGGGCAAGGACCACACTCTCTTCGCGACGGTCGAGGGCAAGGTTGCCTTCCGGCGCAAGGTCGGTGGCCGGCTATATGTCCGGGTGGAGCCGTCGGCGGCCTGATCCGGGCGGCCATACACGCGTGTTTCGCGGGGGAATGGTCAGCCATTCCCCCGTTTTTTATTTTTGCATCGCATTCGGACCCTGACGGGAAATCATGAAGTTCCTCGACCAAGCCAAGATCTATGTGCGCAGCGGCGACGGTGGTAACGGCTGCGTCTCGTTCCGGCGCGAGAAGAATATCGAATATGGTGGTCCCAACGGCGGTGACGGCGGCCGTGGCGGCGACGTGATCATCGAATGCGTCGACGGCCTCAACACCCTGATCGATTTTCGCTACCGCCAGCATTTCAAGGCCGGCCGCGGTGTCCACGGCATGGGCCAGGACCGTACCGGCAAGGGCGGCGACGATGTCATCATCCGGGTTCCCGTCGGTACCCAGGTGTTGGACGAGGACAAGGAAATGGTCATCGCCGACATGACCACCCTTGGCCAGCGGCTGGTCATCGCCCGTGGCGGCAACGGCGGATTCGGCAACGCGCGCTTCAAATCATCGACCAATCAGGCGCCGCGCCGCGCCAACCCGGGAGCACCCGGCGAGGAGGCGTGGCTGTGGCTGCGGCTCAAATTAATCGCCGACGGCGGCTTGATCGGCCTGCCCAACGCCGGCAAGTCGACCTTCCTCGCCGCCGTCAGCCGCGCCCATCCGAAGATCGCCGACTATCCCTTCACCACCCTGCATCCCAACCTTGGCGTGGTGCGGCGCGGTGATCAGGAAATCGTGCTCGCCGATATTCCCGGCCTGATCGAGGGCGCCAGCGACGGCGCCGGCCTGGGCACCCGGTTCCTTGGTCATATCGAGCGTTGCCGGGTTCTGCTGCACCTGGTCGACGGCACCGAGGAAGACGTGGCCCGCGCCTACCGCACGGTACGCGATGAACTGGTCGCCTACGGCGCCGGTCTCGACGACAAACCGGAAATCGTCGCGCTGAACAAATGCGACGCCCTGACCGAGGACCTGATCGCCAAACGTCAGGCGGCGCTGGCCGCGGCGTGTGGCGGCGACGTGCTGACCATATCCGCCGCCGCCGGATTGGGCATGGAGGCGGCGACGACCCGGTTGTTCGCGTTTGCCGAGGCGGCCGACGCCGCCGGTCGCGATGCCGGCGCGGAGGCCGAGGCCTTTCAACCGTGAGCCCATCGCCCGCCATCGCCGACTCGCAACGGGTGGTCATCAAGATCGGCTCGGCGCTGCTGGTCGACCCGGACTCGGGCGCCGTGCATCGGCGCTGGCTGAAATCCCTGGCCGCCGATGTCGCCGCCCTGCGTCGGCGCGGCCAACAGGTGTTGATCGTATCGTCCGGCGCCATCGCCGTCGGCCGCCGGCATCTTGGCCTGCCCGAGGGCCACATCCGCCTGCACGAACAGCAGGCGGCGGCGGCGACCGGCATGATCCGCCTCGCCCACGCCTATCAGGATGTTCTGGCGGCGCACGATCTGTCCGTCGCCCAGGTGCTGCTAACCTTGGATGACACGGAAAACCGGCGGCGCTACATCAATGCCCGCAATACGCTGGAGACGCTGCTGAAATTGGGCGCCGTGCCGTTGATCAACGAAAACGACACGGTGGCCACCGACGAGATCCGCGTCGGCGACAACGACCGCCTGGCGGCACGGGTCGCCGCCATGGTCAGCGCCGATTTGCTAATTCTGCTTTCCGATATCGACGGCCTCTATTCCGCCGACCCCCGGGACAACCCCGATGCCGAACCGATCCCAGTGGTCGAACACGAGATTACGCCGGCGATCGAGGCCATGGCCGGCGTTGCCGCGTCGGCGGACAGCCGCGGCGGCATGGTGACCAAGCTGGCCGCCGCGCAAATTGCCATGCGGGCCGGCGCGCGCATGATCATCGCCCACGGCGGCGCCGATCATCCCATCAAGCGTATCGAGGACGGCGCCCGCGTCACCTGGTTCGTGCCGCGCGCCAATCCACGCACGGCGCGCAAGGAATGGATTGCCGGGTCGCTGAAACCGAGCGGCGCCTTCATCGTCGATGCTGGCGCCGAGAAAGCGCTGGCCGCCGGTAAGAGCCTGCTGCCGGCCGGAGTCGTCAGCGTCGAAGGCCAGTTCCAGCGTGGCGAGGCCGTCGCCGTGAAAACCGGTGACGGGCGCGAAATTGGCCGTGGCCTTGCTGCTTATCCGGCCGACGACGCGCGGCTTCTGTGCGGCCACAAAACCCGTGAAATCGAAAATCTGCTCGGCTACCGTGGCCGCGATGAACTGATCCATCGCGACGACCTGGTGGTGCATTAAGGAGACCAGCCATGCCCGCCGACACCACAACTGACGTGAAAACCCTGATGCACGGCATCGGCATCGATGCCAAGGCGGCGGCGCACGAGTTGTCGACGGCCACCACCGAGGCGAAGAACGGGGCGCTTCGCGAGGCGGCGATCAGCCTTCGCCGTCGCGCCAACCATATTCTTTCCGAGAACGCCAAGGACATGAAGGCCGGCGAGCGAAAAGGCCTGACCAAGGCGTTGCTCGACCGCCTTTTGCTGACCGATGAACGCATTGCCGGCGTCGCCCGTGGACTGGACGACATTGCCGCCCTGCCCGATCCGGTCGGCGACGTGCAGGCCGAATGGGACCGGCCCAACGGATTGCATATCCAGCGCGTCCGCGTACCGCTCGGCGTCATCGGCGTGATCTATGAATCGCGACCCAACGTCACGGCGGATGCGGGCGGCCTCTGCCTCAAGGCGGGCAACGCGGCGATCCTGCGCGGCGGCTCGGAAAGCTTTCATTCGTCGCGCGCCATCATGGAAAGCCTGACCGAGGGCCTCGCGTCGGCGGACCTGCCAGCCGCCGCCATTCAATTGGTACCCACCACCGACCGCGCCTGCGTCGGTGAGATGCTGACCATGACCGATTTCATCGACGTCATCGTGCCGCGCGGCGGCAAATCGCTGATCGAGCGCATTACCGCCGAAAGCCGGGTGCCCCTGTTCAAGCACCTGGAGGGCCTCTGCCACACCTACATCGACCACGATGCCGATCTCGCCATGGCGCGCGACATCGCCGTCAACGCCAAGATGCGCCGCACCGGCATCTGCGGCGCCATGGAAACCCTGCTGGTCGACAGCGCCGCCGCCGCGACCCACCTCGCCCCCATCGTCGATGATCTGATCGCCGCCGGCTGCGAGGTGCGCGGTGACGAAGCCAGTCGCGCCCTCGACGATCGTATCGTGCCGGCAACCGAGGACGACTGGACAACCGAATACCTCGACGCCATCGTCGCCGTGCGTCAGGTCGACGGCGTCGATCAGGCCATCGACCACATCCGCCGCTACGGCTCCGAACACACCGACGCCATCGTCACCGACAACGCGGCGACGGCGGAACGCTTCCTCAATCGCGTCGACAGCGCCATCGTTCTGCACAATGCCTCGACCCAGTTCGCCGACGGCGGCGAATTCGGCATGGGCGCCGAAATCGGCATCGCCACCGGCAAGCTGCACGCACGGGGACCCGTTGGCGTGGAGCAACTGACCAGCATGAAATACGTGGTTCGCGGTAGCGGGCAGACGCGGTCTTAGTGCCGTCGGCGAGGCTCAAGCCCGCGCCGCCGCCACAGCCTCTGGAAACACCGAACAGAACCGCTCGATGTGTTCTTCCGGCACTGTCGCGGTGACGCGGATGAAGCGGTTGCCCGAGTTGGCCGAGGTGTAGCCGCCGGAGCGGATGACGATGCCGCGATCGAGCACCGCCTTGACCACCGCCTCGGCGTCGACACCCGTGCCGCTGACATCGATGGCGAGAAAATTGCCCGCGGCCGGGTAGACGATCGGCCGCAAGCCGTCGATGGCGGTGACGCATTCCAACAATCGATCCTGGTGACGGCGGCTGGCGGTAAGCACGCGTGGCCGCCATTCATCCTTGGTGCGGTAGGCGGCGATGGCTCCCTGCTGCGCCACCCAGTTACCGCCGAGGCGGCTGACCTGATGATTGGCGATGCGCTGGATCAGATCAGGCGCGGCGATGGAAGCGCCGACGCGAAGCCCGGCGAAGCCGCAGATTTTCGACAGGCTGATGTTCATCACCGCGCGCTCGGAATAGCGGACGGCGGGAAAATGGCCATCGATGGCGAAGTCCCGGTAGGTGGCATCATGCAGCAGATAGGCGTCGTTGGCCTCGGCGAGCGCCACCAGATCCTTGATCTCCTGCTCGGAATAGTGCGAGCCCAGCGGATTGAGCGGATCGATGACGGTAATCAATTTCGTCTTTGGCGTGATGCGCTCGGCGACCAGATCGGCCAGCAGCTTATGCTGAGTGTTGGCGGAATAGATGTCCACCGGCACCACCGTTGAGCCCAGCGAGCTCGCGTAGTTAGCGATGTGCGGCCAGCCGGGATCCGAAACAATGGTCTCGTCACCCGGCTCCAGCAGTGTCGCCATGGCCTGGTAGATGGCCTCGCTGGCGCCCTGTGTGACCATGATATCGGCGCCGGGCACACCCACGTCTTCCAGCATCAACCGGCGCAGTTCGGCGAAACCTTCCGGTGGCGTGTAGACCCGATAGGCGTCCGACGTGACCGCATCGACCATGGCCGCATTGATCGCCGGATGCAGTTCGAAGGTGTTGCAGTTGTGCCCCATGTGAATGACGTCGCCGCTGAGGGCCAGGCTCTCCCAGGTCTCTCCGCCGACGTCGAGAAATTCCACCATTTTCTGTCGCTCCCAATCCTCTATACGAAGTTCGGCATCACCTGCTTGGCGAAGCGCTCGATCGAGCCCAAGACTTCGGCATTTCCGGTGCCAAAATTCATGTTGAGCTGCATGTTGTGGATGCCGAGCGCGTGATAGTCGGCCAGTTTTTCCGCGCAATGTTCAGCCGGCCCGATAATCAGATTACGGGCGATTTCATCCGCTGTGATGTCGGATTCCATGGGCACGATGGCGCCCCCCTCAACCGTGCCGTCGGTGGTCATCATGTTAAGGAAACGTCGGTGGCGCTCCAGCGCCAACGCGGCATAACGGGGAATTTCCGATTCGTCCTCGGTAACGAACATCATTACCAGCATGGACAGCTTGAGATCCGGCCGTTGGTATTCTTCGGTGGCCCCGAAGAAGGCGCCGGCCTGCATTTTCACGGTATCGAACGATCCCCGAAGCGGCGTCGTCATGACCGGTAGACCGATGGAAACGGCGTAGTCGATGGCACCTGGCGACATGCCGGCGAACCAGATCGGCGGCCTCGGCTTCTGCACCGGCCGCGGCGTGATGGTGGTCGGCGGCAGCTGGTAATATTTCGAGTCCCAGGTGACGTCTTCTTCCTCCAACAGTTTGATCAGCAACTGCAGGGAATCACCGAACACCTCGCCGCTTTCTTCCTGCGACACGCGAAAGCGGTCGAACTCGTACTTATAAGCGCCCCGGCCGGCGCCGATCTGAATACGCCCGTCGGTCAGGCAATCGGCCTGAGCGATGGCGCCGGCGAGGCGGGGAATTTCATGCTGCGGCAAGACCGTCGTCGCGGTGATGACCGGCGCGTGGCGGGTCGCGTCGGCGACCTTGATCGCGGTCAGCAACGCGTCCGGATGAACCAGCGCGTTCGAGAAATGATGCTCCGGAATGGTGAACGATGAAAACCCCAGGTCTTCGGCAATCCGCGCCGCCTCTACGGCGTCCCGGTACAGGTTCTGCATCGGGATCGTCGTATCCGGCCAATAGCAGGGTAGATACAGTCCGAAATCCATGGTCATGGTCCTCACCAACCGTGTTCAATTCCACTCTAGGCGCCTTGGCGGGAAATCCAAACCCGCTATGGCATCCCGGTTCGGGGCGGCGTAGGCTTTTCGGCCATGACTGACGTTCACACCCATGTCCACCTTTAGGCGCGGCGGTCGCCGCATCGGCCTTCTAGGCGGCTCGTTCAACCCGGCCCACGAAGGCCATGTGCACATCAGCGTGCAGGCGTTGACGCGTCTCGACCTCGACGAGGTCTGGTGGATGGTCTCACCGCAAAATCCGCTAAAATCGACGACCGGCATGGCCCCTTTCGACGAGCGTTTCCACGGCGCCAAGGCGGTGGCTGCCGTGGAACGCCGGATTCGCGTCACCGATCTGGAAGTCCGTCTGGGCACGCGCTATACGGCGGACACCCTGGCGGCGATCGGCCGGCGGTTCAAGGGGCACCGCTTCGTCTGGATCATGGGCGCGGACAACCTGATCCAGATTCCCCGCTGGCAACGATGGACATCGATATTTCACAGTCTTCCCGTTGCGGTTTTCGCGCGGCCCTCGTATTCTCTGAAGGCGCTGTCGACGAAGGCCGCCCGGCGTTTCGCCCGCCACCGGATACGGGCGCGGGCCGCGGGCAAGCTGAGCCGGATGCGACCGCCGGCCTGGGTATTCTTGTGGATACGGACCCACGCCCAGTCGGCGACCCGCATTCGCAGCGGCGACGGCGCGGGCGGCTAACGGCGCCGGGCCCTGGGGGCGGCCCCACGTGGAAACACCGGGACCGCGCGTATTGAACCGAAGGAAAGGACGCAGACCATACCGACCAGAAAGAAGGTACTACCGGGCCCCAAGAAACTCTTGCGCCTGGTGGAAACATCGCTCGATGACGACAAGGCCGAGGATGTCGTCGTCATCGACCTCGCCGGCAAAACCGAGATCGCTGATTATCTCGTGGTTGCCACCGGCGCTTCCCATCGACAGGTGGGAGCCATGGCCGATCATCTCCGTGAAAAAATCAAGGCGGCGGGCCTCAACAATCCCGCCATGGAAGGCGCCCCGCAGTGCGACTGGGTGTTGATCGACGCCGGAGATATCATCATCCACCTGTTCCGGCCGGAAGTTCGCGCCTTCTATGGGCTGGAAAAGATGTGGATGACGCCGGACATCGTCCCCGTGCCTGACGCCGTGGACGTCGAGATCGCCGAGGCCGCGCCCGCCTGATACAGGTGCGCGCCGGGCTCGACCAGGAACGGCCACAGCCATGCGAATAATCATCGCCGCCGTC
>JAYOFM010000140.1:0-3722 GCA_038117225.1 Rhodospirillales bacterium
CATCCGCACGACCCTGAGAGCTAGAAGGACCCGGTTTCATGCGCTGGCGCGGCTCGCCCCGAACTTTTCTGATGATGTTGGCGGCCGTGTTGGCGCTGACGCTGCTGCCGAGCCTGTCGGGCTGCGTCTCCAGCAGTTCGACCCTGGAACGGGTGATGTCGGCCATCGGCGGCAGCGCACCGCCATTGTCGGAAGACGCGGCGCGAGAACTGCGGCGGTTCGACGATATCTATACGACTTATGCCGAGGCCTCGTCGTCGCGTGACAGGCTCGATTATTTTGGCTTTGCCTTCAAACGGGTGCGCGCAAACTACGTGCATCAGGCCGACGACAAGGCGCTGATCGACGAGGCGATCAAGGGTGTCGTCGAAAAGGAGCCGAAGCCGACTCCCGGCAGCCTCAAGCCGGCACTACTGGTCGAAGACGCGTTGCACGCCATGCTGGCATCGCTGGACCCGCATTCCAGTTACATGAACGCCGATGAATTCCGCGAAAGCTTCGTCCAAACGAAAGGCGAGTTTGGCGGTCTCGGCATCCAGGTGACCATGGAAGACGGTCTGGTCAAAGTGATCGCGCCGATCGAGGATACCCCGGCGGCGCGCGCGGGTATGAAGTCCGGGGATTTGATCAGCCATGTGGACGGTGAACCGATCAAGGGCCGGAAACTGAGTGAAGCGGTGCGACGCATGCGCGGCAAGCCGGGTACCGATATACGTCTGACGGTATTGCGCGGCGATGCACCAGCGTTCGACGTATCGCTGACCCGCGCCATCATCCAGGTCAAATCCGTGCGCTGGCACAGTGAAGGCGATGTCGGGTACATCCGCATCACCCGATTTTCCGAAAAAACCGAAGCCGGTTTGACTGCCGCCATGGCGGCGCTGCGCGCCGAACTGGGGCAGCGGATGGCTGGTGTCATCGTCGATTTACGCAACAACCCGGGCGGTCTGCTCGATCAATCACTGATTGTCGCCGACGCGTTCATGGAAGAGGGCGAAATCGTTTCCGTGCGCGGCCGCACCGCCGAGAGCTATCGCGCATTCAAGGCCAAGGCTGGCGATTTGGCTGCAGGATTGCCGCTGGTGGTGCTGATTAACGCGGGCTCCGCCTCGGCGTCGGAAATTGTCGCCGGCGCGCTCAAGCACCATCGGCGGGCGACGCTGATGGGCGCCACCACGTTCGGTAAGGGCTCGGTGCAGACGATCATGCCGCTGCCAGTGGATGGGGCGCTCAGGCTGACCACGGCGCTGTATTACACGCCGGACGGAGAAACCATTCAGGCACGCGGCGTCGCGCCGGATATCCGAATTGCGGCGGTCGAGAGCGATCCCGACAAACCGAAGCGAAAAAGGGAAAAGGATCTGCCCGGCGCGTTGCCGGAGGTCGGGCATGCGAGTGCCGGGAGCCTGCCGACGGTCAAGGAAACGGCCTGTCCGGCGATTGGCGAACGCAAGGACCGCCCACTCGGTTGCGCGCTCGCCTATATTCGCGCCGGTTCGACCAGCAAGTTCCTGGCATTGGTGAATACGGGTGCGCCGAGCTGATAAACGGGCTGGAACTAAGCGCAGACTTTTGACGCTAAATCTCAAAAACTCAGCTGTTTTTTGACAGCGCGCCGCCGCCGATCATATATTGATCGCGAAAAGAACAATAACAACATGCATGAACGCCTATGGGCACTGCCGTAAACGGCGCGCCTGAGGAGTTCCAGAAGATGGCAGACACAACGGCAACCCCTGGTGCGGCTGGTGGGCAGCAATGGACGCAACCGGGCGCCGGAAGGTTCGAGACTTCCGCCACGTCCGGCGATGCAATCGAACTCCCCAATAACCTCAATGTAAGTGACGCCGAGTTCAAGCCGGACGGCGATGACTTGGTGATGACGTTCCCCGATGGGACGACCGTCACCATTGAGGATTATTATACCCAGCCCAATCCGCCGACGTTGACCTCTCAGAGTGGTGGCGAGGTCTCCGGCCAGGTGGTCACTCAATTGACATCCGCCGGTGACGCCGGCTCGGAGCCAGTCGGCGACAATCCGTTCGGATTCGTGCAACCGCAACAGGCCGCCGCGGAACCTGCCGCCGGCGCCGAACCCGTGCAGACAGCCGATGCCGGCGGTATCGCGGCCGCGCCGACGGTCATCGCCGGTACTGATGGCGCGCCGATCGGCAACGTCAATAGCATTGAAGGTCAGGTCTTTGCCATTCGCGTCGACGGCACACGCGTCGAGTTGAAGGAAGGCGATGTTGTGTTCCAGGGCGATATCCTGGAATCCGGGGACGACGGTGCCATTGGTGTGTTGCTGGCTGACGAAACCACGTTCTCCATGGGCAACAGCGGCCGCATGGTGCTGGACGAAATGATCTACGATCCGGCGACGCAGGAAGGCTCGGTCTCCATGTCCGTGCTGCAGGGCGTGTTCACGTTCGTGTCCGGCCAGGTCGCCAAGACCGACCCCGACGCCATGACACTGGACACCCCGGTGGCTACCATCGGTATCCGCGGCACCCAGGTCGGTATCGAAGTGACGGACGGTGAAAACATGAACGTCGTGCTGATGGAGGAAGCCGACGGCTTCGTCGGCGAGGTCGTCGTCTTCAACGAAGGCGGCACCAAGGTCATGAACGGCGCCAACCAGTTCACCACCGTCCGCGGCTTTGAATCCGAGCCGTCGGAGGTTGGGCGCATGGAGGACGACGAAATCGTCGACCGCTATGCGGACGCGCTGGTCCATTTACCAAGCGGTAACACGTTCGGCTTGCAAGGCGATGACTCGTCAACCGGTGACGGCGCTCAAGCCCTGGCCGATTTCGACACGGCTGCCGGCGGTGATCAACCGGGGCAGCAAACCGGTTTCATCGACGTGGTGCAGGATGACGTTCAGCAATTTCAGACGATCGAAACGCAGACGATTGAAGCGCCGCAGGTAGACATTGAAACGGTCGTCGAGAAAACACCGGGTAGGGAGCAAGCTGAGGAAGTAGTTGTACAGGTGACACAGGCCGAAGTTATCGGTGACGCCGACCTCAGTGACAAAAACTATGCCGTCAACCTGACCGGTAGCGGAGCCGACAATGTAATCACCACATCGACCGGTAATTTCAACGATATCGTCGATGGCGCTGGCGACGATACTGTTCGTGGCGGCGCGGGGAATGATTTGCTCGACGGCGGGGCCGGATCGGACCTCGTCGAGGGCGGCAGCGGCGACGATCTGCTTATCGGCGGACTGCTTGATGGCGCTGATGTTCTCGACGGCGGCGAGGGAACGGATACCGTGACCTTCGAGGGTGTCGCCGGGGATACCGATCTGGTCATCAACATGAACGCGACGGATCAGCAGGTAACGCTGGCCGACGGGACCACCGTCACCATCGGCGGCGGTTTCGCAGGCAGCGTCGATGACCTGACGTTCGGCGATACGCTGATCGACATCGAAAACGTCATCGGTGGCGCCGGCAGCGACATCATCATCGGTTCCGACGCGGATAACGTCATCATCGGCGGTCTCGGCGACGACGTCATCGAAGGTGGCGCTGGCCAGGATACGGTGGAGTTCACTGGCAGCTACGCCAACTACGACATCTCCATCGTCAACGGTCAGGTCACGGTGCGCGGTGCCGACGGTGCCGATCATATTTCCAATATCGAAAACCTGAGCTTTACCGATGACCCGACGATCGCGGTTGGTTTCGAGGATACGGCAATTTCGCTTGATG
>JAYOFM010000140.1:3732-8041 GCA_038117225.1 Rhodospirillales bacterium
TCGTCATCACCGGTCTGCCGGAAGGGGCGACGCTTTCAGCTGGCACATTCAACGCGGATGACGGCAGTTGGAGCCTTTCCCCCGCCCAACTCGACGGCCTGACGCTCACCGGTGCCGACGATTCCAACGAAGATTTCGGCCTCACGATCACCGCCCTCGGCCCGGTTCCGGATCCCGTGACCACTGACGTTCCTCTGCTTGACGAAGACGGCTTGCCTGTCGTCGACGAGGATGGCGCGCCGGTATTCGAGACCGCCCAACCGCCGACGCCCGAATTGGGTTCCGGCAGCATCGGCGTCGATGTCATCGGCATTGTCGATGATTTCACCTTTAGCGTCTTGGACCAGCAACTGAGTGCCGACGCGTCCAATCCGACGGTCATGCCGGTGCAGATCAACGAAGATCAGGAAATTCCGCTCAATATCGTCGCCCAACTTGGTTACACCGACGGTTCCGAGGTTATGAGCGTGACTATTTCCGGATTGCCGGCGATCGAGCTGGACGCCAATGGCGATACCATCGTCTCCGCGCATCTTGTTTATGACCAGGTCAATGAAGACGGTAGTGTGACCTCCGTGGTCATCCCGCCGAACAATACCGGTGTTTATGAACTCACCCAGGATCAGTGGAACAACCTGAGCGTCGTGCCGTCCGGTGACGACAGCGACAGCTTCGAGTTGCAGATCAGCATGCAGGTCGCCGAGTCGGATGGTGCCACGACAACCCTGTTCGGCTCAATCCCAGTCGATGTGGAAGCGGTCGCCGACAAGCCGAACCTGGAGGTCACCAACGTTCAGGGCCTGGAAGACACGGCTATTCCGCTGAACATTCAAACCACCACCAATGACATTTCGGAGAACCTGACGGCAATCAAGATCGAGGGTTTCCCCGCGGGGTCGCGCCTGCACATCGAAGTGCCCGAGGGCTTCCCCGGTAATGCCGAACCCGGCACCATCATTCAGATCCCGATCATAAATGGCGCCGCCAATATTCCGATCGGCTTTCTCAATGACCAGGGCGCGCTCGAAAACTTGACGGTGACCCCGCCCGCCGATTCCAACGTCGACTTTGACCTCACGGTCACCTCGACGTCGCAGGAGCCGACCAATGGCGACACCGCCACCGAGGTCGGGTTCATCCACGTCGATGTGGTCGGCGTTGCCGATGAAATCGGTGTCGAGATCAACGGTGTTGGTGTCTCGGAAGGCGGGCAGACGGTCGCCATTTCGGGCTTCGAAGACAATGAAATCCCGCTCGATATCTCGGGCATGTTGTCCGACGTGGATGGCTCGGAAACCCTGTCCGTCACTATTTCCGGAATCCCCGAGGGATTCGACCTTTCCGCCGGCACGCTGATCGATGCCGAGACCGGCACCTACGAGTTGAACCCGGATGACCTCGACGGCTTGACCATTCTGCCGCTCGAAAACTCGGACGCCGAATTCTCGCTCAGTGTTGCCGTGCGCACGACGGAAAATGACGGCGATGTTATCGAAGTCACCAATACGGTCGATGTTGACTTCGTCGCCGTCGCCGACACGCCGGATCTGGCTGTCGGCGATACGGGGGGAGACGAGGATACCGCCATCGCGCTCGACATCTCGTCGGCCTTGGTCGATGCGGACGGCTCGGAAACGCTCTCGATCGATATCGCCGGCGTGCCCGAAGGCGCGGCCCTGTCGGCCGGTACGTTCAACGCCGAAACCAATATCTGGACCCTGACCTCCGACGACTTGGTTGGTCTGACCATGACGCCACCGGAAAATTTCTCCGGTGATATCGCGCTCGACGTCACCGCGACCACGACGGAATCGGAAAACGGCGATACGGCGCAGTCGACCGCTTCCATCAATATCAACGTGGCGCCCGTGGCGGACACGCCCGAGGTCACGGTGGAGGATACCGCCGGCTTTGAGGATCAGCCCATCGCGCTCAATATTACAGCCGTCTCGCCGGACGACTCGGAAACCGTCGAAGTCGTCATTTCCGGCGTGCCGACGGGGGCGGTGCTGTCCGCCGGTACCGACAATGGCGACGGCAGTTGGACGCTGACGCCGGACCTGCTGGATGGTCTGACGGTCACGCCGCCAGCGGATTCCAACGAGAATTTTGATCTCCAGGTTTCCGTGACGACGAACGATAGCGGCGAATTGTCGGAAGCCGTCATTGATACCATTTCTGTCGATGTCACCGGCGTCGCCGATGCGCCGACGTTCGAGGCGGACGCGGCGTCGGGTCTGGAAGATACCCGAATTCCGCTCAATATCTCGACCGGCCTGACCGATACGGACGGCTCGGAAACCTTGTCCATCACCATTGAGGACATTCCCACTGGCGCCATTCTGCGCGTTGGCGAAAACATCATCGCGGTGACCGACGGCGTCGCCGAATTGACGCCGGACCAGTTGGAGGGCCTGACCATCACGCCGCCCGAGGATTCCAACGTCGATATGGAACTGACCGTGGTCGCCACCTCGACGACCGTGGACGGTACCACGGCAACCTCGACCGGTAGTGTCAACATCGCGGTGACCGGTGTCGCCGACGACCTAGATCTCGGTCTTGGTGATGTCACTGGCAATGAGGATGGCTCGATTCCGCTCAGTATTTCCGTCACGCAGGGCGATACGGACGGTTCCGAAACCCTGTCGCTGACCATTTCCAACATTCCCGAAGGCGCGGTGTTGATGTCGGGTGATACCGCCATCGCCATTGATGGTGGCGTTGCTCTCCTGACGCCAGACCAGCTTGCCGGCCTGACCATTACCCCGCCGGATGGCTCGGACGAAGACTTCACCCTGCTGGTGACGGCGACGACGACCGAAGATGACGGCGACGTCAATGACATCGCCGGCGTCATCAATGTCGACGTGACCGCGGTCGCGGACACGCCTAGCTTGCAATTGCACAACGCCGCCGGTTTCGAGGACGAACCGATCCCGCTGACCATCGATGCCGCGTTGACCGATCTCGACGGTTCGGAAAGCCTATCGATCACCATCTCGAATGTACCCGAAGGCGCGGAATTGTCCGCCGGTTCATTCAATGTGGAGGATGACACTTGGACGCTGACCGCCGATCAGTTGGACGGACTGACGATTACGCCGCCCGCCGATTCCAATGTCGATATGGCGCTGCAGGTCACCGCCACCGCCACTGAATCCGATGGTTCGACGGCGACCGTTTCGTCAACCTTGAACGTCGCCGTGACCGGCGTCGCCGACAAACCGTTCCTGGATACCGAAAATCCCGTCCTTGGCGGGGAAGATGAGGCCATTCCGCTTAACATTTCGACCGGGGTCACCGACACGGATGGCTCGGAAAGCCTGTCGATCACCATCTCCAACATCCCAGAGGGCGCCCACCTTTCGGATGGTGTCGTCAATGCCGACGGCAGCGTCACTCTGACCCAGGCGCAGTTGGAAGGCTTGACCATCACGCCGCCGGAAAATTTCTCGGGTGAATTCGCGCTGCTCGTCAAGGCAACGGTGACGGAAAACGATGGTGACACGGAAACCGCCGTCGGCATCATGAACTTCGACGTCTCCGCCGTTGCCGACCCGCCGGTGTTGGTGCTGCACGACGCCGCGGGCCACGAGGACGAACCGATTCAGCTCGAGATCGTCGCCGATCTCGCCGACGATTCCGAGGTGCTCAGCGTCACCATTGAAGGGGTGCCCACCGGTGCCGTGCTGTCGGCCGGCACCGATAACGGCGACGGTACATGGACGCTGACGCCCGAACAGCTGACCGACCTGACGATCACGCCGCCCGCAGACTCGAACGAGGACTTCACACTCAACGTGGTCGCCACGTCGAATGATGAAGGCGATATGGCCGAGACCTCCATGGCGGTCAACGTCGCCGTGCTGGGCGTCGCCGACAAGGCGATCCTGGAAATGACCGATGCGACGGGCCTCGAAGGTACCGCCATTCCGCTCGATATCAACAGCGCGCTGACCGATGTCGACGGCTCCGAGACGCTAAGTCTGACCATTTCGAACATCCCGAATGGCGCCGTGCTGACGGTTGGCGACACTCCGCTTTCGATCGTCAACGGCGCGGTGCAAATCGATCCGTCACAGCTCGAAGGTCTGACCGTGACGCCGCCGGAGGGCTTTGAGGGCAATTTCACGCTGCAGGTCGTTGCGAGAACCACGGAGAATGACGGAGATTCCGAGATCAACGTTGGCATGCTGAACGTTACCGTCGAGGACGATGGTGCCGATGCGCCTGATTTTGTACTTGACGACGCGCTCGGTCTCGAAGACACCGCCATTCCACTCGAAATCGATGCCGCGTTGACCGA
>JAYOFM010000141.1:0-7862 GCA_038117225.1 Rhodospirillales bacterium
CCATAGCAACTCCGGTGTATACCAGTGTTGCACTTGGTTTGTGAATTTAGCCCGGTCCGTTGTTCCAGCGGTTTCCAGAAAAAGTGCTCAATGGCCCGATTGAACAGCCACGCCGGCGCCATCCACCACAGTATCTTGAACCCGGTCGCGGCGACCTCCACATGGAACGGATTGGATATCCGCGCGCCTGATCGCCCAGTCTGTACTCTCGCCAAAAACCGTCTTGCGGGTGATGCGCTCGGTCAGGCTGCCGCTCTCGCCGCTCGCCATGCCAAGAATATCGGGCACCAGGATCAGCCGCGTCCGATTTAGAGTGCGATGGCGCACCTGGACTCCCAGGAGTCGCTTGCCGAAAGTCGCCGCCGTGTCGGCAAAATCGCTCTGGAACACGCCCTTGACCCTATACAGACGATAGAACGCGCCGTCCTTGGCCATCTGCTCGATCGGCTCGCCAAGCGTGATCGGCTCGGCGGCGTTGGGAAATTCGATGGCACCAAGATCTAACTCTCCGAGATGGCGGAACCACAGATTGAAATCCAGCCGAGCGCGTCGATTGTCCAGGTCGATATCGGTGATTTCATTGACGCGCAGGCCCGTATGGACGATGCGCGTCGGTGTGAAGTAATGGCCACTGATCTGGTAGGTTTCGTTTGGTTTTAGGTTGTCGACGGAACCGACGGCACTCAGTTGCAGCGGCGGCGATACCAGCCGCCGGTCCCGGTAAACGCCAATCGGCACCGTCTTGACGGCGTTGCCGTCGCGGTCGAAATACAATCCGCCCGTGACACCAGCAACAGATTTTGCCGGTTTGTCGAAACTGGCAAGCCGATCGCGCGCCGCCTTGCGCATTGCGGCAAGGTCCGTCCCATCCGCATCCGACCCATCTAGCGCCGCGACCACCATGGCGGCGGCATCATGAAAGCCGGCGGCGACAATGCCGGCTGGCCGGCCATTGCGCTGTTAATAATCGCGTCGAAACTCCAGCGCCTGCTGGTTGGCCACGTCCTCCAGGAACGGCGCTACCGCGTGCACTCCTTCCATGGTGATGCCAGGCCGATTATTTTCCCGCCGCATCTTGGAAAAAGAGTCGATCAACGACGGCCTGCCGAGTGAGTCGGGGCCGATGTTCTTGTAGGGCATGGGTTTGCCGAAGCGGCGCCTGGGATTATCCTGTAACTTTCCAATTAATGTCGCCGCCGTGTCCTCGCCGACGGCGAGCAATAGCATTTCGCCGCCATAACTTTTTGACAGTTCGGCGACGATAGCGTCCATCGCCTTGTCCGAATCGGGCGCCGCCGGATCGAAACTGAGCTTTCTCTTGACCGCCAACTACGAAATCCCCAGGCGCTTGATGAAGGATTGTTCGTAATCCACGGCTGTCCACAATGAGCGACCGTAATCATCCTCTGAATGGATGACGATCAATTGCTGTTTCGCCAGCACCCGCGCCATGTAGTGGGTCAGAAAGACGCCCTGATGCGCGGTCGTCAGCCCGACACGGAAATACCACGAATTACCGGCTGTTACCGCGGGGGTGCCGCTGGCGCCGGTGACCACGGAGAGCCCTTTCTCCTTATAGATCGGTCCGGCCGCCGCCGAGGTTTTGTCGGTCAGATGGCCGAGCACGGCGACCACGGCGGACTTTTCGGCCAGGTCGAATGCGATCTCGCGTGCTTTCACCGGGTCGTTGGCGTCGTCGCGAACAATAATTTCGATGCGCTTGCTGTCCGGCGCGCGCGTGGCATTGGCGCGCTCGACCAGCAACTCGGCACCAGCCATCATGGCCGCGCCCAATGCCGCATCGGGCCCACTCATCGGCCCCACCAGGGCAATCTGCGCGGTATCCTCGCCCCCCGTAAACAACCGCGGCGCCAGCACGAACAATTGCGCCACCGCAAAGACGGCGAGCAGCAACCAACTAAGGACTTTTTTCATTCCCAGGATCCACACGGTTATTCGGAACGTGGGCGACCCTATCCTGGATTTTGCTACTAATTGCTTAAAAACGTTGTGATATTTCGTCGCCGAATGTTACCCACACTCTTCCATGATAACGTCGCTCAACCCTAATTTTCCGCGTCGTCAATAACTAGCCGCAGGAGGTTAGTGAAATAACCTTCATAAAAATGAAATATTATGGTAATTTTTCATTTATAGATGCGCCGTGGTCTCACGAGTGATTACTTCTGTTGGCCGTGAAAGCAAAGGGTGACGAAACGGATGCCCGACGAAACCGCCAGCATGGCCTTGCCGGTCGGCGCGCAGATCAGGGATTTGCGCAAGGCGCGCGGCATGACCATTCAAGCGCTGGCCGATAGTATCGGCCGCTCGGTCGGCTACGTGTCGCAGATTGAGCGTAATATTTCCGCCGTTTCCATTCCGGTGTTGGACGAGATTGCGCGTGCGTTGGGCGTCGGCATCAACTGGTTCTTTCAGGTCAGCGCCGAGACACCGGCGGAGGAGCACGGTGTCGTGGTGCGGCGTGCCAATCGCCGCCGGCTCGATTTCGCCAATACCGGCATGGTCGAGGAGTTGCTGTCGCCGGGATTCTCCGGTGCCTTCGAGGTCATCATGGGCAGCTTCGCGGCCGGGGCGGAAACCGCCGAAGCGCCATACCGTCAACGCGGCGAGGCGGCGGGAATCGTCATCGAGGGCCGCATCGAATTCATGCTGGGCGAACGGGTATTCATCCTGGAGCCCGGCGACGCCGTCACCTACTACCGCGCCGAGCCGCACCGGGCGCGCAACATTGGCGATGGCGAGGCCCGCGTACTCTGGATTGTCGCTCCGCCATCCTATTGAGCGGGCGTTTTTATTGAAACTGACCGCGACCCGTGGGTCGTGAAACGAGAAGGAAAAATAGATCATGGCCAAGGAATTGCCCAAGAAGGCCCGCGTGGTCATCGTCGGCGGCGGCGTCATCGGCTGCGCCATTGCCTATCATCTGGCCAAAATCGGCTGGTCGGACTGCGTGCTCGTGGAACGCAAACAGCTAACGTCGGGCACAACTTGGCACGCGGCGGGATTAATCGGCGTGTTGCGCGACAATCACACCATGTTCAATCTGGCGCGCTACACTGCGGATCTTTATCACCAGCTAGAGGAAGAGACGGGGCAGGCCATCGGCTATAAGATGAACGGGTCGCTGTCGCTGGCGACCCACGCGGGCCGCATGGAGGATCTGGTGCGCCGCGCCGACATGGCCAAGGTGTTCGGCCTGCGGGTCGACGTGCTGGGGCCCGACGGCTGCAAGGATCATTACCCGATCATGAATGTGGACGATCTGGTCGGCGGTATTTTCATTCCGTCCGATGGTCAGGCCGATCCGGTCGGCGTCACCCAGGCCATGGCCAAGGGCGCGCGTAACGGCGGCGTGCAGATCTTCGAGCAGACCAAGGTGACTGAGATCCTGATCGATGATGGCCGCGCCGTCGGTGTGCGCACGGACGCCGGCGATATCGCCGCCGACCATGTGGTGTTGGCCTGCGGCATGTGGACGCGGGAGGTCGCCGCCAGCGTCGGCGTCGCCGTGCCGCTGCACGCGTGTGAACATTTCTACATCGTCACCGAGCCGATGGACGTTGTGACCCCCGGCCTGCCAGTGATGCGCGATTACGATTACTGCGCCTACTACAAGGAGGACGCTGGCAAGCTGTTGCTCGGTGCCTTCGAGCACGAGGCCAAGCCGTGGGGCATGGATGGCATCCCGGAGAGTTTCGAATTCGATCAACTACCGGACGACTTCGACCACTTCGAACCGATCCTGATGGATGCCATTCGCCGCATCCCGGCGCTTGAGAACGCGGGCATCCAAACCTTCTTCTGCGGCCCCGAAAGTTTCACCCCGGACAACCGTTATCACATCGGTCCGGCACCGGAACTGCCGGGACTATTCGTCGCCGCCGGCCTGAATTCCATCGGTATCCAGTCAGCCGGTGGCGTCGGCAAGGTGGTATCCGAATGGTTGCGCGATGGGGCACCACAGAGCGATCTCAACGGCGTCGACATCCGCCGCAACATGCCGTTTCAGGCCAATCGGCGGTTCCTGCACGACCGGGTCAAGGAAACGTTGGGGCTGCTCTACGACGTACACTGGCCATTCTATCAGTACCACTCGGCGCGCGGCGTGCGGCGGTCGGCGCTGCATGAACAATTGAGCCAGCGCGGCGCATGTTTCGGCGAAACCGCCGGCTGGGAACGGGCCAACTGGTTCGCCAACGAAGGCCAGGACGCGACGTACACATACAGCTACGATCGTCAAAACTGGTTCGCCAATTCCGCGGCGGAACATGGCGCCGTGCGTGACGCGGTGGGGCTGTTGGACCTTAGTTCGTTTTCCAAATTCCGGGTCACCGGTGCAGATGCCGAATCAGTGCTGAACCGCATTTCGGCCAACGATGTCGCGGTAGAACCCGGTCGCGTCGTCTATACCCAATGGCTCAATGAGCGCGGCGGCATCGAGGCCGATCTGACCGTCACCCGACTCGCCGATGACGACTACATGGTCGTGACATCCGCCGGCTCACAGGTGCGGGACATGGATTGGCTGCGGCGCAATACACCGGAAGACGCCCGCGTCTCCACCATCGATGTGACATCGGGGGAGGCGGTGATCGCCGTCATGGGACCGCGCGCGCGCGAGGTTCTTCAATCGGTCACCTCGGCGGACCTTTCCAATGAGGCATTTCCGTTTGCTACCGCGAAAACAATCGAGGTCGGCTACGCGTTGGCGCGGGCGGCGCGCATCACCTATGTCGGCGAGTTGGGCTGGGAGCTTTACGTACCGACGGAGTTCGCCGCCCATGTGCACGACGCGGTGGCCGCCGCCGGCGAAGCCCATGGTCTCAAGCACGTCGGCATGCACGCCATGAATTCCCTGCGCCTGGAGAAAGCCTACCGCCATTGGGGCCACGATATTTCGGACGAGGACACGCCGCTCGACGCCGGGCTTGGGTTCGCCGTCGCCTGGGACAAGCCGGGCGGATTCATCGGCCACGACGCCCTGTCCCGCCAGCGGGAGACCGGCTCGACGCGGCGATTGCTGCAGTTTCTGTTGGATGAACCGGAACCGCTGCTCTACCACAATGAACCGGTCTATCGCGGCGGCGCCATTGTCGGCTACCTGACCGCCGGCTGGTATGGCCACACCCTGGGCGCGGCGGTCGGGCTGGGTTATGTGGATATCCCGAACGGCGGCACGGCGCGGGATCTGGTCGGCGATGATTATTCGATCGAGGTCGTCGGGCGCATGGTCGGCGCCCAGGCAACGCTGCGGCCGTTCTATGATCCGACGTCGGAACGGGTCAGGATGTAGCCGTCGATGCGGATTGTGCCATAATAGGCCAACGAAAAGAAGCGCCCGTGACCGAGACCGCCAACATCGACAACGCACCACCGGCGACGGAACTGTTAACCGTGCTGGAACGTTGGAGTGAACAGCGGCCGGACTACAACACCCTGCTGCTGGTTTCGCTCAGCGTGCTGCCGACGGGCGATGCCGACAACTCCTTCTGGAATGACCTCGCCAGCATGCTGATCAGCTACCGAGGACGGCACGATTGCCGTCTTTATACCCTGCCGCGGCCGGACCGAGCGATGCTGGTCAAGATGAGCGAATTCAATCAGATCAGCCTGCTCACCGATCTCAAGGTGGAACTGCTGCGGCTGATTCAGACCTACTTCCCGGAAAGTTTCGGCATGGTCGATCAGTCGCGCCTGCTGCGCAATATCGACCTGCGTTTCAAGGTGCCCAACGCGATCAAGTTTCTCGAACGCTATATCGAGAAGGAAGAGGAAATCAAAGACGAGCCCGCCGAGACCGCCAAGCAACAGGTCCGGCGCCGGCTCAACGAGACCGATATCGAGCGCGTCGTCGCGGTCAACAAGCAAATCGGCACGACGGCCTTCGCCAAGGTGTTCATCAAGCATCAGAAGATCGCCATCATCAAACCTGGCGAGCCGCCCGAGGACGTCATGCATGAATACTTCGTCGGCATGGACATGCTGAAGAAGCATGTGTTCAGCGATGTGGAATTGCGCGGCTCCGGCAATCTGTTCAATCAGCTGACCATCATCCTCGACCGCCTGTTGCTGCGCTCCTTCGGTGATGCCAACCCGGCGCGCGCCAAGTGCTCGATCAATCTCAACGTGGAATCGGTGTTCACCAAGGCCTTCGAGGCATTCCTCGGCGAAGCCGACGATAACACCTTTTCCAACGTGGTGTTCGAATTCCGCCAGGCCAATATCCTGCAGCACTTCGACGAGTACGAGGTCGCGGCCAGTCTGATCGCGTCGCGCAACGGCACTATCGCCGTCGATGCCATGTTCCCGGAAACCGTCGGCATCGTGAATTTGGACCGGCTCAACGCCAACATGGCGAAAATCTTCTGGCGCCAGGGCGCCGAATCCGTGCTGCCCCGCTTCCGCAAGGAAATTGAAAGAATTCAGGACAACGGCACCGTGGTGGTGCTGGCCCGGGTCGATGACGAGACCGGCGTCGAAATCGGTCATGACCTGGGCATCAGCATGTTCCAGGGCTTCTACATTGACGGCCTGCTTGATACCTGAAACCGCGCCCCCTAGAACAGCGGCGCTACCGCCGCCTGCAATTCCTCGAAGGTGGCGTGGGTCTTCGTCGCCCCCTCGGCATGCACGAACTGGTAGGCCGGCTGCCCCTGGCGGTCGAATACCAGCACCGTGGGGATGCGGTCGATGCCGCCGAAAACCTTCGTCACCTCGTCATCGACGCCGCCGCCAAGCACGCTGAACGCCGGCTTGGTCATGCCGAGGAAACGCCGCATGCGGGCACCGGCACCGGCATCCTCGATGAAGGCCTCGAACACGTTGACCGCGATGATGGCGAGTTTCGCCGCGTCATGGGCCTTGCGGAGCGTATTGAGATGGCCGAATTCCGGCCGGCACGGCGGACACCAACTGGCAAAGAAGGCGATGACGACGACGCGGCCGTCGAGCCCGCCCAGCGCCGGTCCCGCCAGATGCGGCATGGCGCCCAGCGCGGAGGTCCGCTCACCGTCCATCGCCACCAGCGTCAGGTCCGCCCGGGCACCGGCCATCGCCAGTACGATTACCGCGAGAGCGGTAAAACCGCCGATCAGGTTGCGGGTCGAAACATTCATTCGCAATTCAGTGCCCCTTCGTCGGCACGCCGTCAACAGTCGTATCGAGAATCGTGATGACGCCGTCGAGCCGCGCCAGTACCAGCATCTTCCGCGCCTGCGCGCCGACGCCGGTGATGGCGAAGCGTTTGCCGCGCCGGCGCGCCGCCTGCAGCGCCTCGACCAGGCTGGCGAGACCGGCGCTGTCGATGCGCGTGACCTCGGCGAGATCGACCAGCAGGCCTTCCACGTCACCGAGCCCGCGCAACAAATGGCGCCGCGTGGTGGCGGCCGAGCGAAAATCGAACTCACCGCGTAGGCTCAGGGTCTGCATGGCAACCTCCCGTCATTGCTGATGGTGAAACATCACCGGGTGGCATGTCGGGCATAGGGCGGAATCAAGGCTTTATGACGACATTTCATGCTGTCGGGACCGGTTTCAGGGGCTTTTGGAGGACTTTTGGGGCGCTTTATACCCACATGTAACGGTCTAACTAATTGATATTGCTTAAAATATGACAATTCTGGGGAAAAATGTGGTCATTTGTCATCATTTCCGACGCCGCGATCGGCGAAACCACCCCCTCGACGACGCTGAGGCGAGCCATCGCTTTTCCGAGAATTCTTCACAATGTCAAACAGCGGGGTCAAACAGCGGCGCGGGGGGCCCCCGGTGGCCGAGTTTAGCGATAATAACGGCCCGCACGCAAAAAAAACAACCCCCCACAAAAAATTGGCGCCCCCAGG
>JAYOFM010000142.1:0-7774 GCA_038117225.1 Rhodospirillales bacterium
CTTCCGAATCCGGCCGCGCGCGGATTTCAAACCGACTGTTGTAATTGGACGCACTGGGATTTTTAGCGCACGGGCGGAAGTACTGGGAGCGTCCCGGAACGTCGGTATCGAAATCCCACGACGGTGGCTTACCAGCGTTATGGGCACGATCGACCAGCCGGCGGCGGCCCTGGCTTTCCACCACCCGGCGTTTCAATTCCGCCAGATCCCAATTCTCGCTGACCACCGCGGCCAGCCGCCGTTCCGTCTCCGCGGCCTCAACCGTGCCAGCGAGGTTATCAACCTCATCCGGGTCGGTCCGGCGATCAAACAGCAATGGCGGATCGTCGTCGCAGTGAATGTATTTGTAGGGCCCGTCCATCACTGCCACGGCCGGCGAGTTCAAACCTTCGCCAGTCATCTCGGCATACACCACGTCCGCTTCATTCCAGTCATCGCCGCGCAGCAGGGGGCCGAGGCTACGGCCGTCGTGGCGGGTCTGGATGGACGCCAGCCCGGCATCCGGATCGGCGAGCTCGATCGCCGTCGGAAACAGATCGATAAGGGAGACGTTCTCCGCCCGCCGGCCGGCGGCAAAAGATAGCGGCGCGGCAATGATCAACGGGATGCGCAGCGCCACGTCATAGAATGAACGCTTGAACCAGAGCCCACGCTCGCCCAACGCCTCGCCGTGATCGGACAGCAGCACCACCACCGTGTCGTCGCCATGGCCGGCGATCTCCAGGGCCTGCAACAGGCTGCCGACCTGATCATCGATGTAACTGACGGCGCCGTAGTAGCCGTGCCGCGCCATGCGCACTTCCTCGTCGGTCATCGCCGCCTCGGCGACGCCGATGTGATCGTGCAGACGCTGTGAATGGGCATCCAAATCCTCGCGCGCCAATCTTCCGGTCACGGGCATGTCGATGTCGTCATGGCGGTAGCGGTCCCAATAGCGGCGTGGCACCGCGAACGGATCATGCGGATGCGTGAACGAAACGAACAGGCAAAACGGGCGATCATCGTCCGAGCGTGCCAGATCGTGAATTTTGCGCACCGCCTTGAATGCCACCTCGTCATCGAATTCGAGCTGGATGGTGCGCTCATAAATACCCGATTGCTTGATCCCATTGACCTCGCCCGCCGCCGCCAGAAGACGTTCGATGCCAACGACGGAATCAGTCCAGTTGGCGGTCCAGTTGAAGTCGGAGGGATAGATATCGGTGGTCAACCGATCTTCGAAGCCATGCAGTTGGTCGGGGCCGATGAAATGCATCTTGCCCGAAAGGCAGGTCTGATAACCCAGCAGCCGCAGGTAATGCATGAACGTGGGCAACGATGCCGGGAACTCGGCGCCGTTGTCGTAGGCGCCGGCGTTCGACGCCAGCAAGCCAGACATCATGGAAAACCGCGACGGCGCGCAGAGCGGATAGTTGCAAACCGCGTGTTCAAACACCACGCCGCGCGCCGCCAGGGCATCGATATTGGGCGTCTTGGCGACGCGGTTGCCGTAGGCGGGCAACGCCCGCGCCGCCAACTGGTCCGCCTGGATGAACAGAAAATTGGGCTTTCGGGTCACGGCGGTGTTTCCTTTATTGTGAGGTCGGCAATGCGGTGCCTGGGACGAGATCAAGAGCCGAAATTCTCTCCGCTCGCAGTCCAGCCCACAAACCATAAAAACTAGCGGACGGGGGAGAAAAACTGATGCATCGGTTCGTATGGAAGAGTATCAGGCGCGATAATGTCACTTGATTTGTCGGCGAAACCGCTTACGTCTCAACCTTCATCGCGATCTACCCATCAGAGCGGACCGGTGCCTCCCGCGAGCGCGCCGAGTTGGAGAATTCGAATGCATATTCGATCGACGCATATTCTGGCCACCGTTTTCGGCGCGTTGTTCCTGGTTCTCGTCCAGCCCGGCAACGCCCAGCAGGGCCCGCTGCCGGTCACGGTGGCCAAACCGCTGCTGCAGAAGATCGTCGAGTGGGACGAATAGACTGGCCGTTTCGAGGCCCGCGACCGGGTCGAGATTCGCGCCCGGGTTTCCGGCTTTTTGGACTCCGTGCATTTCAAGGAAGGCCAGCTGGTCGACAAGGGCCAGTTGCTGTTCGTCATCGATCCCCGGCCGTTCGAAGCGCAGTTGAACGCCGCCAAGGCGGCGCTGGAAGGGGCGCAGACGAAATTCAATCTGGCACAGCGGGAGTTCGAGCGTGGCGAGCGCCTCGTTAAGCAGAACGCCATTTCGCAGGAACGCTTTGACCAGCGGCGGGCCGAACGCGAGACCACGCGCACTGACGTACTGGTCGCCAAGGCCCAGGTGCGCATCGCCGAGTTGGACGTGGAATTCACCAAGGTCAGCGCGCCCATCGCGGGACGGGTGTCGGACGCGCGAGTCGACCCCGGTAACCTGGTCGCCGGCGGGTCGGGCCAAACGACGCTGCTGACGACGCTGGTGTCCACCGACCCGATCCTGTTTACCTTCACCGCCTCGGAAGCCGAGTACCTGAAATACACCCGTCTGGGCGCCACCGGTCAGCGGGCATCGGCGCGCGAAAACCGCATACCCGTAGCCGTCCGCCTGATAGATGAGAATGAGTTCGTGCACAAGGGCAGTATGAGCTTCGTCGACAACGAACTGTCGCCCGAAACAGCGACTATTCGTGCGCAGGCGGAGTTCACCAACCCGGATGGATTCCTCACGCCCGGTGTCTTCGGCCGCCTGCGTCTGCCCGGCTCCGACGAGTACGAGGCCGTGCTGATTCCAGACGACGCGGTGATTTCCGACCAGAACAGCAAGATCGTGCTGATCGTCGATAAGGATGGGACGGTGTCCACGAGCAAGGTCGATCTGGGGCCGCTGCACCAGGGGCTGCGGGTCATCCGGGGCGGCGTCGGCGAGGACGATCGGATCATCGTCAAGGGGGTGCAACGGGCACGGCCCGGCGGCAAGGTCACGCCGACCGAAATGACGTTGCAACCGGATGGTAGCCTCAAGCCCGTTTCCGGTTCCTGAGCCGCTCCGCGGACCCCAGGCCATGCGCTTCACCCATTTCTTCGTCGACCACCCGATCTTCGCGACGGTGATTTCGATCCTAATCACCCTGTTGGGCGCCATCGCCTATATCAGCCTGCCTGTCGCCCAATTCCCGGAAGTGGCGCCGCCGACGATCCAGGTGTCCGCGACCTATCCCGGTGCCTCGGCGGAAACAGTCGCCGATACCGTGGCGACGCCACTGGAACAGGAAATCAACGGCGTCGAGGGCATGATCTACATGAAGTCGGAGGCCACCGGCGATGGACGCCTGAGCCTGACGGTGACTTTCAAGCTTGGCACTGATCTGGATTTCGCCCAGGTGCTGGTGCAGAACCGAGTCGCCATCGCCGAGGCCCGATTGCCGGAAGACGTGCGCCGGCTCGGCGTCACGGTCAAGAAAAGCTCGCCCGACTTGATGATGGTGATCCATCTGCTGTCGCCCGACGGCAGCCGCGATCAGCTTTACATTTCCAATTACGCCCGCACCCAGATCGTCGATCGGCTGGCCCGCATCCAGGGCGTCGGCGAGGCCCGGATGTTCGCCGAGCGCGCATATTCCATGCGTGTCTGGCTTGATCCGGAACGCATCGCCGCGTTCAACATGACCGCCGGCGAAGTGGTGTCGGCGCTGCGCCAGAACAACGTCCAGGTGGCGTCCGGCGTCATCAATCAGTTGCCGGTCGATAATCCCGGCGCCTTCGAGCTGAACGTGGAGACCCAGGGCCGCCTGATCGCGCCGGAAGCCTTCGGCAACATCGTCGTCAAGCGTGGCGAGGGCACCGCGACGGTGCGGGTCAAGGACGTGGCGCGGGTCGAGTTGGGCTCGCAGGACTACACCACCATCGGTTATTTGAACGACAAGACGGCGCTGCCGATCCTAATTTTCCAGCGGCCGGGCTCGAACGCGCTGGAAACCGCCGAAACGCTGATCGACACCATGAACGATCTGGCCAAGGAATTCCCCGCGGGCGTCGGCCATACCATCGTCTACAACCCAACGGAGTTCATCGCCGAGTCGGTCAACGCCGTCTACACCACGATCATCGAGGCGGTGATTCTGGTGGTGCTGGTCATCGTCGTCTTCCTGCAGAACCTGCGCGCTTCGATCATTCCCATCGTCGCCATCCCGATTTCGCTGATCGGCACCTTCCTGGTGATGGCGCTGTTCGGTTTCTCCATCAACAACCTGACCCTGTTCGGACTGGTGCTGGCCATCGGCATCGTCGTCGATGATGCCATCGTCGTGGTCGAAAACGTCGAACGCTACATGGCCCGTGGCCTGGGCGCGCGCGAGGCCGCGCACAAGACCATGGACGAGGTCGGCACGGCGCTGGTCGCCATCTCGCTGGTATTGGTCGCGGTATTCGTGCCGACGGCGTTCATTGAAGGTATCTCGGGCCAGTTCTACAGCCAGTTCGCCATCACCATTGCCTCCGCGACGGTGATCTCCATGGTCGTGTCGCTGACTCTCTCGCCGGCCTTGTGCGCGCTGCTGTTGAAACCGCACGACGACGCCGTCCCTGGCGGATTGATCGGCGCGATCACGTTGCCGTTCCGGAAATTCAGCGACGGCTTCAACTGGTTGTTCGACCGCCTCGCCAACGGCTATGCCAATCTGACCAAGCGGCTGGTGCGCATGTCGGTGATCGCGCTTGTCGCTTATGCGGGCCTGATCGGCCTGACCGTGCACCAGTTCCAGCAGACCCCGACCGGCTTCATCCCCGATCAGGACCAGGGCTATCTGATCACCGTGGTGCAGCTACCACCAGGGTCCAGTTTGGCGCGCACGGATAAGGTCATTCAACGGGCCATCGGCATCATTCGGGAGCACCCGGACATCGCCAACGCCGTCGGGTTCGCCGGTTTCGACGGCGCCACGTTCACCAATGCCCCCAACGCCGGCGCCATCTTCGTGCCCATGAAGGACTTCGCCGAGCGGGCCCGCCGCGGCGCCTCGGCGCAAAGGGTTCTCGGCGAGTTGCAGGGCCGCCTGTTCGCCATCGAGGAGGCGTTCATTTTCATCATCGCGCCACCGCCGGTGCGTGGCATTGGAAACGGCGGCGGCTGGAAACTGTATGTGCAGGACCGGCGCCAGCGCGGCATCCGCGCCCTCGAGGACGCGACGCGCGCCCTGGTCCGCGCCGCTAATGCCGACCCCGGCCTGGTTCGCGCGTTCTCGCTGTTCAACACCGCGACGCCGAAAATTTATGCCGATATCGACCGGGTGAAATCGGAAATTCTTGACGTGCCGGCGGAGCGGGTGCTGGAGGCATTGGAAGTCTTCATCGGTTCCGCCTACGTCAATGATTTCAATTACCTTGGCCGGACCTACAGAGTGACCGCGCAGGCCGACGGGCCGTTTCGCGATCAGCCGGGCGATGTCGCCAAGCTGCGCGCGCGTTCGACCGCCGGGGCCATGGTGCCGGTCGGTTCGCTCGCCACCTTCCACCACATCACCGGACCGCACCGGGTGCCGCGCTATAATTTGTACCCAGCGGCCGAAGTCCAGGGCGCCAAGATTCCGTCGCTGTCCACCGGCGAAGCCATTGCCCGCGTCGAGGCGCTGGCCGCCAAGGTGCTGCCGGACGGCTTCAGCTATGAGTGGACCGAACTGGCGCTGCAGGAAAAACTCGCCGGCGATACCGCGCTGATCGCCTTCGGCCTCGCCGTGGTGTTCGTGTTCCTGCTGCTCGCCGCCATGTACGAAAGCTGGCTGCTGCCGCTGTCGGTCATTCTGATCGTGCCCATGTGCCTGCTCGCCGCCGTCGTCGGCATCGGGCTGCGCGGCATGGATTCCAACATTCTGGTGCAGATCGGTTTCGTCGTGCTGATCGGGCTGGCGGCCAAGAACGCCATCCTTATCGTCGAATTCGCCAAGCAGGCGGAGGAGGACGGCATGAACCGCCTGGATGCCGCCGTCGCGGCGGCACGGGTGCGGCTGCGCCCTATCCTGATGACCGCCTTCGCCTTCATCCTCGGCGTCATTCCGCTCGCCATCGCCACCGGCGCCGGCGCCGAGATGCGCCAGTCCCTCGGCACGGCCGTCTTCTCCGGTATGCTCGGCGTGACCTTCTTCGGGCTGCTGTTCACGCCGGTGTTCTATGTGGAGTGCCGGTGGATCGCCGGATTGCGACAAACCGCCAAAGAATCATGATGCCGTTAGCCGCTACTTAGTGTCGAACACCCAGACGCCATCCCAGTCGGTGGGTGGTGGCGCGGCGCGCAGGTGGGCCACCCGGTCCAGATAGACCATCGACGGGGTATCGTCCGGATCAACCTTGAGACAAGCCTGGAAAGCGGCTTCGGCGGCATCCCAATTTTGGCTTCGGTAGGCCGCGACCCCGGCTTCGAAATCGGCCGGCGCGGCGCTGGCTCGGAGTTCGAACACCCGGGTCGGTTCTTCCTTGCCCTTGACGCGGATCAGGTCGAGTTCGCGCACCGGGGCATCGCCAGCGAGTTCACGGGTGCGGTCGGAAATCATCACGTGCGTGCCATAGGCCTTGTTGGCGCCTTCCAACCGCGAGCCTAGGTTCACCGGATCCCCCATGACGGTGAAACTGCGCGATGCCGTGGATCCGATGGTGCCGACGACCATCTCGCCGGTGGAGATGCCGATGCGCAGATCGATATCCAGCCCCTCGGCATCGGCGCCCAGTTCCGCCGCGACCTCGGCGCGGAAGGTTTCCAGGCGCTCGAACGCCGCCAACGCCGCCTTGCAAGCCAACGGTGCATGTTGATCGGCAGCCGTGAACGGCGGGCCCCAATAGGCCATCACCGCATCGCCCATGAACTTGTCGACGACACCGTCATTGCCGGAAATGGCCTGCGTCATATGACCGAAGAAGCCATTGATCATGCGCACCAGGTCATCGGCGGCGAGCCGTTCGGAAATTGACGTAAAGCCCTTCAGGTCGATGAACATCACCGTCATCTCGCGCCGTTCGCCGCCCGGTTCGGCGAATTCGGGGTTGTCCAACAGGTTGGTAACGATACGCGGGTCCATGTATTTTCCGAAGGTATCCTTGATGCGTTCCTTCAGCCTGAGCCCGTCGACCATGGTGTTGAACGAACCGGTCAACTGGCCGACCTCGTCGCGGCTGACAATCGCCACCTCGGTGTCCAGGTCGCCGGCTTCCACCGCTTCGGTGCCGCTGACGAGGTTGCGCACGGCGCCGACCAGGGCACGGGTCACCATGATCGCGAAACCGAAGCCGAGCACGGCGGCGAGCGCGGTGAGAACACCATTGGTGATCAGCAACGCCCATTCATCCCGATCCGCATTGGCGACGGCCTGGGTGGTCAGCCTCTCGGCATCCTTGCTGAGCGCGGAAACAGCGACGTCGAAAGCATCCTGGCGTTTGTCATGCCGCGCCAGAAGCGCATCAAATCCCTGCGTTTCCCCGTTCTCGCGCCGTTCCAGTAGTGCCACGCCATGGCTACGCAGGGCATGATATTCGGATTCCAAGTCGGCAAGCCCGCGGTTCAAGGTATCGATGGCGCCGCGTGCGTGCCGGCCGATGTCGGGGTCATTTTCCTCTGCCGTGAGGAGTATGCGGGCCGCTGCGAACTCCTTGTCGATGATCTCACCGAGTTTGGTGAAACGGTCCCGCTGTCGTTCGATCGCGGCGCCGTCGGTTATGCCGGCCTCGGCCTCTGCGATCATGCGCTCCAGAAGCACGCCTTGTTCGAGTATGTGAACATTGATCCGACCGACGCCCTCGGCCACCGGAATCTGGCGATTGGAAATACTCGTCAGGTCAT
>JAYOFM010000143.1:0-4342 GCA_038117225.1 Rhodospirillales bacterium
GATCAATCCTCTGGCGGTCTATGATCATCTCGTGGCAGACATCGAACCGGCCCGCGTTTTTGCGCCAGCGCTCCTCGATCTGGAGACGAGGGCGCATCTTCAGGACGGCGAGGGCTGAGCCGTGAAGCATTGGTATGCTGTGCAAACCCACCAACGTGCTGAAGATCAAGCATTGTTGCACTTGCGGCGACAGAATTTTGAAGCCTACCTGCCCAAGTGCATGACACGACGCCGACATGCTCGTCGTATCGAAGATGTCGCAGTTCCCTTGTTTCCTCGTTACGCTTTCGTACGCATGGATATCGGGGCGGAGCGTTGGCGTGCCGTTCAGTCGACGGTCGGCGTGTCGCGTCTTGTTTGCCATGGCGAGGTGCCGGCATTCGTTCCCGATGGCGTGATCGACGACATCCGCGGGCGTGAAAACGATGCTGGCGTGGTGAATTTATTTGATGAAAATAGATTCAAGCCTGGCGATCGCCTGACGATAAAGAGCGGCGTCTTCGCGGATCACGAAGGTGTTTTTGAATGTTTGGACGGCGCCCATCGCGTTGTTCTGTTACTTGGCCTGCTGGGACGAGAATTACGCGTTCGCCTCCCGCAAGAAGTCGTTTCTGCCGCCTGATCGAGGGGCGTGAGGCATGTCGTTGGACCAAGCCAACGACCATGGTGCGACCATTTGGGTGAACAGTGTTTTTCACCCAAATGGCGGTAGCGTGGGCAGCCATATCATTCTCGATAAGATCATCGACGTGTCCGGGGATATATCATCTAGTGATTCCAATTTTCGAGCCTGTTCTGGACGGAAACGAAGCGCTGTTCCTTGCGAACTGTATCGAGACCGGTTGGATATCCTCTCAGGGAGAATATATCGGTGCCTTTGAAAATGCGTTTGCGACATTTCACGGGATGCCACACGCAGTCGCGACATCGAGTTGCACGACGGCACTGCATCTTGCTCTCGTTGCGCTAGGTATCGGAGCTGGCGATGAGGTTCTCTGTCCGGATTTAACATTTATCGCGCCGGCGAACATGATTCGGCTTGCCGGCGCTACACCTGTGTTGGTCGACGTGGAAAAGGACAGTTGGGCAATCGATCCGGAATTCTTGCGCCGACAGATATCGCCACGCACCCGCGCGATCCTTGTCGTCCACCCTTTCGGTCATGTCGCGGATATGGCGGCCGTGATGGCCATCGCCGAGGAATTCGGCCTCAAGGTCATTGAGGATAACGCAGAGTCTCCGGGCGCAACCTTCAATGGCCAGCTCGCTGGTACTTTCGGCGACGCGAGTTGTTTCAGCTTTTTCGCGAACAAGATCCTAACCACCGGAGAAGGCGGTATGGTATTGTGCCGCGATGCCGATCTGGAACAACGGTTACGCGTCTTGCGCGACCACGGCATGTCCCGCCAACAGCGTTACGTTCACAACGTGGTCGGCTTCAACTACCGCATGACGAACATGCAGGCGGCCGTGGGCGCGGCGCAGCTGGAGCGGTTTTCGGATATTCTCGACCGTCGCGCCACGCAAGAAGCCCATTACCGGGCACGGTTTGCCGAAAGCGGCGTCTTCGCCTGGCGGCCGGCCGTCGATGGCTGTCATCCGGTTCACTGGCTGGCGACCGTCACCCTGGCGAAACGGGAACTGAGACCGCGTTTCCTCGATCACATGCTCAAGAACGGAATCGATTGCCGCCAGATGGTCTATCCCGTGCATGAGGCGAAGCCCTATCGCGACGACAACGTTCCGGCCGCTTTTCCCGTCGCCACTGATATCGCTCACCGTTCCGCCCACTTGCCATCGGGAACCGGGCTCACGGCGGACCAGATCGACCGGATATGTGATATCGCCAATCAATTCGCGGCGGGCATCCGCGAGGATTGCGCATGACCGCCATGCACGCCATCATCCTCGCGGGCGGCCGGGGCACGCGCCTGCGCCCGCGCGTTTCCGACGTGCCGAAGCCGCTCGCATCGGTCAATGGGCGGCCGTTCCTCGCTCTGCAACTTTCCTGGCTTGTCGACCAAGGGATTGAAACCGTCGCCCTGGCCGTTCACCACATGGCGGATCAGTTCGACGAGTTCGTCGCCGCCCACGGCGGCCGGCGGCCGGCGCTTCTCGCCATCCGGGAGCCGAGCCCCCTCGGTACCGGCGGCGCCGTCGCGAACGTGTTTCGCGAACTGGCCTGGCGGCAACCGGCGCTCGTGATCAACGGTGATACCATGCACCGGTTCGACCTCGCGCCGCTGATTACCCGGCATCAAGCCAGCGGCGCAGCGGCGACCATGGCCGTAAGCCGTGTCGCGGACGTCGGCCGCTTCGGCACCGTTCAATTGTGCAACGACGAGATTGCCGGCTTTGCTCAGGCGACCGGCGTGGCTGAACCGGGCTGGGTCAATTGCGGCGCCTATGTCATATCCCCGCTGGCGCTGTCGGGAAACGACGCGGCGGCGTTCTCAATGGAGAACGAATTGTTCCCACTTCTGGCAGCCCGGGGTGAGTTGGCCGCCCACGTTATCGAACGCGGAGCGGCCTTCCACGACATCGGCACCCCGGCATCGTATGATGCGTTTTGCCGGGATCAAGGCATCGCGAAGGCGTCCAGCTGATGAATGATGCTTCCCTTACGACCCTGCTCCTGCCCGACAGCGCCGACCTGGCACAGGCCATGGAAGCCATCCGCGCCAACGGTGAAGGTTTGGTGTTGATTCACGATGAGCACGAACGCGTCGTCGGCCTGTTGACCGATGGCGATATCCGTAATGTCCTGCTCGAATTCGGCAATATGCATCTGCCGATCGTCGACTTCATGAACCGGGATTACGTTTGGGTCAGTGAGGGCGCGTCGAAGGAGCAGACGTTGAAATTGCTCGATCGCCGCATCCGCGCGATTCCGGTGCTTGATGAAAAGCGCCAGTTGGTCTCACTCGTCAGAACCGGCTACATGGAGCCGCGGGCCGACTGTTTCATCCGTGCCAAGGCACCCGCACGCATCAGCCTAGCCGGTGGTGGTACGGACTATACGAACTATTTCATCAACCACGGCGGCGTCGCACTATCAACGACGTTGGCCCAGTACAGCCATGTTGTGGTCAGACGGCGCGGCGATCGGTCGATCGTGTTGCATTCCTATGACAGGGGCGTGACGCAGACGTTCTCGGACCTGAATGAAATGGCCTATGACGGTGTGCTCGATCTTATCAAAGCGGGCATTCGCGTGCTGCGGCCGGAATTCGGCTTTGAGCTATGGTCCGGCAGCGATTTTCTTCCCGGATCCGGCCTCGGCGGGTCGGCGACCGTGCTGGCGGCGATGATCGGAGCGCTGAACGAACTACGCGAGGACAAGTTCGACAGGTACGCCATCGCGGAGCTCGCTTTCGAGGCGGAACGCATTGAACTGGGCGTTCATGGAGGCTGGCAGGATCAGTACAGCACCGTTTTCGGTGGCTTCAATTTCATCCAGTTCAATCACGACGTGAACACCGTGACCCCGCTGCGCCTGGATGAATCAACCCACAACGAGCTCGAGGAGCGATTCCTGCTTTGTTATTCCGGTCGTCCCCACCTGGGTGAGGTAGTCCAAAGCTCCAATCAAAACCGGGCCGGCGATGACCCACGGACGCGACGGATGGCCGAGGAGATCAAGGACATCGCGCTGGCGATGAAAACGCATCTCATCAAGGGCCGGCTCGACGATTTCGGTCGCATGCTGAATGAAACCTGGCGTCTTAAGAAGGCGCTCAATCCGGACGTCACCGGTGGTGATCTCGACGAAATCTATGATCTCGCGCTTAGATCGGGCGCCGAGGGTGGCCGTCTCCTGGGAACCGGCGGCGGCGGATACTTCCTATTCTTCGTGCGCCCCTTCGAGCGCCACAACCTGCTCTCCCGCCTGGCGGAGCGCGGACTTGCCACGCAGAGCGTCAACCTTGACTTGGGCGGCCTTCGGTGCTGGCAATCGACGACCCACGCCACCGCCCATGCCGATCACGCGGAATGATCAGGGAAAGAAATCATGCACCCGCCTCTTGACGACGCCCAGGGCATTCTTCACGGGCGGCTGCCGCGTATCGACTACCATATGCACACCACATGGACCGATGGCGCCCATTCATCGCGGGAAATGTATGATGCCGCAGTGGCGGCGAACCTCAGGTGTATTCTCTTCAGCGAACATGCCCGTCAAACCAGTGAGGATTGGTTCCACGATTTCGCCGCGGAGGTCCGGGCCCTTCCAGCGTCGCCGTGCCGTCCCCTGGTGGGCGTCGAGGCCAAGGTTCTGGATTTCGCCGGCAACATTGACAGCACCCCGGGGATCGTCGGGACCTGCGATCTCGTCATGGCG
>JAYOFM010000143.1:4352-7637 GCA_038117225.1 Rhodospirillales bacterium
AATTCGTCGATACCGATCCGGCGACGGCTATCGAAACGGAGCGTCGCCTATCTCTGGCCGTGCTCGACAATCCGGATATCGATATCCTGGGCCACGCTTTCGGCGTGTCCATGACGCGCTTCGCTGCCGAGCCGACGGAGGACGACTACCGGGCGGTCATCGAGAAGGCGGCCAAGACCGGCGTCGCATTCGAGATCAATTCGCATTACCACGCAAACCCCTGGCAACTGGTTGAGTGGTGCCGCGAGGCCGGGGCGGTCGTGTCCCTGGGCTCCAACGCTCATCACACCGACGACGTCGGCCAGATCGTCACTCAACTGGAAACTTCCGCACCGGCATGAGCCTGCGGGTCATGATCACGGGGGCCGGCAGCGGTGTCGGACAGGCGATCGCCAAATCTTTGCGATTAAGCGATCTCGATGCCACCATCGTCATGGCCGATATCGATCCATTCAATCCGGGCTTCTTCCGTGGCCACGAAACGATCCTGATTCCGCGCGTCGAGGAATCGGGCATGCTCGACGAAATCACTTCCATCATCCGCGTGCACCGTATTGACGCGGTCATGATCGGCTCCGTGTTCGACATGATGTTTTTCGCCGAAAACAAGGCGGCCATCGAGACGGAAACCGGCGCCATGGTTGTCACCTCACCACCAGATGTGATCGAAATGGCGACGGACAAGTGGTTGACCGCCGAGTTCCTGCGTCGGCATGGATTAGCCCACCCGCGTTCCCACGCGGTGGTCGATATCGATGCGGCGGTGGAGGTCGCGCGGGGCTGGGGCTTTCCGGTGATCGTCAAGCCCCGTCGCGGCCGCGCCAGTCATGGCGTGCACGTTATTTCCGATATCGACAAGCTGGGCCACGCCTTGGCTTTGAGCGAGGACCCGCTGCTCCAGGAAATGATTTCGGCACCGAGCGCGGCGCTGTCGACGGAGTATACCTGCAGTGTCGTCAAGCTTTCCGACGGACGGGTCTTGGGGCCGTTCACCGCGCGTCGCAGCCTGCGCGCCGGCCATTCCTGGGTCGTGGAGGTCGACGTCTTCAATCAGCTGCATCCGTTGCTGGCCGCGATCACGGATGCGGTGCCCTTTCTGGGCCCGTTCAATATCCAATTGATGATCGGACCGGTCGGTCCGGTGCCGTTCGAATTCAATCCGCGGTTCTCAGGCACCTCGGCGATGCGTGCCCATTTCGGCTTCAACGAGGCGGAGATGATACTGCGCGCGGATCGGCTCGGCGAGCGGCCCAAGAATCCGCACATTCGCGCCGGCATGGCCTTTCGTTACCTTGAGGAAGTCTACATCGACGGTGTACATGCCGATGGGGTAAGCGCGCCGTACCCCACGGGGGTGGTTCATGAGTGGTTTTGAGCGCCAGCACGGTTTCACCGACGGTGTCGTGTCGCCCGCTCGCCTCACGTTCGGCCGACCTTCTGGATGATCGCCCGTGTTTCCCTTCCGGCCGAAAAGAGACTGCTGCTGGTCGGTGGCGGCAGCGCCCTCCGTTGCCTGATTCCCGCAGTTGCCAAAGTCGGTCTGGACATCGTCGGCGTATTGGTCGATCCGCTGCTGGAATCAGATGACGAACGCCACATCGGTCAATCCGTGGCGAGCCAATGCGCGGCTCTTAAGATCGATATCCTGGCCCACGATGATATCGCCGCGACCGCGGTGGCGACTTGGATTCTCGACCGTGCGCCAAACATTGCCCTGGTCGCAAGTTGGCGACGCCTTATTCCGGATTCATTTATTGAGATCTTCAACGGTTGCGCGCTCAATATTCACAATGGTCCGCTGCCGAGACATCGCGGTGCTGGCGGCCTGAGTTGGCAGGTATTGACGGGTGAACGAAGCGCGACGATCACTGTTCACCAACTGGCGACCGGTATTGATACTGGCGCAGTCGTCTTTGAACGAGCGGCGGCCCTGGATAGCGGGGCGATCTACCCGATGACCCTAATCAATGCTTGTCACCGCCTGATGGTCGAAGAGGCGTTTCCGTACCTCGCCGATACCCTGAGCAACGACGGCACCCTTGAGGTTCGCGAGCAAGATGTTGATGCGGCATGTTACTATCCGATGCTGAACACCCGCCGGAACGGCCTTCTCGATTTTTCCTGGGGCGTCGATGACGCGGAACGCTTTGTGCGCGCCTTCAGTTATCCGTACCCGGGCGCCACGGCGCATTACCGGGGTCGGCCGTATTTTATTCGGGAGGCATCCGTGCGCGAACGGAATGCGGATGTTCATCCGTTTATGCACGGCCTGGTCACTAATGTCAGCGACCACGGCGTCGATGTGTTCGTATCCGGTGGCATCCTTCGCCTCACGCGAATCGCGGATGAGAACGGGACCGATGTGCCCTGGCGTGTGTTCCGCTGTGGCAACCGTTTTGCCAATTCGCCGACAGACCTGATCGAGGCGCGTCTCTATAGGCCTCGCGCCGCGCAATGAGTGCTGTCCGTCCGATCAGCAATCAGCGAGTCGAATTGTTCGTGTCGACGACATGGTTCGGTAAAGGCCAGACCGATGTCGGCGAAGTGCTCGATGCCATGGAGGGGTTGGACATTGACGGGATCGAACTGGGCTCGACACATGCCTGGCGAGACGACCTGGAAGCCGTTGTAGAGAGTAAATGCGATCACGATATCTTCAGCCACAACTACTTTCCGCCCGCGCGAGATGATATCGTCCTCAACATCGCGTCGCTCGACGGTGATATGCGCGACGCCTCCGTCCGTCATGCCCGCGAAGCGATTGCGTTTGCCGCCAGAGTCGGCGCCCGTCTTTACACGATTCATCCGGGTTTTCTGGCTGACGCGCTGCCGCCGAGCCAAGCACCACGGACGGACGGTACCTTTGACATGGTGTTCGGCGAGAACGTTCGCGGCGGCCTCGACGAGGCGCTGGCGAATCTTCGCCGTTCGCTGGAAGTTCTTATGGAGGACGCGGCGCGTTTCGGCGTGCCCCTCGCCGTCGAGACCCAGGGGTCATTCGTCGACACCGGCATAAGCCTGCTCGAGCGGCCAGGGGATTACGTCACCCTTCATGATCTTTTCGACCAAGGTCTCGCGATCAACTTCAATCTCGCCCATTCCGGTTTCGCGGCGGGGGTGTACGACTTCGACCTGGAAGACTTCGTCGCCGACCACCAGAAATACTTCGCGGCCGTCGAGCTTAGCGACAACGACGGCCGGAATGACCTTCATCGGCCGTTGAGCCGGGAATCCTTCGTCTTACCGGGGATATCGCGCCTGAGGTCCTCGCCGTTGTTCCGTGAG
>JAYOFM010000144.1:0-7615 GCA_038117225.1 Rhodospirillales bacterium
ATCGAGCGGTATGCCGTCGAACAGAATCTTCATGTCCTCGACGGAATCGATGGCGACGCCGGCCTTGCCCACATCGCCGACGACGCGCGGATGGTCGCTGTCGAACCCGCGGTGGGTCGCAAGATCGAAGGCCACCGACAACCCCTTCTGTCCGGCGGCCAGGCAATCGCGGTAAAACTTGTTGGAATCCTCGGCGGTCGAGAATCCGGCGTATTGGCGGATGGTCCAGGGCCGGTTCGCGTACATGGTTGATTTTGGCCCGCGCAGGTACGGCGCGAACCCAGGCAGCGAGTCCACGTGTTCCAGCCCCTCAAGGTCATCGGCGGTGTAAAGCGGCTTGACGGCGATGCCTTCCGGCGTCTGCCAGGTCAAATCATCAATGGAACGACCCTTGAGCTCGCGTTCGGCGGACGCCTTCCAATCATCAAGGGAGGGGGATTTGGCCATGACATTGCGCCTTTCTGCTTTGCGCCCCGACGCGTCGGGGAACCGTGGGGAGCGGAAGTATAACGCGTTATGCTGCAATTGCGAACACGCAGTTTTTCGCCCCAAGCGGCGGGTTATCGAAAATCCACGTTGTGGAAAACATTCGAAAACTCCCCAATATTCAGTGGGTAAGGCTATATATCGTAGAAGGCTTGCGATGGTAGGCCATATCTAGTTAAATCCCTCCGACGCTTATCAACGATCAGGGAGGGTTCCGCAGACGCAGATGGGGCTCGAATAGTCAGAAAACCCGGCTTTTCGAGCGTTCTGGGACCACCATCGTCACGCGGCCATAAAGCATATGATTGTCAGTGAATGGACCGCCGAGCGCATTGCCGCGTTGATCGCCCTCTGGAACGAGGGTTTGACGACCAGTGAAATCGGAAATCGCCTGGGAATCACCAAGAATGCCGTCGTTGGCAAGGTGCACCGGTTGGGCCTGCCCAAGCGTGGCTCGCCAATCAAACAAAAACCCCATAAACCCGCCGACGTCGTCAGTCTGGAGGCGATCCGTCCCGGCATGTGCGTGTGGCCGATCGGCGATCCCGGAACCGAGGAATTCCATTTCTGCGGTCAGACATCGGTGCCCGAAAAGCCCTACTGCGACGAGCACTGCGCGCGCGCCTATGTCAAACCGAACCGGGACGATCGTCGCTCCCGCGTCGCTTGACGGGCTACGAGACACGAGCATTCGCGCGCCGTCCTTGACCTTACAGGTCGGCGAACTATGATCCGGGCCATGTTGGTATTACGACCCCTGCTTCTGATCGGGCGAATTATTGCCCCGGCCTCTCTCTAAGAGGGCCGGGACCGCACGTCTTTTGCGCCGAACTTTTCGGAATATGGGGAATTTCAATGCCGACCTATACCAGGGGCGACCAGCCCCAGGACTCTTCAACCTATCGATCCACGCCGCGCCCGACGTTGCCGGCACCAGACCCGCGTTTCACCGCGTGCTTTTCCGTTGTCGCGGGTGCGGATCCGGCGACCATGCCGCGCTTGGCCAATGTCTTCGCAAAGCGCGGCCTGACACCATCGTCATGGCATGGCGTCCTTGTCGATGGCGAGACCGTGCATGTGGACATCCAGTTGGCGGGCGCCACACAGGACCTGACCGATCACCTCGCCCAGGAGCTACGGCAAATGGTGCTCGTCGATACGGTGCTGACCTCCCAAAAGTTGGAAGCCGCCGGCGTTTGAGCAACGAGATGGAATTATCACCATGAGCCTGCTTGACCGCGTCCGCGACTGCGCGCGCTACGATCCGAAACGGTATCGACCATTTCTCGTCGGCGACGATGCGGTAGGCGAGGTTTCGGAGGACATGGCTTCGGCGTTGGCGGCCCACGGCGATGTCTTTCATGTTCGCGCCGACACGGTTCGGCTGAATGATGCGCTCGCCGATTTCGAGTCGCGAACGGCGGCGGTCGCCGACGTTTTGGCCGCGATGCGGCGTGCCGGTCACATTCCGGGTTGGCGGGATGAACCCTATCCGGTCGCCGTGGGATACACGTCGCCGGCACTTTTTCATATGGAACGCGCCGCCGTGCCGCTGTTCGGCGTACGTGGTTACGGTGTCCACCTCAATGGTTTCGTCGAGCGGCCGGACGGCCTTCACATGTGGATCGGCCGGCGCAGCCTGAGCAAGCCGACCGGCCCGGGCCTGTTGGACCAGGTCGTCGCTGGCGGTCTGCCGGCGGGCATCTCCATCCGCGACAATCTGATCAAGGAATGCGGCGAGGAAGCGGGCATGCCGGAAGCCCTGGCACGCACCGCCTATCCGGTGGGCACAATCGCCTATAGAACGGACCGGCCGGAAGGCCTGCGCCACGACATCCTGTTCAACTACGATATCCGCCTGCCCGAGGACTTTCGGCCCATCAATACCGATGGCGAAGTCGACGAGTTCATGTTGATGCCCATCGACGAGGTCACGCGGACGATCGCCGACGGGCGGACGTTCAAGTTCAATGCCGCGTTGGTGATTATCGAATTCCTGGTGCGCCGTGGTCTGGTGGCTGCGGATGATCCGGACTACGTGGAACTCGTGCGCGGTTTGCACATGCCGTAGGTATTCCTGGCGCGAAGGTCGCGTCGACATCTATGGACATTTCAGATCGTCGCGGGCAATCTCGGCGGCATAAACAAGACGGACCGACCATGGATATTCACCAACCTTCCTACGAACTCTACCCGCACATTGAACCCTACGATAAAGGCATGCTCGACCTCACCGATGGTCAGCGCATGTATTGGGAACAGTGCGGCAATCCGAATGGTTTCCCGGTGCTTTTCCTGCATGGCGGTCCCGGCGCGGGGGCCAATGCCTCGCACCGTCGATTCTTCGATCCACAGTTCTACCGCATCATAATTTTCGACCAGCGCGGCGCCGGCCGCTCGCGGCCCTTCGGCGACGTCTCGGCGAACACCACCGATCATCTGATCGACGATATTGAAACACTGCGCCGCCATCTCGCCGTGGAACGATGGCTGATATTTGGCGGCTCCTGGGGATCGACCCTGGCCTTGATCTACGGCGTTCGCCATGCCCCCCGGGTCGCCGGCCTTATTCTGCGCGGAATCTTTCTCGGCAGCGATGCCGAGGTCGATTGGTTCCTGTATGGCATGCGCACTGTTTTTCCCGAGGCCTGGCGCCGCTTCACAGAATTTCTTCCGGAAGCCGAGCGAGGCGATCTGCTAAACGCCTATCACCGCCGCCTGATCGACCCAGACCCCGCCATTCATCAGCCGGCGGCGGAAGCCTGGAGCGGCTATGAAAGTGGTTGTTCAAATTTGTTGGTCGATGCCAGCGTGGTGCGTTCCTCGGCCGGGCCCGGTGCGCTCAGTTTGGCCCGTATCGAGGCCCACTTCTTCAAGAACAGCACCTTCATCGGCGACACCGAAATCCTCGATCAGATCGACAATATCCAGTCGATCCCGGGAACCATCGTTCAGGGCCGCTATGACATGGTCTGCCCGATCGCCACCGCCGATGCTCTGTCGCGGGCCTGGCCGGGCGCCGACTACGTGATCGTTCCCAACGCGGGTCATTCCGCGATGGAGCCGGGCATTCGTTCTGCCCTGGTCAAGGCGAGCGAGGATTTCAAGTTCAGCCATCCCGATTGAGCGGGCCCAAAAACGCGGCCGTGTTTGTCGCGCCGCCCTTGCCCGCGTGCCCAGATACCGTATGATGCCGGCGATACTGAGGGAGGGGGCCGACCCTTGTTACGAAGACTGACCATCGCTGCCTTGGCGGCCCTATTGCTGGGCGTTTCCGGACTTGTGGCCACGGCGGCGCCCGCCCGCGCCGGCGACCCGCAATTCATCAGCTTCGCCGGCGGCTGGTTCGACTTCAACCGCCAGAAGGACGATGGCGGCGAATTCCGCCTCGAATACCGTTCCAATTACGAACTGTGGAAGTTCAAGCCGTTCGTCACCGCCGCCGCGGCGACCAATGGCATGACGTTCCTGGGCGCGGGCATTTTGATCGATGTCTATTTCGGCCGCCGGATCGTCACCACCGCCAGTTTTGCGCCCACGTGGTGGCGCGGCAAGACCGATACGTTGGACCTGGGTCATGCGGTGGAGTTCCGCTCGCAGCTCGAACTCGCCTACCGGTTTGATGACCGCTCACGCCTCGGCCTGTCGATCTCGCACTATTCCAACGCCGGTCTCGGCGATCAGAACCCGGGCACCGAAAGCTTCATGCTGAACTATTCCGTGCCGGTCGGAAACTTCGCTAAAATGTTCCGCTAGGGCGCCCGTAGCTCAGTCGGATAGAGCACCAGATTCCTAATCTGGGGGTCGCAGGTTCAAATCCTGCCGGGCGCGCCATTCCGCCCCTTCGCCATTAATCCTCCGGCTCCAATGTCCAGATACGCGCGTGCTCGGGTTCGTCCGGGCTTGGGACGACGCGGATGCGTTCGGCGATGCCGGCGTCGGTAATCTCCCGCTCGATGCCCAGCAGGGTGCCGGCGGGATGATTGCAAAGGTCGGCCATGTCGGCGATTTCCTGGCGCGCCGCGTCGCTGGCCGCCAGCATGTCGGGCGCGCTGTAGTGCTCGAACAAGTGACCGGCGAGACGGCGCGCGAGATCCTCGGCCTGCGTCTGCGGCATCACGGCCACTTGAACGAAGGTTGAGCGGCCGAAGGAGCCGGTGCCGAGCCAGCCGGAGCGGAAGGCGAGCTGTTCCTTGCCGTTCCACGCCGCCGGGTCCGCCGCGGCGAAGGCAAAGGTGCCGGTGATCGCCCATTCCTCCGGCTCGGCGGCGTACGGAAAGACCAGGGCATCCGAATGATCGAGGCGGATGGTGCGGGCGAATTTCATAGCCTACCTATAGGGTGAAATTTCGTCAGCGTCACGCATCGGCGCCCTTGCGCCCGCCCCTCATGACGCCGACAATTCAGGCATGACGACACGCCGTATCGCCACCATGATCAGCGCACTTTGCGCGCTTTCACTTTCCGTCACGGCGCCAGCCCAGGCGTTTGACGATGCCGTCATGGCATCGGTGGTTTCCGTGCTACCGGATTGGAAGGTGAGACCCGGTGGGTCCTCCGGGGCGCGCCCTGAAGGGACCGCCGTCGCCATATTACCGGGGGGTCTGTTGGCGACCAACGTACATGTCCTTGGGGATGCCGAGACGTTGCGTATTCGCATGAACGACGGGCGCCTCGTTGCCGCCAGTATTGTCGCCAAGGATATGAAGACGGATCTCGCGCTGATCAAGGCGCCGTTCGATATCCCCGTGCTGGCTCCGGCGCCGCGGCCCGGGCTCGCGCAACCCGTCTGCGCCATCGGCAATCAATTTGGGCTTGGCCTGTCGGTATCGTGCGGCGTGGTCTCGGCGCTGAACAGATCGGGTACCGGCTTCAACGAGATCGAGGACTTCGTGCAAACCGACGCGACCGTCAATCCGGGCGGGTCGGGCGGCGCCTTGGTCGATGGCGACGGCCGCCTGGTTGGTGTCGTCTCGGCGATCTTTACCAAACAGAGCGATGCCGACATCGGCGTCAACTTCGCCGCCTCCATGGACCTCGTCATGCGGGTGATGACCGACCTTCGCGACCATGGCCGCGTGGTTCGTGGCGTGCTTGGTTTCAAGGCCGGCGAATTGACGGAGGACGAACAGGCCACATTGACCGGCGTGCGCGTGCGCAGTGTCGATCGGGCCGGCCCCGCGTTTGCCGCCGGATTGGAGGCCGGCGATGTCATCGACCGCATCGGCGATCGATCGGTGCGCCGAGGCAACGATCTGGCAAGCGCGCTGGCGCTGTTTCGCCCCGGTGACAACGTCGAGCTTCGTATTAAACGGGCCGGCGAGATCCGCAGTATTTCCGTCACCATGGAAGCGGCGAACTGATCCGCTGGCCGCGATCACGCTAACGTTGATTGAGACGGCATGGTGATCGGCCGTACCCTCCGTTCGATTCACAACTGGAACTCGGAGCGTATTCCCATGCGATGGTTGATCATGATCGTTGTCGCCGCGACGCTGGTTGTTCCGGCGCGGGCGGAAAATCCGAAACCCTATTCCGGCACCCAGGTGATCGAGACCGGCAAGACGTTCGCCACATTCGTCGATGATCTTAGGGGCGCCATAAGCGCCAACAAGATGGGGCTCGTCGGCGAGGCCTGTGCCACCTGCGGCGCCAAGGCCATCGGCGTGACCATCCCCGGCAACCGGGTGGTCATGATCTTCAACCCGCATTTCGCCGTGCGCATGTTGAAGGCCAGCGAAGCGGCCGGTATCGAGGCACCGATCCGGCTCTACGTGACGGAACAGAAAGACGGTTCCGCGCGACTGACTTATCGGCTGCCCAGTCATACTTTCGGCGCCTATCAGGTGGCGGACCTCGACGCCATGGGCCAGGAGTTGGATGTGATCGTGGCGCGCATCGTCAAGCAAGCGGCCGGTGGCTGACGCAGACGATGATCGGGGAAGCCGCATGAACGAAATCGCGGTTCAACGGCTACCGATACAACGTGCCATTGTCTGTGGCGCCATGATCCTCGGTGGCGGCCTTATGGTCGCGATTGGCGAAACGACGCATGATAAGCCGGCGCTGTTGGCGATCGGCCTGGGGCTCGGTTTCACGCTCTACCATGCGGCTTTCGGGTTCACCGGCGCGTATCGGAACGTGATCGTCGATCGCGATATTTCAGGCATCGTCGCGCAGTGCCTGATGCTGGCCCTGGCGATGAGCTTGTTCGCGCCGTTCCTGGCGGCTGGCGAGGCTTTCGGCCAGCCCGTGTCCGGTGCCGTGGCGCCGGTCGGATGGTCGATGGTGTTCGGAGCCTTCATCTTCGGCATCGGCATGCAGTTGGGTGGTGGCTGTGCGTCGGGAACCTTGTTCACCGCCGCCGGCGGCAATGTTCGCATGGCGGTGGTGCTGGTGTTCTTCTGCGTCGGCTGCTTCTGGGCCAGTCTGCACATGGACTGGTGGTGGTCATTGCCGGACATGGGGGCGGTCTCGCTTGGCGCGTTGATCGGCTGGGGTCCCGCCGTGGCGCTGCAGATGGCGTTATTGTCGGGGATCATGGGCGCGCTGTGGTTATCCGGTGCCCGCGTCAAACGGTCGTTGTGGTGGGACGGCGATTTTTCCTGGTCTCGATTACTACGCGGGCCGTGGCCATTGTTCATGGGCGCCGGCCTTCTGGCATTGCTCAACCTGTTGACGTTGGTTGTTGCCGGCCATCCCTGGTCGATCACCTGGGGCTTCACCCTGTGGGCGGCGAAGGCGGCGGCGGCGTTTGGCTGGGACCCAGCCAGTGCCGGATTCTGGACTGGTGGATTTCAGCAGCGCGCCCTGGCGGCCCCGCTTTGGCAGGACACGACGACGGTCATGAACGCCGGCATCATCGTTGGTGCCATGACGGCGGCGGCGCTGGCCGGCAAAGTGCGCCCGACGCTCCGCATCCCGCTTCGCCCATTGGGTGCGGCGATTATCGGTGGCCTGATCATGGGATATGGCGCTCGGCTCGCCTAAGGTTGCAACATCGGCGCCTTCTTTTCCGGCGTGGCGTCGACCAGTTTGCATGGATGGGCCTGGATCATCGCCGCGATCATCGGCAATGTCCTGGGCGTACGACTGCGGCCGGTGTTTCGCCTCGATACCTGACGATCAC
>JAYOFM010000145.1:0-4390 GCA_038117225.1 Rhodospirillales bacterium
ACGCGGCAGGCCCATGTTCTCGCGCAGTGTCTTGCCGGCATAGTCGGCCCGGAACCTTCTGAATTGGTCACCCGAACATGGCGGGTTGGACGGTTTTCGTGCTGGCATCGAGAAAACGGTGGCGTGGTATGCGTCAAGGCGTGAATCGACACCCGGCGCAACAGGGGTTTACCAATTGTGAAATCCAATAGGGACATGCTTGGGCGTCTTTGTATCGCGCCGACCGCGACCATCATGGATGCGATCACGGTAATCAGTAAGGCGGAGAAAAAGGTTGCGCTGGTCGTTGACGAGGGCCTCCGTTTGCTCGGCACCGTTACAGATTATGACGTCCGCAAAGGGATCCTGGACCACCGCAGTTTTGATGACCCGGTATCGTCCATCATGGTGACCACCCCGATAACCGTGAAGGATGGTTCGACGACCGGCGACATGTTCGAGGTCATCAAGGGTTCCCGGGTCGCCCAACTCCCTGTCGTCGACGACAGTGGCCGCCTGACCGATATTCATTTCGTGGACGAGTACTTCCATCTCATCGACCCCCACGAGAGACGGGTCGGTGTCATCATGGCCGGCGGTTACGGCATGCGGCTGCGACCGGTGACCGAGCATACGCCGAAACCGATGCTGAAGGTGGCGGGGCGGCCAATCCTGTTCATTCTGCTGGATCAGCTTATCAGCGAGGGCGTCGACGACGTCTACGTGACATTGAACTATATGGGCGACGTCATCGCGTCCGCCATCGACCATGTGGCGCGATACCGGGGACGCGTTCATCCCGTGTTCGAGGACGAGGTCCTGGGCACCGCCGGATCCTTGAGCCTATTGCCGCTTCGCCCGACGGCTCCATTTGTCGTTCTAAATGCCGACTTGGTAACCAATGTCTCGATCTCCGAGATGTTTCGCTACCATGTGGTCGAACGCAATATTGCGACCATCGCCATGAAGCGCGAGGTCCACACAATCGACTATGGAGTCGCCGACCTGGAAGGCTCAAAAGTCTCGCGCATTCGGGAGAAGCCGTCCACCACGTATTTTTTAAACACGGGCGTCTATATATTGGATCCGACGGTCCTCGATTTTGTTACCTCGGGCCAACAAGTGGACATGCCCGATATCATCAATCGCCTAATCGACGACGGCCAACGAGTCGGCAGCTTTCCGGTTCACGAGTACTGGATCGACATCGGCGACCATGATCAATACGCCCGCGCACAGAACGATTTCGCCGCTGCGTTCGAGAGCGAGGACAAATGAGCGTTTTGCCGGCGCTTGCTGCACTCGAGCGCTTTTATCGCGAGACCCTCGGCATCTCGGGAACCATCCCGTTGCACGAGCCCTCCTTTCGCGGCAACGAGTGGCATTACGTCAAGGACTGCCTGGACACCACCTGGGTCTCCTCGGTGGGCGCCTACGTCGACCGCTTTGAGCAGATGTGCGCGGCGCGCTGCGGAACCCGGTTCGCGGTCGCGACCATGAACGGGACGGCCGCCCTGCACGCTGCCTTCACCGTGTTGGGGATCGGTCCCCGAGACCTTGTCGTCTGTCCGCCATTGACCTTCGTCGCGACAGCCAATGCGATTGTCTACCGCGGCGCGAAACCGCTGTTCGTGGACATCGAACCTGACAGCCTCGGTCTCTGTCCCGATGCCCTCCAAAAAGCCCTGGAAGCGGATACGGAGAGGCGGATAAAGGCGGTGGCCGTCGTGCATGTGTTCGGCCATGCCGCGCGCATGGACCCGATCATGGACATCTGCGCACGATATGACGTGCCGGTTGTCGAGGACGCCGCCGAATCACTGGGCAGTTCCCATCGCGGTCGCCCATGCGGCTCAATCGGCAACATGGGCATTCTCAGTTTCAACGGTAACAAGACAATCACGACCGGCGCCGGCGGCATGATCGTCACTGACGACGAAGCATTGGCGACCCGCCTGAAACACCTGACAACGACAGCCCGTATCGGAGTCGGTGGATACTACGACCACGACGAAATTGGTTTCAATTACCGGCTCGCCAATTTGAACGCCGCGGTCGGGGTCGCACAAATGGAATCCCTCGACGTCCTGCTGGCAAGCAAGCGCCGCCTCGCCGAAAACTATGTATCGCTGCTTACCCCCTTCAACGACGTCTCGTTCATCAATGAGCCCAGGGATACGCGATCGAACTTCTGGCTCAACGCCTTGCTGATGAAAAGCCGGGAGGACCGGGATGAGTTCCTCGCCGCGGCGGAGACGCGGGGCATCCAGGCGCGACCGGCCTGGCGCTTGATCTGCGATCTGGAGATCTATCGCGACGCGCCAACGGCTGATAGCCTGACCACGGCGCGGGATCTCGGCTACCGCGTCGTCAACATCCCGTCGAGCCCGGGGCTGATGATCGACGCGCCGAACGAGATGAGCCGTTCGACGTGACCGGTGCCTTGACCATCGTGGCCGAAGCCGGCATCAATCACGACGGACGGCCGGACCGCGCGCATCAGCTTATCGATGTGGCGGCCGACGCGGGGGCAGACGCCGTGAAGTTCCAGACCTTCAGTGCTGGCAGTCTGTCATCCAAATCCGCCGGCCTTGCGGCCTACCAGGTCGATTCCATGCAGAATGCGGACTCCCAGCTCAGCATGCTGGCCCAGTTGGAGTTGCCGCGCGATGCGTATCCTGGTCTCGTCGATCATTGTCGCAGGCGCGGAATCGAGTTCATGTCGACACCCTTTTCGGCCGACGACCTGACATTCCTGAGCGGGTTGGGCATGAGGCGGGTCAAGGTTTCATCCGGAGAACTGACCAACCTGCCGTTACTGGCGGACATCGCACGAACGGGCATGCCGGTTATCCTGTCGACGGGGATGGCAACCCTGGCAGAGGTTGAGGATGCGGTCACCACGCTGCGGTCCAACGATGCCGGAGAAACCATGTTGCTGCATTGCCTGACCGACTATCCCGCCGATCCCGGCGAGGCGAATCTGCAGGCCATGGTCACCATGCGCGACCATTTCGGCCTTGCGGTCGGTTATAGCGATCACACCACCGGCGTGGTCGTCGCCATCGCCGCCGTGGCCTTGGGCGCGTCGATGATCGAGAAGCATTTCACTTGGGATCGCACCGCGAAAGGCCCCGATCACAAGGCGTCACTCGAGCCCGCCGATTTGACGGCCTTCGTGAGGGACCTGCGCCTTGTGGAGACTGCGCTGGGCGACGGCCGCAAACGGCCCGCGCCGAGCGAGTATGAATACCGGATCCAGGTTCGACGTAGCCTCGTGGCGGCGCGGCCGCTCGCGGCGGGCACCGTCGTTTCGCCTGAGGATTTATGCATCAAGCGGCCCGGCAACGGAATCGCGCCCAAGCACCTTGCGGAAACCATCGGACGAACCCTCGCCCGCGCGGTGGAGGCCGATCAGGTCCTTACCGAAGACATGCTGAAATGAGGAAATTCGCCGTCGTCACGGGTACGCGGGCGGATTATGGCATTTATTCATCGATCCTGGCCGCGCTCGCCGAGCAACCGGGCATGTGTTTCGAGCTGTTGGCCTGCGGTGCCCATCTCTCCGACGGGTTCGGCAAGACGGTCGACGCCATCGTCGCGGACGGTCACCCTATCGGCGCGCGCATCGAAACCCTTGAAGAGAAGGACGATCCGGCGGCCATCGCGCGCGGCATAGCCCGCGCCATCAGCGGATGCGCCGCCTATTTCGAGACCGCCGGCGTTGACATGCTGATCGTGCTCGGTGACCGGTTGGAGATGTTCGCCGCCGCCGCCGCCGCGCTCCCGTTCATGCTGCCGGTCGCCCACATCCACGGCGGCGAGCGGACCGAGGGGGTGGTCGACGAGGCGGCGCGGCACAGCATCACCAAAATGAGCCATATCCACTTCGCCTCTCTTCCGGACTACGCGCGTCGTATCGTTCAACTGGGCGAGGACCCGAACCGGGTTCACGTCAGCGGCGCGCCGGCGCTCGACATGCTCGCTGGCTTCGTACCGCTACCGACGGCGGAACTGGAAGCACGCATCGGCATGAAACTTGCCAGACCGCCGGTGCTCATCACCTACCATCCTGCAACACTCGCTTACCGGGAAACGGAACGCGACGTGGCGATGGTGCTCGATGCCGTCGCGAATATCGACCGCCCCCTCATCTTCACCGCGCCCAACGCGGATACCTTCGGAAGCCGGGTGCTGGCACAGATCCAGGCCTTCTGCATGGCACGCGACAACGCCACCTTCATCCATAACCTGGGCTCGCACACCTACTTCTCGCTGATGTCGATCGCGGCGGCGATGCTCGGGAATTCCTCGAGCGGGATCATCGAGGCGCCGAGTTTCGCGCTGCCGGGGGGGAACCAACGCGACCCCCCCCCCCGCCGGGGTCGCGCGGCCCATGTGGGCGACCGAG
>JAYOFM010000145.1:4400-7420 GCA_038117225.1 Rhodospirillales bacterium
GCCAATGTGCTCGACGTTCCGTGCGACGGGGCAGCGATCGCGGCGGCACTCGACCGCTGCCTGACACAAGCGTTTCGTGACTCCCTGCGCGGCATGGAAAATCCTTACGGAGACGGCAAGGCCGCGGAACGCATCATCGAGGTTCTGCGCCGTGCCGAATTGAATCGGGCGTTGCTTGCGAAACGATTCTATGACCTGTCGATCACGGCGGCGGTGTGAAGGAAGCCGTGTCCATCGCGGTTCTTGGCGGTGGCGGCCACGCGAAGGTGGTGATCGATTGCCTGCGGGTGAACGGCACGGAACCGTCCGTCATCGTCGATCCGGAAGTCTCCTCGGTTGCCGTCAAGGGGTTTGAGGTCGTGACCGAGAGCGTTTTCGAAGAGCGTTTTGCTCCGGGAGGCATCGTCCTGGTCAACGGCGTCGGCAGCGTACGCACCACCGGCAGGCGTCGTCAGGTCTTCGATCGGTTCAAGATGCGTGGTTTCGCGTTCGCGACCGTCATCCACCCATCGGCGGTTCTCGCGGGCTCGGTTATCGTCCACGAGGGTGCGCAGATCATGGCCGGCGCCGTCGTACAGCCCGATGCGATCATCGGCAACAATACCATCATCAACACGCGCGCCTCCGTAGATCATGATTGCCGAATCGGAGGGCACGTCCACATTGCGCCGGGCGTAACGATCTCCGGTGGCGTCGAGATCGGCGACGGCAGCCATATCGGCGTCGGGGCGACCATCGTCCAGGGCGTGCGCCTCGGGCCGGACTCCTTCATCCGTGCCGGCGCCGTGATTACGGAAAGCATTTGAAACGGCCCCATATTCGGTTGGGAGATTGAAATTGAACGAGAAAAACCTTCTGCACGATTCACACTCGTCTGGCGGCGTTCGCATCGGAAATGACTCGTACATCGGTGTCGGCGCAACTCATGCTCAATATGTCCACGTTGCACTGCAAGTTCTCATAAATGCTAGAGCCATGGTTACGAGAAATGATTAATTTAACTGGCGTCCCATGACTGGGCTTTCTAGCGCGCCCGAACGAAGATCGGACAGCCAGACACTGGTTACAGGTGTCTATCGGTCTGGCACCGAATTCTTTACCATGCTTCTGACGGGACACCCTCAGGTCAGCGCAACGATGTATAATGTCAATGTTATGCGCTGGGCATACCGTCGGTACGACCCAATCGACGATCCGGATAATCTGAAACATGCGATTCGGGATATTGCGACTCGTAATCGCCTACGTTATGACGTCAAAATTGACGTGGAGCGAGCATTTGCGGCCTGCTGGAAACGGCAGCCTGTCGATTATGGGGTCCTCTACGACGTTCTGATGAGTCAGTTGTGGCTTGTAGGGACGAAAACCCACTGGATCGAGAAGAACCAGTTGTTATGGCGGGAGATTCCCGAGTTTCTCCGCCTCATGCCCAACGGTCGGGTGGTGATGGTCATCCGCGATCCGCGAAGCGTTTTGGCGTCGTTCAAACGGTTTACCTTTGCGCCCGAGCCCGCTTACCTCGGCGCCATTTTCAACTCCTTCGACGCCTTAAGGATGGCATGTCGCTACATGGATACGTTGGATCGGGAACGGTTCACGGTGGTGCGCTACGAGGACGCCGCACGCGAGCCGGTGAACGAAGCGACACGTGTGTTTCGATTTATCGGCGTGGACCCGGATGACGCCCAATCCGAAAAGGATCAATGGCGAAGCGCCTACGGGCATAAATGGATAACCGATTCCGTATTCGCCATGGATGGCGAGGCGTTCAACGTAGATGCGGCCATCGAACGATGGCGCAATAACCTGGACCAGGACGAGGTGGCGTTGACCGAATTCGTATGCGGAGACCTGATGTCCGCATTCGGGTACGAACCGAGTGGCGTGACCCTGGATTGGCCCAAGGCACTAGAGCGTTTCATTGGTGACTGTACTCTCAGCGACTGGTTTTCACGCTACCTGCTCAAAGGCGAAGGGGTGCAGAGCTTCCCGCTTGACCCGATCGAGCCCGCAAACTGGTCTGAAGCCCATCCTGGTTATGCGCCGAAGGAATTGGATGCGGATGAGGTCGGTACGGAACTCCGGTCGCGTTTGGCGAATGACGATTAAGGCCGCAAATTGATCGTCATTGTCGACACCAGCGTCTTCAATCGCTACTCCATTCGAAATGCTTTTGAATACATCGGCGCCGATGTGGTCGTGGATGGAGCGCAGCCCGTTGTGCCCGGCGTGTGCGCGTTCGCGGCCGGCATGCAAAGCCTCAACGAAAGTGGCCTATTGGAGGTCTTGACCCGGGAGGTCGTCGAGAACGGAAAACCCACGCTCGGCGTGTGCCTGGGCATGCAAATGATGGCGGAGCGAAGCCAAGAAGACGGGGATCACGCGGGCCTCGGTTGGTTCGCCGGCGTTTCGCGGCGCCTGACGCCATCGGAACCCGGCCTGAAAGTCCCACACATCGGCTTCAATGTGGTCCGCCAGGACACCCGGTCGCCGCTGTTTCGCGGATGCCCAGACGAATGCGACTATTATTTTCTTCATTCGTTCCATTTGGATTGTCCAGAAACACAGATCATTGCCACTTGTGATTACGGGGGTCGGGTGGTGGCGGCGATTCAGAAAGACAATCTGTTCGCCGTGCAATTCCATCCAGAAAAGAGTCAGTCGTCGGGACTGCAACTGCTGCGCAATTTCGTAAACATGGGTAACGACGGATGATCCGCAATCGAATGATCCTGACGCTAATGGTCCGAAACAATGGCATTTTTGTGAACAGCCGAAATTTCAACATTCAGTCGGTCGGTCGTCGTCAACAGCTACGCGGCGGAGGACCCGGCCTTCATTGGGAAAGCGGCGGCTCGGTTCGGCAGCCAATGCGTGGTGTCATCGATCGACACGCGATGCTTGCCCGATGGCTCCTATCGGATTTACTCACACAACGGAACCCGCGACACGGGGCAGAACCCCGTTGATTGGAGCCGAAGGATGGCGAGCGAAGGCGCCGGCGAGATTCTGATCCGATC
>JAYOFM010000146.1:0-3305 GCA_038117225.1 Rhodospirillales bacterium
ACTGGTATTCGACCGCCTTGAAACCGGCGGCGCGGGCGGCATCGAACCGGTCCAGAAAATCGAACTCCTGGAACAGAAACATCAGATTGGCTGCGAAGCGCGGCATGGCAACGAAACTATCACCCTCCGGTCAAAGGTCCAGCGCAAGGTAAACTGATACAGGTCAATGCCGATCGGCCACCAACGGCGCAAATTCGGCCAATGAACATGGTCAATTTACCAAATGTCACCCACTCTGCGCCTCCGACGCCTTGGCAGCGCTATGATCTCCGGGTGCCACGCTATACAAGCTATCCGACCGCGCCACATTTTCATGCCGGCGTAACGGCGGCCAGCTATGGCCAATGGCTACGGCAACTGGATCCGAATCTGCCCCTATCGCTCTATTTTCACATCCCATTCTGCGCCGAGATGTGCTGGTACTGCGGTTGCCACAACAAGATCGTTAAACGTTACGATCCTGTACGGCGATATATGGATACCCTTCTGACCGAAATCGATTTGGTATCCAGCCGTATGCCGGCGCCCATGACCGTCCATCATTTGCATTGGGGCGGGGGCAGCCCTTCCATGCTCCGGGGCGACGACTGGCAACGGGCCATGGACCGGTTACACCAACGCTTTGACGTCGCCGGTGACGCGGAAATCGCTCTGGAACTCGATCCCCGCACGACGACGGAATCGTATGTAGCCACCCTCGCCAGCGCCGGCGTCAACCGGGTCAGCATCGGTGTCCAGGATTTCGATGACACCGTGCAGCGGGCCATCAACCGACCGCAGCCTTTCGATGTGACGCAACGCGTCGTCGACTGGCTTCGCGGACACGGCATCGACGCGGTCAATCTGGATTTGATGTATGGTTTACCGCACCAGACCGAAGCCTTGGTCCGCGACATGGTCGATCAGGCAATGTTGCTGAATCCCTCACGCATCGCCCTGTTCGGTTATGCCCACGTTCCCTGGATGAAGAGCCATCAACGACTGATTGATGAAGCCGCCCTGCCGGACGCATTGGCACGGTGGCGTCAGGCGGAAGTCGCGGCCGAACGGCTCACTGAATATGGTTTTATCCGCGTCGGTCTCGACCACTTCGCCCACGCGGATGACGCGATGGCCCGCGCCGCTGGCGACGGTAAACTTGGCCGCAATTTTCAAGGATATACGACCGACCGCGCGGAGACGCTGATTGGCTTCGGCGCCTCTGCCATAAGCGGGATGCCACAAGGTTATGCGCAAAATTCACCCGCGTTGCGCGACTATGCACGCGCGGTCAGTGACGGACGTCTGCCAATCGCACGGGGTATCGCGATGGACGGTGATGATCGGCTGCGCCGTGATATCATCCAATCAATAATGTGCGATCTTGAAGCTGATATTCCCGACATATGCGCACGATACGGTAAGGCCGCTGATTTTACCAAGACTTGGGAAAAGTTGGCGCCGCTACGCGCGGACGGCTACATCACCATCGAGAACTCCCGTCTGCGTGTCACGGAGGCGGGACGACCGCTTGTTCGTGTCGTCGCAGCGGCATTCGATGCCTACCTTGAAAACGGTGCCGCGCGGCACAGTCAGGCTGTTTGACGCTCCGGCGTGGGAAGCAGACCGCGGCGGCGAATTTCATCGGCAACGTCTGCCGCGGGCATCAACGGCGCATGCGACCATTTGTGAATACGGTCACCCAGCGGGCGCGCATAGCCACCGGCATAAAGCGCTTCGTGCAAGCGCCTGTGCTTCGGCGTAATCAAACCTTCTGGTGCGAAGATATATACGGGGCGTTCAACGGCACAGGCTTCGGCGCACATGGAAACGGAATCCCCGGTAACGACAACCGCGTCGGCGTAGGACAGATAAGCCATGTAGGGATTATCGCCTTCATCTCCCCATCGATAGACCGTGTACGGGGCAGTTAGCGCATTAATCAGTATATCGGCGCAGGCACCACTGCGCCGGCTCGTCGTCACCAACAAGGAGCCGCCCGCCCCGACCGCCAGTGCCGATGCCTTGGCCCCCAACTCACGCGCCATGTCAGCCGTGAATGCGCGGCACCGTGTACTGCCACCGACGATTAAAGCAATCCGTGGGCTTGGCAAATCATCGAAGCGGCCCTCCCAAGTGTCGCGGGCGGCCGCCAACGTTGTCTCGGTAAGGCGATGCGGCGCGCCAACTACCCGCAGGACATTGTCGCCCGGAATTGGGGTGTCATGACTTGGTTGAACGATAAGATCAAAATCGCCCGGCCCGGGATCCATGATTTGAACGAGACGGGTCATCCCGCCACTGAGCAACTTGATCGCTCGGGCGACCGGCGCTGTTCTCCGGCCAGCAGCGACAAGCAGTCTCGGCCAAGGCGGTCGTATAGAATCACGGCTAGTCGGTGAAAGTCCCGCCAGGGTTGCACCCAATAGGGCGTTGGGTAGCCGCGCCAGTGGTCCATAGGTAAGTTCCCGTTCGACGAACGGTCGTCCCAATGCCTCGGCGATGCCCAACGCCTGCGAACGATTTCCGGCGCGGTCATCCAAAAGGACCCAGATTGCCGCGTCAGACTCAATCATGAAGACCGCGATCGCCCATGTAGCGCGCTCGAATTTCCCGCTTCAGCGTTTTACCCGCGACGTTGCGGGGAAAGTCATCAAGAACCACGATGTCCTTCACGCGCTGGAACTTAGCCGCGACGCGCTGGTTAATCCAATCCTTCAATAGAGTAGCATCGATTGCCGAGGCGGAGGCGCATACCACGGCACCGATCGGCACTTCGCCCCATTTCGGATCGGGAACACCGAATACGCACGCCTCGCACACGTTCGAATGGGTAACGGCGATTTCTTCAATGTCGCGAGGGTATATATTAACGCCGCCGGAGATGATCATGTCCTTCATACGATCGACGAGATACAGATAACCGTCCTCATCCAAGTAGCCAAGATCGCCGGACCGTATCCAACCGTCGACGATGGTGCGTTCAGTCAAATCCGGTCGGCCGTGGTAACCGCTCATCATCATCGGCCCTCGGCCGCAAATTTCGCCTATTTCACCCGCCGGAACCGTCCGACCTCCGGTATCGATGATACGCACCGCCCCAAACGGCATGGCCGCCCCGACAGAACCAGTTTTGCGTTCCGCATCATCCCGATCCAACACGGTCATGAAGCCCTCGGTAATGCCATAGAGTTCATGAAACCGGTTCGGCAGCGCCGTCATCAGACGCCGCTTGTGTTCAATGTGCAGCGGCGCCCCGAGGGATAATAACATTTGCAATGTTTTTAGCCGTTGTGCGGAGAATCGCGTCGACGCCATCATCTGAA
>JAYOFM010000146.1:3315-7374 GCA_038117225.1 Rhodospirillales bacterium
GGGTGACGCTCTCGCGCTTGATCGTATCGATCACGGCCTCCGACTTGAACCCGGCCATCAACACATAGGTACAGCCAACAAACATCCAGGGCATCAGCGTGAGGAACGATCCATTGAAGACGATGGAGCCGGCGTGCAAGACGACACTTTCCGGCGTCATCCGCCAGGCAGAGGCAAACTGCGTGCAATAGTGCCCGCGCACGTCGTGGCTGTGTACGATGCCCTTGGGGGCCCCCGTGGTCCCGCTGGAATAGATAATGTTGTAGGCATCATCACCGACGATTGCCGCATCAGGCGGTTCATCTGTAGGCATTTCGGCAATGAAATCAGCATATCCTACATACCGCTTATCGCTAGCTGTCCCGCCTTCGGAACTGATGATGATCCAATTCCGGCGTGGAATAGATAATTTTTCCTGTCGCACTGCGTTCACCACGGGCAACAGATCGCCGCTCGCGAACACCATGGCGGCACCCGAATCCCGAAGCAGCGTGGCCAAGCCGGACGCCTGCAACAAAGGGCTCGTCGGCACGACGACGGCACCAATCTTCGCCGCCGCCCAATAGAGTTCCAACAGTTCGACACAATTAGGTAACACGGTTGCAACCTTGTCGCCCTTGGCCATGCCGGCATGCCGGAGCGCGTGCGCCAACCGATTGACCCGCTTGTTGAAGTCGCGAAAAGTGATCCGCATGTCGCCGAATACGATGGCCGTATGGTCACCGCGATAACGCGCATGGCGCGGCAAAAGCGAGCCGATATTCATTCTTGCATCCGATGCTCACCGATGTTCAAGGCACGATATCCAAACCGTCGGGATTCGAATGGGATCAATTGCTCTATAGATTCGCCAGCGCACCCAAGTTGCTGGCATGGAGCCGCCAGCGCTCGACAGAATTGGAATAGAGCGGTTTTCTGACTTGCCAATTTGACGCCGTCAACACGGGCCGCTCATTGGCGTGGAAATTCAGACATTCGGGTTGCCATTCCAGACCTACATGGGCCAGTAGACGCCGGCACTGCCCCTCCAGGTCGTTGACAACGTGCTCGTAAGCGACCTGCAATACTCGTCCCTCAAGATTGCGGCGCCAATGGTCCATCAGTCGATTGTGCCCACGCAATACATTGGCGATGTCGTCGAGGTCCGTAGACCACGGATGAGGCGCGGAAAAATTTTGAAAATATGCGGAGAGCCCCGTGTCCTTCGGGTCGCGCGTGCAATGGATCAGCGTCGCCTCGGGGAACATGGCATGGATCATGCCAAGCATAAGGAAATTGAACGGCGTTTTGTCGGTAAAACGACGCGCCGCGCCCACGGCATCACCGACTGAACTCAGGTAACCCTCGGCGAACCGTGCCACGTCATCGAGGCCATAAGAACCGGCCCCCTCGGGGAAGTATCCCAATTGCGCGACTATTCCGTCGGTTTCACCGAGGCCAACTGCCTCGGGATGACTGGCGATGATCTGCTCAACCAAGGTTGTTCCGGAACGTGGCATGCCGACGATAAACACCGCGCGGGAATCACTTGAGCCACCCGCGCGTAAGCTCGCGATACGCGCCGTGTCAAAACCGGCAATAATCTGCTCGATCCGCTCGTCGAAGGCCGCGCGATCATGGGTTTGGCCTTGCCTCTCCTGGTCTTCGCGCCGCAACGTATTTCCTACCCTAAAGGCCTGAAAAGCTTCCTCATGGCGCCCCTTCGCATCTAATCCTTCACCGAGTGCGAAGTTGAGGCCGATACGGTCGGCAACGGGAATCCGTGAATCGTCGAGGGTTTGCGAAATCGCATCCATGTCCGCATCGCTCATTTCGGCGCCAAGTGCCGACGCCAGATTGGCCCAAGCCTCGCCGTTGCCTGGCTGCAATTCGACCGCGCGACGGAAGGCCTCGACGGCGTCATTCAACCGACCCGCCGCCAACAGAACTACCCCCAGCCCCACGTGAGCGCCGGCGAAAGCGTCGTACATCGCGATGATGGCGCGATACTCAGCCTCGGCGGCCATTAGATCACCGCCCTGAAACAGCACGCCCGCAAGGTTGGCCCGGGCGGCGATATAGTCGTCCCGTTCGCTTATGGCCCGGCGAAACGCGGCGACCGCCCCCGCCCTGTCGCCCTTTTCCCGCAAGACTTGGCCGAGACCGTTGTGGGCTTCAACCGCCGATGGGTCGAGCTTAATGGCAGCGCGACACTGAGTTTCCGCAGCGTCGAGATCGCCCGCTCGCCGTAACGCGACCGCCAGATTTGCCCGTACGATGGGATTATCTGGATCGCGTCGCGCCGCCTCCGCATAGGCTTCGACAGCCTCGATCTCACGCGCATGCTTGAGATGCAGATTCCCCAGTTGCACCCAGGCCTCTATCAAATTGGGATCGAGATCAAGCGCGCGTTGCAGCGCCGATAACGCTTCGTCATCGCGGTTCTGTGCCGCCAGGGCAACCCCGAGGCTGGAATGTGATACAGCCAGCGTATCGTCGAGCGACAAGGCGTGCCGTGACGACGCCTCGGCTTCCGCATGGCGGCCCGTCAAATTCATGATCACTCCGCAGTCGGCGTGGATGGCGGCGTCATCGTCATCGCCCAGCGCAGCCGTCAGCACATGATTGCCCGCGTCATCCAAGCGTCCGGTTCGGTAGCAGACGACGGCCAGCAGGTGCGATGCCTGTGGATGATCGGGAACATCGCGCAACGCGGCACGCAACTCGACCTCGGCGGACATGGTGTCATCGGCATCAAGCGCCGCGCGGGCCTTTTCCAACAATCCGGAAACACGTTCGACGAGCACGCGTTTTTCTGCATCGCGGGCTCGGCTTTCCAATTTTTCGTCACGTCGACGGTCGCGGCGACTCACGGGCATGGCGCTCCTTGGACATCGGGGGCCGAGGGTTAACGCAGCGCGCGGCCTTGTCAACGGCGCCCGCTCAGGTCTCTAGCGTTTTCAACAGTGGTCCAAGATGTTTCTCGAAGCGTTTCCAGCGCCCCACCGCACCCGTGTAGATGGGGCGCCGAACCTGTTCCTGGCTCGCCGTGTGAACGGCGCGTTTTGTTTGATGAAAATCCAGGCAGGCGTCGTCCCATGGAAGGCCGGCGAAATCGACAAGACGACGTACGCTGGGATCTGTCGACTGGACCAAATCTTCATAGATGACCTCGATCAGGGGCAAGTCGAGTACCTCGTGCCAATGCGCCATCAGGCGATCATGCTGGCGATAGTAGTGAGCAAGGTGGATCAAGTCATTGGCGAACAAATGTGGCTGTACGAAATCCTGAAGAAAACACGACAGACATGTATCGATCGGGTCGCGGCGGCAATGGATGGCGCGTGCCGCCGGAAACATCAACTGGATCAAACCGAGATAGAGGAAATTGAACGGCGTCTTCTCGACGATACGCTGGGCGTTCGGCGCCATTTCGCCGAGCCTCCGCGTGAACCCGAGGGCCCGAGTTTCCAACTCCGCCCATGCCACGCGACGGAGATTGGATGGAAAGCCGCTCGGTTCATGATCCATCTTCACGGGAACTTTGCCGCCGACGGCGATTTTCAATGTCGCCCGAGGTAGCCCCTGGGCGATGCGATCAATTTCCGAGGTCTCACCGACCCCGTCGCCGGCGTCATGACTTGCCAGAATTTGTTCCACCAGGGTCGTTCCGGATCGCGGCATGCCGACGACGAATACCGGCCGTGCATCATCGATGCCCCAGTCATGACGCTTGGCTAAGAATTCACGATTAAACACCTGAATCATACTGTCTATTAGTGCCTCATGCGACGCCGCATCATAGGCCTTTCCATTCTCCATATAGCGGCGTTTGCGGATCGCGTTACCCGTTTCGAAATGCGGCCAAGCCAAGCCGTGCTCACCCGCTCGCTCATACACTTGGCCGAGTGCAAAATGTAGATGGGCGCGATCGTCGTCCTTGGTCTTGGGGTCATCGACGGCTGCGACCAGGGAAGCAACCAACGGCGCACCAGGGTCTGGCCGAACGAGTTCCTGAAGTGCGAATAGTGCGCCTGCGTGCAGGGGATTGATGGCCAGCGTCCGTTGCAGCGCCTCAAC
>JAYOFM010000147.1:0-7367 GCA_038117225.1 Rhodospirillales bacterium
CGAGGCGCTGGCCGCGCGTCACATTCTGCCCTTTGGCGACGGCGATGCTGTCGCGGCGCAGGTGGCAATACTGCGTCGTCCAGCCATCTCCATGGTTGATAACAACCCCATTGCCACATTCGCGACCCCTCACGCCCTTGCGCCCGCCAATCTTCTGGACGTTGATATCCGCCATGCCGTCACGGGTCGACATCACCTGGCCCGGCGCCGCCGCCAGAACCTCGACGCCGGTCGCCATGACGGCGGTGTCGCGGATGGCTATGTCGGTACCTTTGTGGCCGTCATAACTGGCGTCACCGCAGTGATAATCTCGAACGCCCGCCCCCGAATCGCGATCGACCAGATTGACCAACCAGCAATCCTTTCCCGGTTCGCAGCGAATCGGCAGCGACAGGGTCGGCTCCGCTGCGGGTGCGGATGTGGGCACGGCACCGAATATTAAAAATCCCAGCAACGCTAAACTACGGAAAGTAATGATCTTTTTTATCATAATTTCCTTCAAAGTGATTTCTTGCCTGCACTCACATTGACCCGTATAGTGCGCTGCAGCAAATATTATTGCGACGCGGAAACGCGCCCTCGGACGAGCCGGCGGCACTAGTTTCCGATCTTGGCGAAAAAAGGATAAAGATAAATGGACGCGTCGACCAATCCTCTCAACAAGTTGCATGGCTATTTTTTCGAGGATCTCGAAATCGGCATGCACGACCTATTCGCCAAGACCATCACCGATGCCGATATCATTACGTTCGCCGGCATGTCGGGCGACACTAACCCGGTGCACCTGAACCATGAATTCGCCGCGGAAACCATTTTCGAGGGTCGCATTGCCCACGGTATGCTGACGTCGAGCTTCATTTCCACCGTCATTGGCACGAAACTGCCGGGGCCGGGCTGTATCTATGTCTCCCAGAGCCTGCGTTTCAAGGCGCCGGTCCGGGTCGGCGATACCGTCGCCGCCCACTGCACCATTACCGCCATGATCCCGGAAAAGCATTTCGTCGAAATCAAGACGCAATGCCTCGTCAAAGATAAAGTCGTCGTCGACGGTGAAGCCACCATCATGGTTCCGACCCGCCTCGCTTGAGCTGAATTCAGCGTGTCTCGGTGGACCCGCCGCCTTTCGGCTTGACCGCTCCGAGGCGCGCTGACACTTTCTCCGCCGTCATGCGCGTGGTCCGCTATTTCCGTTCCGTCGATGAGAATATCCGTGGTGCCGTGGTCGCCGTGGGTAATTTCGATGGCGTGCACATGGGTCATCAGGCGGTCATTGGCGAGGCCGGCAAAATCGCCAGGGCCCTCGAGCGTCAATGGGCGGTGCTGACTTTCGAACCGCATCCCCGCAGCGTGTTCCGCCCCGACGATCCACCCTTTCGCCTCACGCCGACGCGCGCCAAGATTGATGCCATTCGCGGCCTCGGCGTTGACGCGTTGGTCGTCAAGCGTTTCGACTTGGCGTTTTCAAAATGCCTAGCCGAGGATTTTGTTACCCGCGTACTGGTGGAGAGCCTTGGGGTGCGACATCTGATCGCCGGTTACGATTTCCGCTTCGGCCACCAACGTAAGGGCGATTGCGGCATGTTGCTCGACATGGGGCGCAAATACGGCTTCGATTTCACGGTCGTGCGCGAAGCCTCCGACGACGGCGGCGGTGCCTACTCGTCGACCCGCGTGCGTGAATTGATCGATTCCGGCGACGTTCGCGGCGCTGCCGAGATCCTCGGCCGCCCGTTCGCCATTTCCGACCACGTCCGGCGCGGCGACGCGCGCGGGCGCACCATCGGATTCCCGACCGCCAATTTGCTGCTCGGCCACCATGTGGTGCCACGACTGGGCGTCTACGCGGTGCAAGCCTACCTCGGTGACGGCACCCCACCGATGACCGGGGTCGCCAACATCGGGCGCCGGCCAACCTTTAACGGCGAAGGCATCGTGCTAGAGGTACATTTGCTGGATGTTGACCTTGATCTCTACGGTAGGCGTCTCGACGTCCACTTGATCGACTTCATCCGCCCAGAAAAGAAGTTTGACGGCATAGACGCATTAAAGGCACAAATCGCCCGCGACCGCGACCGCGCGCGCCAGATTCTGAGTGACATCATCGACCAACCGACCCCACAACCCGTCGAGCCCCCACCATGACTGTCGACTATAAGAGCACCGTCTTTCTTCCGAAGACAGACTTTCCCATGAAGGCGGGTCTGCCAAAACGGGAGCCCGAGATGTTGGCGCGTTGGCGCGACATCGACCTCTACGGCCAATTGCGCCGCTCCTCGAAGGGGCGCGAGAAGTTCGTGCTGCATGACGGACCGCCCTATGCCAACGGTAATCTGCATATCGGCCACGCCCTGAATAAGATTCTCAAGGATGTGATCAGTCGCGCCGAACAGATGCGCGGGTTCGATTCCGTTTATGTCCCCGGCTGGGACTGCCACGGCCTGCCCATCGAGTGGAAGGTCGAGGAAAAGTATCGCAAGAAGAAAAAAGACAAGGACGCCGTGCCGGTGGTCGAGTTCCGCCAGGAATGCCGCGAATTCGCCGAACACTGGATCGATATTCAACGCGAGGAGTTCAAGCGCCTGGGCGTCATCGGTGACTGGGACAACCCCTACACCACCATGAGCTTCGACGCCGAGGCCACCATCGTGCGCGAACTCGGTAAGTTTCTGATGGATGGTTCGCTCTACCGCGGCTCCAAGCCGGTGATGTGGTCGCCGGTGGAAAAGACGGCGCTGGCCGAGGCCGAAGTCGAATACCACGACCATACATCGACGACGATTTTCGTCCGCTTCCCGGTGATCAAGGCATCGACGCCGGAATTGGCAGACACCGCCATCGTCATTTGGACGACGACACCGTGGACCATGCCCGGCAACCGCGCCGTCGCCTATGGCGCCAACATCGACTACGCGGTTATTGATGTCACGGAAATCGCCGAGGGCAGTCTGGCGCGGGTGGGCGAAAAACTGGTCATCGCCGATGCCCGGCTCGATGCCGTCGCCGCCGCCTGTGGTATTGCCAGCTATGCCGTCCTGCATCACCTGAAGGGTGACGCGATGGCCGGCACCCTGACCCACCATCCATTGCGCGGCCAGGGCTATGATTTCGACGTGCCGGCGCTGGCCGCGGGATTCGCCACGACCGACGAGGGCACCGGCGTGGTCCATATCGCCCCCGGCCACGGCGCCGACGACTGGCAGCTCGGAATGGCCAACGGTATCGAGGTGCCGCAAACGGTCGGCGAGGCGGGGACGTTCTTCGATCACGTGCCGTTGTTCGCCGGTATGCACGTCTACAAATGCAACGGTGACGTGGCCGAGATCATCCGCGAAGCAGGTGGACTGCTCGGCCAGGGTTCTTTGGTGCACCGCTATCCGCACAGCTGGCGATCCAAGCAACCGTTGATCTTCCGCAATACGGCACAGTGGTTCATCTCCATGGAGACCACTGGCCTGCGGAAGAAGGCGCTGGCCGCGATCGACGATACGCGGTTTGTTCCGCAGTCGGGTCAGAACCGATTGCGCGGCATGATCACCGATCGGCCCGATTGGGTGGTCTCCCGCCAGCGGGCCTGGGGCGTGCCGATCACCGTCTTCGTCAACAAGGAAACCGGCGAGCCCCTGCGTGATCAAGCGGTGCTCGATCGAATCATTGCCGCCGTCGAGGCGGAAGGCGCCGATGCCTGGTTTGCTTCCGACGCGTCACGGTTCCTGGGACACGATTACGATGCCGCCGATTACGAGCAAGTGTTTGATATCCTGGACGTATGGTTCGATTCCGGTTCCACCCACAGTTTTGTGCTGGAAGCCCGCGACGATCTGAAGTGGCCGGCGTCGCTGTATCTGGAAGGCACAGACCAACATCGCGGCTGGTTCCATTCGTCGCTGTTGGAATCCTGCGGTACGCGCGGTCGCGCGCCCTATGATGCTGTGCTGACCCATGGCTTCGTCATGGCCGAGGATGGTCAGAAAATGTCGAAGTCTTTGGGCAACATCACGGCGCCGCAGGACATCACGAATCAATACGGCGCCGATATCCTCCGGCTCTGGGTTGTCGGTTCGGATTATTCCGAGGATCTGCGTATCGGGCCCGAAATCATCAAGCAACACGCCGACGTCTACCGCCGGCTGCGTAACACGCTGCGCTTCATCATCGGTAATCTCGCCGAATTCGAGGAAACGGAACGCCTGGACACGGCTGAAATGCCGGAATTGGAACGCTGGGTGCTGCATCGTCTCTGGCAACTGGATAAGGCACTACGTAAGGCCTGTGACGATTTCACCTTCCACGGCCTGTTCGCCGAGTTGCATAACTTCTGCGCAATCGATCTTTCGGCCTTTTACCTCGATATCCGCAAGGACACGCTTTACTGCGACCGCGTCGATTCAATCAGCCGTCGCGCCGCCCGCACGGTGCTGGATGAATTATTCAACTGCCTGACCGCCTGGATGGCGCCGTTCATGTGCTTCACCGCCGAGGAAGCCTGGCTGGCCCGTCACGGCGAGGACGCGGCTACCGGTTCCGTGCATCTGCGTCAGTTCCCGGACATGCCCGACACATGGCGCGATGACGCCCTGGCCGCCAAGTGGGAACAGGTGCGGCGGGTGCGGCGCGTCGTCACGGCGGCGCTTGAGGCGAAACGCGCGGCCAAGGAAATCGGCTCATCGTTGCAGGCGGCACCGACCATATACGCCTCGGCCGACTATGCCGATGCCCTGCGCGGAATCGATTGGGCGGAAATCGCCATCACCTCGGCCATCACCATTCGCGATCTCGCCGACCACGAAGATCACGGTGATACCTTCCAACTGGCGGATGAAGTCCCCGGTGTTGTGATCGGGTTCGCGCCGGCGGAAGGTGACAAATGCGAACGCTGCTGGCGTGTACTCGACGACGTAGGTGTGGATGCGGAACACCCCGGCACGTGCGGCCGATGCGCCGACGCGGTACGTCACTTCGCGCCGCTGGCGGCCGAATAGGCAACGCGTGGCCGATCGCAACGCCCGCACATCGCCGAACGGCCCCGCGGCGGTCCCTGGCCGAATGTCGCTGCGCCAGCTTGGCCTGCTGATCGCCACAATCGTTCTGGCGCTCGATCAGGCGACCAAATGGATCATCCTGGCAAAGGTGATGCAGCCACCCCGGATCATTGAGATCACGCCATTCTTCAATCTGGTGATGGGTTGGAACCGTGGTGTCAGCTTCGGATTGTTCGATTCTGAATCTCCGGTCCACGTCATCGTGTTGTCCAGTATCGCCATGGTCATCGTCATTGCCCTGTTGGTGTGGTTATGGCGCGCGACGGAACGGTGGACAGCGACTGCCCTTGGCCTCATCGTCGGTGGCGCACTGGGGAATGTGGTTGATCGACTGCGGTTCGGCGCCGTCGCCGATTTTCTGGATTTTCACGCCTTCGGTTATCACTGGCCGGCCTTTAACGCCGCCGACAGCGCCATTGTCGTCGGCGCCGGCATGTTGATCGTGGAATCCCTGTTCGAAAGACCGGAAAAGTCGTAGAATTCGGCGATCGGGAACAGTCACGACACACCCGCGTTCGAGCCTTCGATGCTTGACGCACGCCAGGGAATGAGATTCCCTAGCCGGCCTGGGAGAAATGTGATGATCCACCGCAGCGCCCTTTTGGCCCTGACAGCCACTGTGATCATGCTTAGCGCGTGTGAATCGGCCCGTAAGGTCATCGGCACCGTAAAAGCGCCGCCGGACGAATTCGCCGTCTATTCACGCCCGCCGCTGAGCCTGCCGCCGAATTACGGCCTGCGGCCACCCGAGCCGGGGCGCGCGCGCCCGCAGGTGATCACGCCAACCATCGAGGCCAAGGCGGCGATCCTTGGCAAGACTGCCACTATTGACCCCAATTTAAACAAAGCCGGCGGCGAAAGCCCGGGAACGCTCTCCATCCTCAAGGCGACAGGCGGCATCAACGCCGATCCGTCAATTCGCCAAGTGGTCAATCAGGAGACCTCGATCCTGTCGGTGGAAGACAAACGCTTCCTCGACAAACTGATCTTCTGGGTCGACGATAAGCCGTTCCAAGGCACCGTCGTCGATGCCGCCAAGGAGCAGAAGCGTATCCAGAAGAACCAAGCGCTGGGCAATGAAATTACCGACGGCGAAACGCCGGAAATCAAGCGCAAGCGCGGCATTAAGGGTCTGCTGGACTTCTAACGCCGCCCGTCGCGCGTTCCCGACTGTATGTTTGATCGTCCCAATCACGTGAGGACGGGTTGCCGCCACCCGACGACGACCCTATATGCTGCCCTACAGGCCGCGAGGATGGCCATCCGATCAGAAAGGCGCCCGCGTTCATGACCCTGTCCGCATCTCTCAGTCGTCTGGCCGCCGCGATGGCGTTTGCCACGTCTTTAATAGTCGTAACGGCCGCCACCTCACACGCCGGCGTTTTCAACCCCGAAACCTTCCGCTTGAAGAACGGCATGCAGGTCGTGTTGATTCCCAACGACCGCGCGCCCGTGGTCACACACATGGTCTGGTACAAGGTCGGATCGGCGGACGAGGGACAAGGGGAATCAGGCATCGCGCACGTCCTGGAACATCTAATGTTCAAGGGCACCCGCAAGCGCCAGCCGGGAGAGTTTTCCCGCATTCTGGCGCGCCACGGCGGCCAGGAGAACGCCTTCACATCGTTCGATTACACCGCCTACTTCCAAAAAGTCGCGCGTGATCGCCTGGAAATGGTCATGGAGATGGAAGCGGATCGGATGACAAATCTGGTCATTAATGAGGCGCTGGTGGCCCCGGAACGTCAGGTGGTCTTGGAGGAGCGGCGGTCACGCACGGACAACAACCCCTCCGCCATTCTCAACGAGCACGTCAACGCGGCGCGTTATCTAAACTACCCCTACCGGCGGCCGATCATTGGTTGGGAACACGAAATTTCAGCGCTCGATGTGGATCGAATCCTCGCCTTCTACAAACGCTGGTACGCGCCCAACAATGCGATATTGGTGGTTGAGGGCGATGTCACCATGGCTGAACTGAAGCCGCTCGCCGAGAAATACTACGGCCCTATTCCCGCCAACCTGGATATCAAGCGCCAGCGCCCGGACGAGCCGCCACAGAAGGCGTCGCGAACAATTGTCCTTGAAGACGCCCGCGTCCGCCAACCCAGTTGGAGCCGCAGTTGGATGGCGCCAAGCTACCGATGGGGCGAGAGCCAACACGCCGAGGCACTGGAAGTACTCGCCGAAATTCTCGGTGGCGGCAGCACCAGCCGGCTCTATCAGGCGCTGGTGGTCGAAGGCAAGTTGGCGGTCTCGGCGGGGGCCTGGTACGGCGCCGACAACCTGGGACCATCAACCCTGGGCGTCCACGCCAGCCCGAGACAG
>JAYOFM010000148.1:0-6847 GCA_038117225.1 Rhodospirillales bacterium
TCCCATAGCAACTCCGGTGTATACCAGTGTTGCACTTGGTTTGTGAATTTAGCGACATCTTTCGTTCAATGGCCGTTTATGAGTCCACGACCTAATAGAGTAGCACAATTCACATTCCGTTTCATCAATCCCATCGTCGAGGTGAGAATCAATGATGTTTGGGAAACAGTTTTGTGAATAGCCGCTCCTTGCCAATCCATCCGGCACGAAACAAGGTGTTGCGGGAAACACCGAAGGAGCAAGAGATGTCGTCTCCGGTTCTTGATAGCATTGATGGGCCGAGGTCGGGCGCCCTTGAGGCGTCACTCAATTTCATCGTTGATTTCGATGCCAAGCCGCAGGTGTTCATGGCGGCGCAACATGCGAAAGACAATCAGCGCACCGGCGTCTTCCGCGATACGCCCGTGCACATTGCCGATGCGCGCCTTCTGGACGAGCCGGCGAGCCTCGACCGGGAAGGTTTCGCGCGGGTCGATCATGGCTCCTGGATGACGGATTTCTACGACGACGGCGCGGTCGAGCAAATCTATTACCCGGAGGTGACGGCGCTACTAATGGCGGCGACCGGGGCGACGGACGTGAATATCTTCGATCACACCATCCGCGTCGAGGACGATGCCAAGCGCCACGCCACCGACCGCCGGTCGCCGGTGCTGGTGGTGCACAATGACTACACGGAAAAATCCGGGCCGCAGCGGGTGCGTGATCTGTTGGATCCGGCGATGGCGGCGCGCTATCTCGACCACCGCTTTGCCATGGTCAACGTGTGGCGTTCCATCGGTGCCTCGGCGGAACGCCGGCCGCTCGCCGTCGCCGACGCGCGCACGCTGACCGAGGACAACTTCGTCGCCACCGATCTGGTTTACGAGGATCGCACCGGGGAAATCTATCAGGTAAGCCACGACGCGACGCAGCGCTGGTTTTACTATTCGGAGCTGGGCGGCGACGAGGTGGTGCTGTTGAAATGCTTCGATACGGCGCGTGACGGCCGTGCCCGCTACACCGCGCATACGGGATTCGAGAACCCGGCCGCGCCCGCCGGCACGCCGCCGCGCGAAAGCATCGAGGTCAGGACGCTGCTGTCCTTTGCCCCCGCGGGTTGATCGAATTTCCTAGCCGATTCGTAGCGTCGCCGGCGTCCATTTTTCGCGGCGCCGTTGGCGCTTTCCGGTGGCGTCCTCGTCACCGTAATCGGTTGGCGCGGCGGCGGAAAAATCGGCCTGATTGTCCAACACCGAGGCCATGACGTTGGCATAGGCGGCGGCGCCGTCGTCCATGTAGGCGGCGATATAGACACCGCATTTCCTGCACACCAGAAAGTCCGTGATGCCGGTGCCGAAGCGGTAGCGTTCGAGCAGCCCTTCGTCATGCGCCATCAGATCGATACGGCCCGTCGGGTCCGACAAGGCGCGGGTCGAATGCTTGCGACAGAACGAACATTGACAGGCGCGCGGCGTGAACTGGTCCGGCGTTTTGGCGGTCGTGAAGGTAACTTCGAGATTGCCGCAATGGCACTGGCCGTGGAATTTGGTCATCGAGCGGGTTCCTGTGTGGCGGTACGTTGTGCGGAGAAACTATCGTCTATTGTCGGAGATCACCAGCCGCCGCCACCGCCGCCACCGCCACCGCCACCGGATGATCCGCCGCCACTGCTGCCGGGCGCGGAAGCGGATGCCGCCAGGGCGCTGGAAAAGCCAGCTGAAAGACTGTCGCCGATGCCGGCGCCGCCGCCGCTATCCCAGGCGTGGCCGCTGCTGTACCAGGTCGGCCGATAGGCGCGACCGTGCCCCGCATCGGCGGCGGCAAGGACGGCGGCGAAACGCTCGCTCCACTGGTGTTCGACGTCGAGGGCGAGGGCGTAGGGCAGGTATCTTTCGAACAGGGCCGGCGTTTCCTGCGGCGGATGCAACGTCGCCCAGCGTTCCTTCTCGGCCACCGAGAGGTAAAGCTTGAAACCCTCGATACGGTCGAGCATGCGTCGTCCATGGAGGGTCGGCGCCTTGATCAGATGCCAGAAGGCGACGAACAGCAGCCCGATAAGGATCAGAAATACAATAGCCGGCGGAGAGGTCACCTGCGCCATGATGACAAGACCGGCCACCTCGCCGCCGAGAAACGGCAGCGCGAACAAGGACAGTAGGACGGCGCCGACCATGAGCGTGCCGCGACGGCTCGCCAAGGCCCGCTTCCAGGTGTCGAACAACCGCATCAACAGCATGCCGCAACCGGCCGACCAGACGGTCAACCAGACGCTCATGAAAGCCGCTTCTTCCACATGTTCCCCGGGTGTCGCCGCGACGACGCCAATCACGGTGAGGATACTGAGCACGGCGCCGGGGATCAGGTAGGTCCTGTTCAGCGTGTAATGGCTGGATTCCAATTCCGCCTTGAGCTTGTTCTCGAAAGCGTCCTTGGCCTTGGAAATGCGTTTATGGTTCTTGTTATTGAGTTCAATCGTCGTGCCGGCCGAACCGAACAGCTTGGCGCCCAGGGCTCGCTCGCCGGTGGAAAGGTTGGGGGCGGACGCATCCAACCGCACCAGGGTGTAGTCGCCGTCGTCCTCGTCGATGCGGAGGTAACCTTTCACCGCCATGCTGACGACGGCGGCGGAGAAAGTTTTCTTGTCCGGTCCCATCTTGACCAGGGCGCGGGTCAGGCCCGGCGAGAAGTTCTCCGGCGGCGCGAACAGGGGCACGATGGTGCCGGCTTCCGGATCGCGGCCGACCTTGTTCCAGGCGTATAGGTAATAGGCGAGGATCAGCGGCAATCCGATCAGCGCGACGATGAGATTGAAATTGTCGCGCAGCAGCAGCGCGGTTTTCTCGCCCGAACTCGGCTCGGCGACGATGCCCTTGGGCCAGGCGACGGCGATGGTCAGCCCTTCGCCGGGGGCCAGCGTCCGCGTGGTGGCGACGATGGTTCGGCCGGCAAGCGAGTTGCCAAGCGTGAAGTCCTTGCCCTGATCACCCCGTTTGCCGGTATAGGCATGGCGCTGCACGATGGCTGCGCCGCCGGGTAGGGTGATGGTTGCCTCGGCGTGCTCGATCGGAAACGCCCAGTCGTTGCCGGTGACGTTCCAATAGAGTTCGTCGAAGTTCTCGAAGTAGCCGATCTGGCGATCGGTCCGATAGGTAATGCGGTAGGTGTGAACACCGCGATTCAGGATGACGTCCTTGTTGCCGATGTAGAGCCGGCGACCGTTCCGAATGCCCTCCGTATGAAATGCCTCGGCCCGGCCGTCCCGGGTGACGCCGATGACGTCGAAGGCGACGCGGAGCCGATTGCCGTGACGATCCTGGTAAGCGGTCGGGAAATCCCGATAGATGCCGCGCTTGATCTTGCGCCGTGCGCTACGGACGGTGATGGTTTCGGTCACCGTCATGGAGGCGTCGGCGTGGACCGCGATGTCGCTTTTGAAGTCGAGGATGGCTTCGTGGTCGGCGGCGCGCGCCCCCGTCGGCAACCCGGTCGCCAGGACCAACAGAAGAATGATCAGGCGCGGCACGGTTTCGCGCCTCAGTCGAACTTGACCTCGGGTACGGCGCGCTCGGCTGGGTCCTCCAACTCGAAGAATTCGGCCTGGCGGAAGCCGAACCACTTGGCGATCAGGTTGGACGGGAACTGTTCGATGGCGACGTTCAGGTTGCGCACGCTGCCGTTGTAATAGCGGCGCGACAGCTGGATCTGTTCCTCGATCTCGGCCAACGCCGCTTGCAGCTCCTGGAAGTTGTCGCTCGCCTTCAGGTCGGGGTAGGCCTCGGCGACGGCGAACAGTTTGCCGAGCGCGGCGCCGAGCAGACCCTCGGTCGCCGAGCGCTCGCCCGGGGCACCATCATTCAGGCTGCGGGTGCGCAGTTCGGTGATCTCATCCAGCACACCCCGTTCATGGCCCATGTAGCCCTTCACCGCCTCGATCAGATTGGGAATCAGATTGGCGCGGCGTTTCAGTTGCACGTCGATGCCGCTCCAGCCTTCCTCGACCAGATTGCGGAACTTCACCAGCTTGTTGTAGATGGCGACGCCCCACAGCGTCAGCACAACGGCGACGATCGGCACGGTATAGATCGACATGGTTCGGCATCCCTGGTGGTTCACGTCGAGATTACCATCAAACGGGAGAAATCGATAAGCGCCGCGGCCAGAAACGACAAAGGCCCGCCGAAGCGGGCCCGTGAACGTCGTCCGATCGGAAGAGCGTCAGGCGGCGGCGGTTGCCGCCGGGGCCATCTTCTTGATGCGCTTCTTGATGCGCAGCACTTCCGGGGCCAGGTCACCGTCGCGGGTGTCAAGCAGGAAGGCATCGAGGCCGCCTTTCTTTTCCACCGTGCGCATGGCGTAGGCGGTCACCCGCAGCCGCACCATCTGGCCCAGCGTGTCGCTCCACAGGCCCGTCCGTTGCAGGTTCGGCAGGAACCGCCGGCGGGTCTTATTGTGGGCGTGAGAAACATTGTTGCCGGCCTGGACGTCTCGGCCGGTGAGTTGACAGCGCTTGGACATGATCTGGGTCTCTATTCCAAAGTCTTGAAGACGGGTCGGACTGGGTCGAGAAGCGGGCCGTTTGATACCCCTTGGCCGGCGCCGCGTCAAGGCCGGGCTTAGCCGCGATGGCGCCAGTATCCGGGCCATCCGGCGGGTGGCAGATAGGCGCCGCCGCCCAACCGGTCGGTCAGGTTGGCGGCGACGATTTCGGTGAACTCCGTCGGTATGCGGTCGCGCAGGTGGCGTACCGCGCGCTGCCAGAAGGCGTTGGTGTCCTCGATCCGTGTGATCAGCGCCTCGGTGGCGCCGTCGGCCGCGAAATCCGCCGCCTTCAGGGCGTCGCGCGCGGCGATGAACTTGATGCGCGCGGGCGCCCAGTCGCCATCCAGATAATGCCGCAGGCCCTGCTCGAACAGCATCAGGAAACTGACCGGCAACGGCTCCACGTCGACCGTGAAGACGTCGATGGGCTCTTCGCTTTCCGGAATCGCGACCTTGTCGACGCGGCGGCACGACACTCGTCGGTCACCGGAAAGCCGCTCGGTAAAGGCGCGCGACACCAGAATGGCGGTGCCGTAGTCCTCGTTGAGATGCTCCAGCCGGGCGGCCAGATTGACGTTGTCGCCGATCAGCGTGGAATCGGCGCGTTCAAGCGAACCCACCGGACCCGCCACCACCTCGCCCCAGTGCAGGCCGAAGCGGGTCTTGAAATCGCGGAATTCCTGCCAGTCCTCGTGTTCGCGGAACAGATCGTCCCAGACTTGATTAGCGGCGTTCAGTGCCTCGCCGGAGCGGTACATGGCACAGGCGGCATCGAAAGCGGCTTCCGCCTCGTGGCCCGGGTCGGTCTTGTCATGGAAATACGCGAAGATACCCTCGCCGAGGAACTTGTCGATATCGCCGCCATGGCTGATGACGCCGGCGTTCATTTCTCCCAGATAGGCCTGCAGCACCGGCAGCACCTCGGCGCCGAGCCGCCGGGTGACCTGGCTGAACCCGGCCACGTCGGTGAACATCAGCGCCACCGGCGAGCGCGTCGGGATGACCCGTTCGCCCTTGGCTTCCAGGAAGGCGCGGCGGCTGATGAAGCGGCGCAGATTGGCGATGATCATGCCGATGGCTTCGATCAGGGTATCGATCTCGTTGAGCTTCTGGCCTTCCGCGGCCCGCTCCTGGGCGCGCTGGGCGATCAACTCATCGGCATCCTCGAGCCCGGGAATTTCACGCATCTTGCTGATGATGATGGTGTTGGCTTCGCTGAGCCGGTCCATGAACACCTGGCCGACCCGTTCAAGATTGCGCTCCGCCTTCCAGCGCACCGCCAGCACGATGCCGCCGTAGATGATCATTTCCAGCACCGGGTCCGACCAGGTGGCGTAGTTGCCGAGCGAGAAATCGCCAAGCATGCTGATCAGCAGCAGAATACCGACCGCGTACCAGGCATCGTCGCGGCTCATGGAGCGCAGCATTTCGGCGCCCAGCACGGTTTCCCGCGTGCCCACCTTCTGAACCAGGCCGACCTTGGCGACGGCGCGCACGGTTCGCAGGATACGCAGCACGCGCGGATTGGCGATGCCGATGTCGTGCGCGGTCAGCGACATGCCGGTGCTGCCGATGGCGAGGATATTGATCCAGCACGCCGGCGTCTTCAGATAGGCCATGCCATAGGCCAGGGCACCGATCACGGTATCGCAGATGAAGAACACCGCCATGGCGATTTCGATCCAGTACGCGGCGTCGATCGACCAGCCGAGGTTCGCCGGATCGCCGCCGGTCGCCATCTCCAACGCCGCGACCACCGGGGCGAAGAACACAGCGACATAGGTGGCGGCCAGATTGGCCTTCTCATAGCCCTCGCGCTCGGCCAGCGCGCGCCAACGATTGTCGGCGCCGCTGGGTTCATCGGCGGGCGGCGGATTGACGGCGCGGTCGAACGCGTCGGACCCGAATAGGACCTCGTAGTGATCGTCGTCGTCGCGCCGGGTGCCGGGCAGGGTCTTTGGTACGTTATCGGGCATGCGTCCCCTTAAGGCCTGTCCCTGATGGCCTTTGCCTCGTCGAATCGACGCATGCTAAGGGCTTGTCGGCGCCTTGTCACGAAATGTAGGGGCGGATTTCGCGCCGCTCAGGCGGCGAAGCGCGTCACCGCCAATTCGTCCCACGCCATGCCGGCGCCGGGGCCGTCGGGGAAGATGAAATCGCCGTCGTTGATGCGCGTCGGCTGCTCGAGGATCGGCGCCGCCTTGTCGAGGAATTCCAGCCATTGGCATGTCGGTGTCACGGCCAGCAGATGGCTGCTTATTTCCGGAAATACGTGGCTGGAAACCGGTCGTCCCTGGGCATCCGCGAGGGCCGCCGCCTTGAGCCA
>JAYOFM010000149.1:0-6744 GCA_038117225.1 Rhodospirillales bacterium
GTCTACTATCCTAGACGGCCGAACCCATCACGGCGATAGGCTATGTCCGCGGGGCACGGGGGTGTGTATAAGGCAGCATGGCTGAAACACCTCTCGAAATTCTGCGCCGGGTTTTCGGATTTTCGTCGTTTCGCGGCCTTCAGGCGGCAGTCGTGGAACGCGTTGTCAGTGGTGGTGATTGTTTGGTCTTGATGCCGACCGGCGGCGGTAAGTCCATCTGTTATCAGGTGCCGGCGCTGTGTCGGCCGGGCGTGGCCGTCGTCATCTCGCCGCTGATCGCCCTGATGCAGGATCAAGTAACGGCATTGCGATTGGCCGGGGTGGAGGCGGCGGCACTGAATTCCACCGTCGATCCCTACGAGGCCCGGGATATCGAGGGGCGCATGCGCGCCGGGACACTCGATCTCGTTTACGTAGCACCGGAACGTCTATTGACGGCGCAATTTCAGGACCTTCTCGACAATTGTCGGATCGCGCTGTTCGCCATCGACGAGGCCCATTGCGTCAGCCAGTGGGGCCACGATTTCCGGCCCGAATACATGCAATTGCACATCCTTGGCGAGAGATTCCCCGGTGTGCCGCGCATCGCATTGACGGCGACCGCCGACGGACCGACGCGCCAAGACATCCTCAAACGTCTCGATCTGCCCGCCGACGGCCTGTTTATCGCCGGCTTCGACCGGCCGAATATCCGCTACAGCATCGATACCAAGCGCGGCAATGTCCGTCAGCAACTGACGAGATTCCTGAAGGATCACGCGCGTGAGGCGGGAATCGTTTATTGCCTGTCCCGGGCCAAGGTCGAGGAAACGGCGGCCTGGCTGTGCACGCAAGGTTTCACCGCGTTGCCTTACCACGCCGGCTTGGAAAAAGACGTTCGCGCAGCCAACCAGCATCGATTTCTGACCGATGACGGTCTGGTTATCGTTGCCACCATTGCTTTCGGCATGGGCATCGACAAACCGGACGTGCGTTTTGTCGCACACCTGGATATGCCGAAGAGCATTGAAGCCTACTATCAGGAAACCGGCCGGGCCGGACGCGATGGATTGCCGGCGGAAGCTTGGATGGCCTATGGCCTGCAGGATGTCGTGAAGATTTCACAGTTCATTGAGAATTCCGACGCGCCGGATGCGCAGAAGCGGGTCGAACGCCAGAAGCTCGACGCCCTGCTTGGCCTCGCAGAGACGGCGCGCTGCCGGCGCCAAGTACTGCTGGAATACTTTGACGATGTCCTGGCCGAGCCGTGCGGCAATTGCGACACCTGCTTGGAACCAGTTGAAACCTTCGACGGCACCGAGGCCGCGCGAAAGGCACTGTCGTGCGTCTACCGGACCGGCGAGATGTTTGGCGCCGCCCACATTATCGACGTTTTGCTGGGCGGCAATACGGACCGTATTCGGAAATTTGGCCACGACAGCATCAGCACCTACGGCATCGGTGAGGAATTCTCCCGCAACGAATGGCGCTCGATTTTTCGACAGTTGGTTACGCAAGGCTTGCTGAGTGTCGATATTGCGGGACACGGAGGCCTTAAGCTCGGTCCGGATTGCCGCCCGGTACTACGCGGCGATCGCTCGGTCGATCTTCGGCGCGAGGCAGCGCACGAGCCGAAATCACGCACCTCGCGCGCAGGCAAACCGCGACAGGAGCTGGAAGACCCCGCCGACCTGGACCTGTTCGAGGCGTTGCGCAAGCGGCGCGCGGATCTGGCGCGCGAACAAAATGTGCCGCCCTATGTCGTGTTCCATGACCGCACCCTGGCGGAGATGGCGACGTCGCGACCGTCGAGTTTGGACCAGATGGCGGGTATCAACGGGGTTGGCGCGAGCAAGCTCGAACGTTATGGGGATGAATTCCTGGCCATCGTCGCCAGCCATCCCGGTGTTTGAGGTTCAACGTCGTGGCAGAGATGAAATCCAACCCCGCGAATGAGGCGTGGCTGGTTGCGCGATTGCGCCGGCATCTGGGTGAGCTGGTGCGCCTGGCATCACCCATTGTCATTAGCCGTCTCGGCATTCTGCTGATCGTCACGGCGGATGTTGCCATGGTTGGTCGCGTCTCGGTTCACGAACTGGCCATTCAAGCGCTTGGCATGGCCACCATCATACCCTTGATGTTGGCCAGTATCGGCATGGTCATGGGGACGTTGGTTGTCACCGCCAATGCCTTCGGCGCTGACGACTATGCGGCCTGCGGCGCGACTTGGCGTCGTTCGATGGTGTTCGCGTTTGGCCTGGGCCTCATCATATTTGCCTACAGTACCACCGGAGAGGCCGTGCTGATTCTTTTGGGGATCGAGAAAGAAATGGCGGTGGGCGGCGGGCGGGTCATGTTCGCCATCGGAATAGGGCTCCCGGCGCAGGTCTTATTTATGAACTCGGGTTTCTTTCTGGAAGCCATTCGCCGGCCACTTCCCGGCATGTCGTTAATGATCGCCGGCAATATCCTGAACATTGGGCTGAATTGGCTGTTGATCTTCGGGAATGGTGGGTTTGACCCCGCGGGGGCCGAGGGAGCGGCCTGGGCGACGACCGCCGTGCGCTGGTTCATGGCACTTGGGTTAATGGCTTATGTCTGGTGGATGCCGGACCAAGGAAAGTTCGCCGTTCGCACACGGCCGAGTGGCGGCTGGCGCGATTGGCCCCAGCAACGCCGCATCGGTTATGCCACCGGCATCAGCATCGGCGTGGAATCGACGGCATTCGCCTCGTTAAGCATCTACGCCGGGTGGATGGGGGCGATGCAACTGGGTGCCTATACGATCAGCCATAATCTTCTGGCGCTGGTGTTTATGATGGCACTCGGACTTGGCGCGGCGACGTCGGTGCGGGTGGGGATCGCGCACGGCCGGCGCGACGCGCGCGATCTGATGTTGGCGGGATGGAGCGGACTGGGGCTGACGACCCTGGTGATGGCGGCGGGCGGTGGCTTGTTTGTGTTGTTCCCGGATATTTCCGTGGGCATCTATACGGACGATGCCCATCTGGTCCAGGTCACGATACCGCTGCTGGTCCTGACGGCCGTCGTCCTGTTGATCGACGGCGGCCAATCCGTGCTCGCCAGCGCCTTGCGCGGTCGCCAGGACGTCTGGTTACCGACCGGCATTCAGATTTTTGCTTACGTCGGCGTCCTGACCCCCGCCGGTTATGTGTTGGGCGTGTATTTGGAGCGCGGCGCGCGCGGTTTGCTCGAAGCAATATTGCTGGCCAGCGTTGTCTCGGTGTTATTTCTCGGCACGCGATTTCACGCTTTGGCGCGACGGGATCGAAAGGATATGGCCTAAATACCGGTCTCGGCGCAGCCGATGCACGTCGGCGTCGTCGGGTCGACCTCCAGCCGCTTGGCTTCAATTTCCTCGTCACAGCCGAGGCAGTAACCATATTCGCCGTCTTCAACACGCTGCAACGCCGCGTCGATGCGCTGCAAAAGAATGCCGCGCCGGCGTTCCGTTTCTAATTGCATGGCCTGGCCCTGCAGCGCGTCCATTCGCGACAGGCGGCCGACCATCTGCTGATCCAATTCGACGGGCCGCCGCGAGTCGGCCGACGTCTGCGATACCGACAGGGTTTCCGCGCGCAGGGCCTCAAGGCGTGTGCGAATCACCGCTTTTGACGGTTTTTTGACCATCGTTTAGCGTTCCTTTAGCGCGTCGCCCATGCGCCCTAACAATGGTTCCATGATATATTGGAAAACTGTCCGCGAGCCGGTCTGAATGGCGCATATCACTTGCATCCCGGGGAAAAGGCTGTAGCGCAGGGTACCGTCCTCGAAATAATCGCGTTTGGTGGAGATTCTGACCTTGTAGTAGGGGACGCCCTGTTCCGTCACCAGGGTGTCTGGGCTGACCGTCACCACTTCGCCCGGCAGGTCTGCGAAGCGGGCGGCATCAGCGGAGGCAAGTTTGACCTTCACGGCCTGGCCCGGCTGCACGTAGCCGATATCCTGAGTCGGCAGTTGCGCCTCGATCACCAACCGGTCGCCACCGGGGACGATGTCGAGCACCGTACGCCCGGGCTGCACCACGCCCCCCTTGGTGGAGACATAGAGCGTCTTGATGATGCCGTTGACCGGCGCGCGTAGAACTGTTCGTTTCAAGCTGTCCGCGTACTTCTTCAGTCGTTGCGACAATTCATCGTAGCTACGGCTGGCCTCGTCGAGTTTCTGTTGCGCCTCCTCGCGGAATGAGGCGCGGACGATGTGCAAATTGGAGCGCGCTTCTTCCGCTGCCGCTTGCAAGCGCGGCAACGTCGCGCTGGCTTCATCGATGCGGCCGCGCAGATCAGCGCGTTCCTTCAAATAGTTGAGGTGCAGCATGCGGTTGGTCAGGTCCTGTTGAAGTAGTTTCTCGGAAATCTGAATCTGTTCCTCAACTAGCTTCAGGTTACGCTGGGCGTTGACTTTGCGCGCGCGCACCTCGCGAATTTCATGCTCCCGCTGACGGATGGCCTCGTTCTGAGCGCGTACCTGATTGAGCATGCGTCGCCGTCGGGTTTCGAACATGCCTGTTACTTTCGCCACTAACTCCGGGTGGGCGCTGCGTGCGTCGTTGGCGATAGCGAGCTTCTCGGCACCCTCGATCTCGGCCTCGTAGAGCGCGATGTCGAGTTTCAGAGCGTTCAGGCGAACGCTGAGTTCCTCTACGTCGGCGACGCTGGCGGTTGTTTCGAGTTCGATCAGCGGCTGGCCCTGGCTAACGACGGCGCCTTCCTTGATCAGGATGCGGTGGATAATGCCACCCTCCAGGTGTTGCACGGATTTGACGTTGGATGATGGTGCGACGGAGCCGGTGGCGTTGCTGACGACATCCAGTTCGGCGACGTAGGACCACGTACCGAATGCGACGACCAGCAGTACGCACAGACCCAGGAACATATGGGTGCCGGCCCTGACTTCCTGGTCGAGCACCGGCGTCGGTGGATCATCGGCGGAAAACACTGGCGGCATGTCGCTCACTCGGCGGCTCCGCGTTTGTCGTCAGCGGCGATCTGAATATTGCGGATTTCCGGGACCGGCTTGGCATTGAGATCGAGCAACAGGGTCGCACCCTTTAGGATCTGTGCATCGCGCGAAATGGCGATGATGGTGACCCCCCGCTTGGCCATGTCGATCAAGGCGGTATAGAGGCTTGCGCAGCCTTCCTCGTCGAGGCCCTCCGTCGGTTCGTCCAGGATGGCGAGGCGGCCACCCGTTGCGAGGCCGCGAGCCAGACCGAGGCGGCGGCGCTGTCCGACCGCGAGATTGAGGCCGCCATTGATGATCGGCTGGTCGAGGCCCTGTTCACTTTCGTCGAGGAATTGTCCGAGTCCGACATCGCGAAGCAACGCGATCATGGCGTCCTCATCCAGGTCTGGGTTCGCGGCGAGGAGGTTCTGGCGCAGCGTGCCGGCAATAAATGTTGGCTCCTGCGGCATGTAGATGATCTGGCGGCGCCACCAGGTCGGGTCGAGTTGGCGCAGTTCGACGCCATCCACGAGAATTTGCCCACGCTCCAACTCAAACAGTCCGGCGCTGAGCCGCGCCAGCGTCGTCTTGCCGGTGCCGTTGCGCCCCGTCACCACCAACACGCCGCCTGGCGCCAGTTTTAGGTTCAGGGATTCAAACAGGGGCGCGTTCGCTCCCGGATGCGAAAAGGCGGCGTCGCGATATTCGATTTGGCCAAGGTATTGCACCATCTTAGCGCCAGAGTCAGCCTCGACGGGCAGGCTGGCGAATTCGCGGACCCGATCGAGCGCTTGCTCGGCCTTGGTCAGCGTCTCGCCCAATTGCGCGAACTTGATCAGTGGACCTAATGCTCTTGCCGACAGGATGTTGGCGCCGATCAGAACGCCAGTATCCAATTCGCCCTGCACGACCAGATAGGCGCCGACCGAATAGACTGAAACGCTCATCAAGGCTTGGCCGCTCTGCGTCAATTGCTGCACGAATGCCTGGGCGCGCCCAATCTTTCGCCGCAACGGCTGCGCCGCTTCAAGGTAGCGTTGCCACGCCTTGACCAGCAATTCACCGCCGTTGAAGGCGCGCACGGTATCCATGGCCTGGTTGGCGTTTGTGATCAGGCCAGCGCCTTGCGAGGCGATATCCGTCAGTTGCTTGGTCGGCCCGCGCAGTCCGCGATGCGCCATCACACCATAGACGAACGTGACAACCAGAAAGACGCAGACGATGCCCGCCAGGATTGGGCTGAGCAGGAACAGGACGAAAGCGAACATCAGCGCGAAGGGTACATCGAGCACGGAGCAGATGTTGCCTGCATTGTAGGCGCCTTCGACGGCGTCGAGGCCGCGCACGATTTCGCGGCGTTCGCCCGATGGAATTCCTTCCAACGCCTGCAGGCGGGCCGTGGTTAGCATGCCAAATGCGCCGGTCGCTAGATTGGCATCCTTGCCGGCCGAAAGTACCGTGGCAAGTTTCAGTCGCACCTGACGGAAGCCAAATTCGAGCACGATCGCGATCAGGACGCCGGCCGTCATGGCGGCCAGCGTCGCGTTGACGCCGAACGAGACGTAACGGTTCAGAACCTGGATGACGTAAAGGGACGACGCCAATGCCAGCATATTGGCCAATAGCGAGGCAATCAGGATTTCCACGGTCAGCGTCGGCCGCGCCCGAAGACGACGGAAAAGTTCGCCCATGGCGGTTATAAGTCCCCAGTAGACGCCCGTGAGGCCAAAATGCAGGCACCCCTTGGGCATCGTGTGTCGATCGGACCCATGATAGCCGGAATTTCTTTATGGGTCCGCG
>JAYOFM010000150.1:0-6702 GCA_038117225.1 Rhodospirillales bacterium
AGGCGCTGGGCGGCAACATGGCCTGGTTCGATGATCTCTATCCGGCGCTCGACAATACCGAGGTGATCGTTCGCGACGAGAAAGACCTGGCACGCCTGAAAGCGCCGGATCCATATAAGACGGCACGCATGCCATGGGTCCTTGAGGCGCTGCAGATCTGCTATGATCTGACCGGCTACACGCATTACATTCACTATTGCTCGCCGATCAATCTGGCGGCCCAGGTGATGCAGTTTGAGCCGTTGATCTTGGCCATGCAGGAGAAGCCGGCATTCGTTCACAAGCTGATGAACTTCCTGGTCGAGGAGGTTCTGGCTCCGTATATCAATGCTTATTTGAAAAGCGTGCCCGGGGCGACGATCGCCAACGGCAAGGACGCCGTCGGCTCATTGCCGTTCATCACCGAGGAAATCCTGCATGAATTTTCGGTGCCCTATCTGCTCAAGCTGCGCGAACTGTGTGGCGGCGGCGACGGCATCCGCAGCGACAACTGGTGGGGCGACTTGTTCGCCAAGGACCTGGATGCCTATTGGGACGTCAAGCTGCAGGTCACGCCGCAGTATTTGAAGGTGCAGGATCCGGATTGCTTCCGCATCGGCCCCGAGCGTATCGCCGAGTACCGCGACAAGCGCGGCTGCGCGTTGAGCATGGGTATCGGTACGTTGTTGCTGCAGGTCGGCACCAAGGAAGAAATCACCCGGCGAATCCACGAGTATATGGAAGTCGGCAGCGCCGGCCCCTATGGCAAGAAATTCTTCCTCTATCTGTGCAGCTTCAGCGCCCAGACGCCACCCGAAAACGTGCGTGCCGCCATCGATGCGGTGAACATGTTCAACGCCGGCGACCGTCCCTATGCCGGCGAGCGCAACAGCGGCCCCGACGGCGTGGCGCCGGAAATGGCGGGCGGCAAGGGCTTCATGGGTATAGGCTCCAAGTATGCCGGCGTCAGCGAATACCGAGCCAAGGCAACCACGGAGATTTTCGCGGAAATCTATCAGACCGTGATGGATTTCGACGAGAACGCCTGCCCCGAACTCGTGCAGCAGGCCCTCGACGGCGGTGCGACCGCAACGGACATCCTCGACCAGGGTCTTATTCCGCCGATGGGCGAAATCGGCGACATGTTCGCGTCCGGGGAATTGTTCGTGCCGGAAATGCTGCTCGCCGCGCGCGCCATGAAGGCCGGTCTTGCGGTCTTGCGACCGATCCTGACGGCTTCGAAGGAACCGCCGAAAGGCACCGTCGTGCTGGCAACGGTCTTTGGTGACCTGCATGACATCGGTAAGAACTTGGTTGGCATGATGCTCGAGGGCGCCGGATTCAAGGTCATCGACCTCGGCGTCAATACCAAGGCCGAGGACATCATCGCCACGGCACGCGAGGTCAACGCCGACGTCATCGGCCTGTCGGCCTTGTTGACGACGACCATGCCGTTCATGAAATTGATCATCGAACAGATCAAACGCGAAGGCATGACCGTACCGGTGATCGTCGGTGGCGCGCCGGTGTCGGAGGAATTCGCCAACAATGTGGGCGCCAACGGCTACGGCGATAATGCCCCCATCGCCGTCGACATTTGCAAGCGTTTGGTCGCCGAAGGCGTGGCCGCGAATGCGTGAGGATGATCGGAGAACGAGGAAAGGTAATCGTTGATCTTGCGTCTATGAACATATTTCATGCTGGGCATGAAGACGTAACTAGTTGAACTCGAAATGAGATCGGTTAATGATCTGGCGGTGCGGTCGGAGGATTCGCGGTAACAGCGCGCATTATTCTGAAGCGTATAAAAGATGACAACGGCGAGGCCGCCAGACCAAACAAAGCGGGGAGACATATGCTAAGGCTTGAAGCCCTCACCAAGAACTTTGGTGACATGACAGCTGTCGACAGTATCGATTTGGAAGTGCCGCAGGGACAACTCCTTGGGGTCATCGGCCGTTCCGGCGCCGGCAAGTCGACACTTCTACGCATGATCAATCGCCTGGGCGAATCGTCGTCCGGCAAGATCCTGTTCGAGGACGGCGGCAAGACGATCGATGTGAATGCGCTGACGGGGCAGGAACTGCGTAATTGGCGGGCTCACTGCGCCATGATCTTCCAGCAGTTCAATCTGGTGTTGCGCCTCAACGTCATCAGCAACGTGCTGATGGGGCGTATCAATTACAACAGCACTCTGAAGACGATGCTGTCCATGTTCTCGCCCGCGGAACGCGCCTTCGCCATCCGCTCGCTCGATCGGCTCGATGTCAGCGGTCAGGCGTTGCAACGCGCGGACACGTTGTCGGGCGGTCAGCAGCAGCGCGTCGCCATCGCTCGCGCGTTGGTTCAGGAGCCGAAAATTTTGCTGGCGGATGAACCCATCGCGTCGCTGGATCCGCGCAACGCGCAGATCGTCATGGAGGCGCTGAACACCATCAACAAGGAAGATGGAATCACGGTCATTTGCAACCTTCACACGCTAGACACCGCAAAAAAATACTGTGATCGTGTCATCGCGATGAAGCTTGGCAAGATGGTCTTCGATGGCCATCCATCGGAATTGAGCGATGAATTGGCGCGCGATGTCTACATGGGGGGTGATGAGGGCGACGAGGAGTTCTCGGCCGCCATTACCTCGACGACCATTAGTTAGTCGTTGCGCCGTCAGCGGGACGGATGGGTGTTCGAACGAGCAAGTTTAATTACGGACGGGTTTAAGCGGATCACGGAAGTGGGCCAACCCCAATAACAAGAATAATCAATATGCACCGGATAAACAGGAGGTGACACTATGACTGCAAGACGTTTCCTATTCTCAGGCCTCACCGGCATCGTGGCAGGCGCCCTGTTGGCGTTTGCCCCCGGAGTGGCCAAGGCCGACGACTACATCGGCGGCTGGCAAAAAAAATACCCGAACATCAAATACGGCGTGATTTCGCTTGAGACCGCCGTCGACATCGTCGCAAGCCAAAAAGCCTTCGCCGAATATGCGGGCAAGGAATTGGGCGTGAAGTTCGATCTGTTCACGGCGTCGGAATATGCTGGCATCATGAATGCTCTGATTTCCGGCCAGGTTCAGGTTGGCTGGTTGGGTGCATCGAGCTACGCCGGCACCTGGATCGACTGCAAGTGCGTCGAGCCGATCGCCGGCGCCCAGGATCCCGTGGGCGGCATGGGCTACAACTCGGTCCTTATCGTCAAGACGGATAGTCCCTACAAGTCCGAAGCGGACCTCAAGGGCAAGACGGTGGCCCGTAACGACCCGCATTCCACATCAGGCTACACGATCCCGACCGTCGCCTGGGCCGAGCGCGGTGAATCCATCGACAAGTACTTCAACTCGCCGCTTTCCGGCGGCCACCAGCAAACCATCGTTGGCGTGCTCAACGGCACGTATGACGGCGGTTTCACCTGGACCACCAAGGGTGATCGCATCGGCGGTATCCGCAAGATGCTCGACAAAGGCCTGTTGAAGCGTGAGCAGATCCGCGTCGTCTGGACGTCGCCGCTGATCCCGACGCCGCCGGTGGTCATTCGTTCCGACCTGCCGCTGGCGATGAAGGCCGACCTGACCAAGCTGTTCCTGCGGCTTGATGAGCGCGAGCCGGAAATGGCCCGCGCCGTGGCGCAGGGCGATACCCTGGGCATGCAACGGGTCTATCATGAAGACTATGTGCCGGTGATCAACGCCAAGATCTGGCTGAAGAAGAACCGCAAGAAGAAATAAGGGCTGATTTCAACGGGAGGGAGACGCCCGGCGGGCGGCTCCCTCCAGCCTTTCAGCCGATCGAATTCTTTTCTCCCTTTTTCCAAGGTTACTTACATCCATGCCATCTGAAACTGCATCCCAAACCGCGCCAATGGACATCGTCACGCAATTCGAGATTGCACGCAGCGATTACCTCGGCCGCAAGCGCATGTATTTGGTCCTGTTCTGGGTGGCCTTCGTGGTGTCCTTGGCGCTCGCCGTCTGGCATAGCGGCTTCAGCATTGTCGAGGTCGTCGACGGCCTGCCGCGAACCACCGAGTTCATTGTCCGCATGTATTCGGCGCTGACGATCGAAAACTTCTATGCCGATCTGATCGATTGGTTCTGGGGCTTCGAGGAGTGGTTGGACGCCTTGTTCGTCAGCCTCCTCATGGCTTTTCTGGCAACGGTCATCGGCACCACCTTGGGCGGCACCCTGAGCTTCTATGCGTCGCGCAACCTGGCCAAGAACTACGCCGTCTATTTCGTCACCCGGCGCATCTTGGAAATCGCGCGTACGGTGCCCGACATCGTCTGGGCGCTGATCTTCATTTATCCGTTCGGTGTTGGCCCCGTGGCCGGCATCCTGGCGCTGACCATCCACACCACGGGTGCCCAGGGTAAGCTGTTCGCCGAGGTCAACGAGAACATCGATCACAAGCCGATTGATGGCATCCGCGCCGCCGGCGGCAACTGGTTCGAGGAAATTCGTTTCGCCGTTGTCCCCCAGGTCATGCCGAACTTTATCTCTTATACGTTCTGGCGTTTGGCCCTCAACGTGCAGGCGGCGACGGTCATGGGCTTCGTCGGTGCCGGCGGCATCGGCTATGAGCTGATCAACGCGGTCAAGCTGCTCTACTTCCTGGATACGGGTGCCATCCTGCTGATGATCATCTGCACCGTGTTCCTCATCGACATGGCAAGTGAGAAACTGCGCCATCGCATCATCGGCAAGGAAACACTGATCGGGTAAAGGCCACACGCGTCGCCGAACAAAACGCGTCACCGAACAAACGCCGGGAGAGCATAAGTATTATGAGTAGTGTCAAGTTAGCCGACATCACGCCCGAAATCATCGCCAAGGATCGCGAACGCTTCCCGCGGGTGTTTTCACTGACCGTTGCCGATCAGTGTCTCAGATGGTTTCTGTGGGTCGGCGGCGTATTGGTAATCTTCTATTGCCTCAACCGTTTTGGATTCTTTTCCGAACGGTTCTGGGGTGCCTTTCCGCGCATGGGCATCATGTTTGCGCAGATGTTTCCGCCCACGGGCTTCGACCAATTAGGCGAGTACACCAACGCCATCGGCGAGACCCTGGCCATGGCCTTTATCGGCAGCCTGGCTGGCGGCATCCTGGCAATCCCGTTTGCTTTCCTGGCCTCCAAGAACATGATGCCGTTTCGACCGGTGCAGTTCGGCACCCGCCGCTTCGCCGATATCCTGCGCGCCAGTGACTATCTGATCTGGGGCCTGATCTTCGTGCGCGCCATGGGTCTGGGGCCGATCCCCGGCATCATGGCCATCATCGTCATCGATACCGGCATCCTCATCACCCTCTATTCGGAAGCCATCGAAAACATCGACCGCAAACCCATCGACGGCATCAAGGCATCCGGCGGCGGCCGTCTGGAAGTCATCCGTTACGGCGTCATCCCGCAGGTTCTGCCGGTGTTGCTGTCGAATGCGCTTTACATGTTCGAATCGAACACCCGTGCCGCCACCATCCTCGGCATCGTCGGCGCCGGCGGCATCGGATTCCTGCTGTCGGATAACCTCCGGGCGTTCGAGTTCTCCAATGCCGCCACCATCATCATCATGATCATTATCGTCGTTTATGGCATCGACTATCTGTCGAAACGATTGCGCGAACGGTTCATCTACGGCGACGCCGTTCTCCAGGGTCACGACCGACCCATGGATCGTGCCGCGGCACAGATGAAGAAGTAGGTGGCGCCGCCGCCGGCCCGCAATCTATTGGCGGCCGCGGCGGCACTCGCAACGATCGTTTTTTCCGCCGCCGCGAGCGCGGCATCCACTGGCGAACTTCGTACCGCTTACAACGCGGATGTCGCGCGCCTGGGGATTGCAAAAATCGTGGACTCCACGATGACACCGGCCGACATCGTGAATCGGTTCAGGGTCGGTCCCCATCGTTTCGAGAACCTGCGTCAGATGACGGATCACATTGCCGTCGGCAATTCGGTTGTGGTGCGCGGCAACCTGATTGTTTCCGAGGCCGAGGAAATGGTCGCCAGCGCCGCCCCCCGGCGGGTTCGTCTTCATGCGGCGGCCTCGTTCGTGCCACTGGACGTCTCGGCCCTCGACCGCGCCGCGCAGATGCTGATCGAGCGATACTGCGGGTTCATCGCCTGCGATGTCACTATCCATGGAACCATCGGCGAGATTGAAATCGAGCGCGTGACTAATCTGTTTTCGCCGACGGGGGAAATGACGGTGATGATCGGTGTGGTGGCTGAACGCGCGCAATTCCAAGCGGTTGGGCCATGACACCCATTATCGTCGCCTTGATTTTGACGTCCGCGGCGTTGCATCCGCTACGCGAATACCTGATCAAGAAGGATGCCTCCCCGAAAGGGGTGACGCTGGCGGTGGTGTTCCAGTTCTGGATTTACGCCGGTATCGAGGTCTGGCTGCGCGGCCTGTCGCCGCTGGATGCCTATCAGGTCTGGCCGATGATGCTGATATCCGGCGTCGGTCTGTTGTTTTATTATTGGTGCGTCGTGATGACGCTGCGTACGGGTGATCTTTCAATTTACTATCCGATCACTCGATCATCGCCAATTTTCGTGGTCTTCGTCGGCTATCTGTTTCTCGGCCACACCTATTCCGCCAGCATGCTGGCCGGTATTGGCTTGGTGTTGGTGGCGGCATTTTCCCTGCAGTATAAACGCGGCGCGAGATTCTTCAGCCAACCCTTGACGCTGACCTTTGCTTTTCTCGCCATGTGCGGGCAC
>JAYOFM010000151.1:0-6673 GCA_038117225.1 Rhodospirillales bacterium
CAGTGGTTGCAGTGGTTGCAGTGGTTGCAGTGGTTGCAGTGGTTGCAGTGGTTGCAGTGGTTGCGGTTGTAGCCGTCGTCGGCGTCGTGGCAGTGGTTGCCGTGGTCGGAGTCGTCGCGGTGGTCGCCGTGGTCGGCGTCACAGGTTCCGTTGGCGCAATTGGTTCAGTGGGTACCGACGCGTCCGTCACGGCCGGCTCAGCAGGCGCCGTTACCGCTTCGGGAGCGGGCTCGGCGGCGGCCGTGAAGACATCCTGATCGTCATCACCGGTCGCAGGCTCGGATGGTTGGGTAACCGCCTCCGGCGCCGGTGGGTCGGTCGGTGTGCCAGCATCAGCCGCGGCAGGCCCGTCAGGCTCGTCAGGTTCGGGGGCTTGGGTCGGGGTCGGGCTGTCGTCCACATCCAGTTCCGGCATCGCCGGTTCGATCGGCGGCACATCATCTCCGACCACCTCTTCAGGCGGCACGATGTCGCCCTGAGTGATGATTGTATCACCCTGCGGCGGCAACCCCTGAATGATCTCATTCGGGGTCAACGTGCTGCCCATATTGATGGTCGAATTCACCCGAGCCTCCGCCTCAACGCCTTCCGCGTCGACACCACCGAGGTCGACGTCGCCGTCGGGATCATCCATCGGCGTCGTTGAGTCCTGGAGGACGGTCAGATCATCAAGAACCTTTTGTTGGTCCTCATTCTCCTCCTCGGGCTCTTCGTCGTCGTCGACTTGGTCGTTGATGTCTTCGGCCATGCTCGTGTCCTCGTACGGGGCGCAAAAAGCCCGGTGCTGAATTAGAAATTCACGGTTTATTTATTCCCGTGTGTGACCGCAGGCACGAAATAACCGCCATATCGGGGAATAAGGTCAGGCTCTTGCGCTTGGCAGAACCCCGACGATCCCCCATCATGCGGCCACCGAAACCACGGGAGGTCATTCATGGTTCGCATTCTGGGCCGGGCAAATTCCATCAATGTGCAAAAAGTCATGTGGCTGGCCGGCGAAATCGGACTTGAGGTCGAGCGAGTTGATGTCGGCGGCGCATTTGGTGGCAACGATCAGCCGGAATATTTGACGAAAAACCCGACCGGCCGAATTCCGACCCTGGAGGACGGTGATTTCGTGCTTTGGGAATCCAACAGCATCGTCCGCTATCTCGCCGAGACTTACGGAAAAGACCCTTGGCAACCCGAGGATACTGCGACCCGCCACCACGCCAGCCAATGGATGGATTGGTACATCGCCACGATGCATGCACCGATGACGGTAATTTTTTGGCAACTGATCCGCACCAACCCCGAGGACCGGGATGATGCCGCTGTCGCCCAGGCCGTCATCCAGGCGTCGGAATATTGGGCCATCGTTGACTCTCACCTCGCCAATCGCCCTTTCCTGACCGGCGACGTTCCGAACATCGGCGACATTCCGCTCGGATGCGCCGCCTATCGCTGGCACAACATGGATGTGGATCGACCCGACTTGGTAAATCTGCGCCGCTGGTATGACAGCCTGAACGCCCGCCGAGCGTTTAAGGACCACGTCATGCTGCCCCTCACCTGACGGCTTGAGACGAGTCTTTTCAATGGGCGTGATTCTGAAAGTTCTGCATCGCAGTGAGAAACTGAAGAAGGCGCCCTTTCGAAACCTCTTCCTGGATATGGAAGAGAATATTCACATTCATTATCGGGACCTGCGGATCGAACTCAGCCGGGGTGAATTCGAGGACATCGTCAACACCTTCACCAAGCAATCCGCGGAATTGATGAAGGCCATCAAGGACAGCAACTACCAGGACGGTGTCCTGCCCAATGCCAACCACGAGGAATTGCGGATCTGGACGGATAGCCGGCTGGAGAACGACGTGGTCTACCACCCGCACCGGATTTCCCTGGAAGAATGTACAGACGGCTTCCACCTACATCTGCGCAATTACAAGCTCCTCTTGGAACGCGACGACTTTCACGTCTTGGTCCAGGCCTTCAAGGATTTGGACCTGGATGCCCCACATGCGTCCACCATGGACGAAATCGTCGAATTACTTGACGCCAATGACCTTCATTATCACGTCGAGGAATCGAATGATGGCGCTTTCCGCCTGACCGTCGCCAGCTACCACGAGCCAAAGATCAGGCCCATCCTCGTCGGCATCGGCATGGACCGCACCGCCTCCGGAAGAACGCAGACGTTCACCAAGGACGCACTGAAGATCGTTGTCGACTACTCTCGCGATCGCGCCGATTTCAAGGAACACTTCGTGGACGCGCCACGGACGGTTACGCCCCTGACCACCGTCCTGGCGGCGAGGGACAAGGCGCCGGATCCGAATTGGCTGAACGCTATGAAAGCCAGAGTGCTGGACACCTTCACGCTCGTGGCCAATGCCGATGGCCCTTTGACAATGAACCTGGATTTCAATGCCTGGCTCTATGATGGGTTGTACGACAAGGTCATCTTTCCGTTCGACCCGGCGCCGGAAAAAACCGATATCAAGCGCGCGTATCGGGACTGGTCGAAGTTTCTATCCTCGGTCGACATGTATTTCGTCAAACCGTCGAAAGTTCCCTTCAATGGCGCCAAGCAGAAAGCGCTATATGACTCCGTCTTGAAGGCCGTCAACCGAACCGCCGCCGCCGTGCCGGCCATATCCAAGATCTGGATCATGGGATCAGCCTTGAACGGGACTATGGGTTTCTACAAATCCCCCTTCATTCACTCTGAATGGGCCAAGCTGGCGTCAGATGTCGATCTGTTAATCGAGATGGACGACAGCAAGACATTCACGCCGCCCGAGGATTGGACCTACATCAACGTCTCGAGCACCAACGGCTGCGCCATTTTTCATATCGGCGAACTTCCGTTCAGCGACGTATTCGGCCACCGCAAGGAATACCCGAACCTCAAGTATTTCGATCATCTGATCGACGCGTATGTCTACTTCCCGGCGAAGGGCAACAAGGAAAAGAAGGATGCCTTCCTGGAAAAATTCAAGGCGCGGCCCGTTTTCGACCGCGCCGACGAAATTAACCTCCGAACCGCCTTGGAAAGCGCGTTCGGCAGCACCATCGAACGGTTGCAGAAACTCGATGTCGCGACCGAGAACGACCTCTATGAGGTCAGCATCGGTGGACGGAACAATATTCTGAAAGTCTATCGCGTTTCGGGGAACTATAGCTCGACCCAGTTGGCCGCACATACCGCCTACGAATGCCAGTTGGTCGGCGCGATAAAGGAATTCGGGGGCGCCGTCGCCGCCATCCGAAAAACCACGGATGGCCACGCGGTCTTTGAGATCAACGGTTCACCGGCAGTGCTATTCGAGAAACTCGACGGCGAGGAATTAACCCCACCTCATTATCCGGTCGCCGAGGCGGCGCAGGCATTGGCCCACTACCACGTGCTGCAAATCGATAACGACGTAAAGCTCGATACCGACTTCACATTCGATCCCACGGTTGATATTTGGCACGTGGAATTCGAGCGCTTCGCCGGCGAAAGCGAGGGGGACGAGAAACTCGTCGTCGCATTCGATGCTCTGCGGCAAGTCCATACTGGCCTCAAGGAAACCTACGGCCGCATATCCGGCCAGCCCGAGGTGCGACAAGTACACAATCATGGCGACGTTCAGCCACGCAATTTCATCATGATGGACGGAACGCCGTGGCTGTTCGATTTCCAGAACGCCTTCCACGGCCCCCGCATCTTCGATCTGGTGGAAGGGGCCATCGAGTTCTCGTGGGGCCTCAAGGACCCGAAGGACAATGACTTCCAACGCTACGATGAATTCGTCGCTGCCTATATCGACGCCACGGTGCTTTCCGATGCGGAACGTGACTCCCTGAACGATGCCTTGAAAGTCATTGGCACCATCAAGTTCATCAAGGAAGTACGCATGATCAAGGGCGACGCCGGCAAGAATAACCTGCGCCGTCGCCGCGCCTTGGACTTGGCGGATTTCATGCGTCGGCGATTAACGTTGGAGACGACAGCGTGAGCGATGACACCCTCTACGCCGGTTATGATCGCGCCGGTCTCGACAGCCAATACAACAATCGCGAACGGGTGCCGGATCACGCAACCATCACCGCGCGTTGGCAGCGTGTCGGCACGGCCGTTCGGGGAACCGTCACCAGCCGCCTCGACGTCCCCTATGGTCCTTCACCAGCGGAAGTTCTTGATATCTTCATGCCCGAAGGCGAAGGCCCCTTTCCCATCAACATCTATCTGCACGGCGGTTACTGGTACAGCCGCCACAAAGACGATTTCAGCGCCATCGCCGGCGCCTTCGTGCCGGCGGGCGCCATATCGATTATCGTCAATTACGCATTGGTTCCCGAGGTCTCCCTGGCGGAACTCATCCGCCAGTGCCGCGCCGCGGTCGCGTGGACTCACGACAACGCCGCGAATTTCGGCGGCGACGCGGACCGGTTGTTCGTCACCGGGCATTCCGCCGGCGGGCATCTGGTGGCGATGATGCTGGCCACCGATTGGGCGGCGTTTGCCGGTAAACCGAATGACCTTATTAAGGGTGGCGTGGCGATCAGCGGCCTTTACGACCTGACTCCGATGCGCATGTGCTTTCTTGACGACACTCTGGGGCTGAGCGACGACGATGTTCGCACGCTAAGTCCCCTCACCCTCGATCCCATCGGCTCGGCGCCACTGGTCGCCGCTTATGGTGGCGGCGAGAGCGAGGAATTCAAGCGCCAAGCCGCAACGTTCGCTGAAGCTTGGCGGGCCAAGCGCGCGTCGGTTCTTGAACTGGAGATCGAGGCCGCCGATCACTTCACGGTACTTGATGAACTGATGACCACCGGTTCCGCGCTCAACCGCGCGCAACTCGGGCAGATGGGTCTCTAGACGGTGAGCCATTCACTCGATCTCTTCTGGTCCTTCCGCAGCCCCTATTGCTACTTCGCGCTCGATCGTATTATTGGCATGCGCAATGACTACGATCTCCTCGTCAATGTGCGCCCCGTCTATCCCATGGCGGTACGCGACGCCGATTTCTTCAAGTCGATCAATCCCAAATATCGGCGCTACCACACCCTTGACGCACAGCGCGTCGCCGATTATCTGGGCGTCCCCTTCCGTCGTGCGCGTCCCGATCCGGTCGTCATGGACATGACGACCAACGCCATCACCGAGGAGCAACCCTACATTGAGCGTCTGACCCGGCTTGGCGCGGCCGCGGCACTTGCCGGCCGGGGCGTCGAGTTTCTCGATCAAGTGGCGCGACTGCTATGGGACGGCGACGTCGACGGCTGGGATCAGGGCAAACATCTCGACGAGGCCGTATGCCGCGCCGGCCTCGACCTCGCCACGATGGAGGCGGACATCGCCGTCGATCCAACAGCCATCGACAGTTTCATCGCCGACAATCAGGCCGCTCACGATGCCAGCGACCACTGGGGCACGCCGCTGATGATTTTCGATGGCGAGACCTTCTACGGCCAGGACCGGCTCGACCATCTGCTTTGGCGCATGCGCCAGAAGGGCCTCAGGAGCCGGCCGGTTTAGCCGCCGTCCGTGCCTTCTCGCTGGGCAGCATGTAGGTGACGATGTTGGCCATCAACATGGTCGCCGCCAGGGCATAGAACACCGCGGGCAGGCCCCAATTGTCGGCAATGATTCCGCCAACCAACGGCGTCGCCATCGAGAACAGATACTGCATCCCAAACAGCACGCTGGTGGCACCACCGCGCATTTCCGGTGGTGCGATATCCATCATCCAGCCGTGCACCACCGGCCGCACCGCGAACAGTACGAACCCAAGTACGGCAATGCCGGCGATGAACGCCGTCTCGCTGCCGGAAAACGCCAACGCCAGAATAATCACGCTGCTGATGCCAAGACCGGCGAAGACGATCGGCCGCCGCCCAATGCGATCAGACCATACGCCAGCGATCGGCCCGGCAATAACGCCGGCCGCCTGCATGGTGGCCACCCCCAAGCCGACGACGATGGGCTCGGCACCGAGATGGATGGCCAGATACATGGGCACGAACACCAACAAACCGTGCTGCGCGGCGATCCGGAACCCGGCCATGATGGAAAGTCCGACCACCGCCGGATCGCGCAGGATGGCGACGGTGTTGGCGACATAGCCTCGATTGTCGACCTTCGGCCGCTCGCGCCCGACTTCCCCTTCGGCGCCTTCCAAGCGCAGCAGGCCAACACCGAGAATGGCGACGACGACGAACACCGGCAACGCCGCCAGCGGTGCCGCCGCCTGCCAGCTCATCCAGGCCAGCAGCGTTCCGACAACCAGCGGCGATACCGCGTCACCGATGCTGGCCCCCATGGAATGCAGGGACAGGGCGTAGCCTTTGTTGTCGGGAAACATCTGCGCCAGCATGGACATGGCCGGCGGATGCCACAACAGATTAGTGGCGCCGATAAAGACCAGCATGCAGGCAAGATAGACGAAACCATCAGCCCAGCCACAAAGGAAAAGCGCCAAGCCACCCAGCGACAGCGATAGCATCATCAGCAACACCCGCCGGCCGACCACGTCGACTAACCAACCACTGGCGAAATTGGCGCCGAACGCGGCGATATTGAAAATCGTGATCAATGTCCCCGCGGCCGCATAGGAAATATCCAGGTCGTTCTTGATGTACGGCAGCAGCAGATAAAATGTACCGATGACCCAGTGCGTACCTCCATGGCCGAGACCGA
>JAYOFM010000152.1:0-836 GCA_038117225.1 Rhodospirillales bacterium
ATGGTCTCCTTGGCTGAGTTTCCCAAGGACGAGACGTAGTGGTACTCGTCGATGATCGAGTCACCGACGAGCAGGACGCGAAAGTCCCGGACGCTTTCGATCAGCTGGATCAGGTCGTCGAGCGAATGCCCTTCCCGGAACGCCTCGAGATAGTCGCGAAGCGGAGGATCGAAGACGTCTAGATGACGATTGATGAGGGCGGAGGAACTGAAAGTGATGTCCTTGGTATAGACGACCCGGCCCCCATGACGCTTGACGGCGCCTTGTTCGGAGCGGATTTTTCCGGTGATGTCGTCATCGGGGTTTTCGTAGTCCGATCCCTTCACGTAAACGTCCGGTTGTATCGCGTTTATCACGCTTTCGGCGCTGTGTTCGAACACGATTCCAACGAGATCGATGGACTCGATTGCGGCCAGCATCTCGGCACGCATGTGTTCCGCGAAAATTGGACGTCCCGGCCCCTTGCGCACGAATTTGTCGGCCGTCAGGGTAACGATAAGAATGTCTCCTTCGCGTTTCGCGGCTTCGAAGTGCCGGATGTGGCCCAGGTGAACAAGATCGAACACGCCGTGGCAAAGGACGACGCTTTTACCCGACCGCTTCGCCGCCGCGGATGTCTCGGCAAGGTCTTCGAGACCGCGGATCTTATGGCGGGTGGCGGACTTGGCCACCTCCCCGGGGTTGTCTAATTCGGTGCTCGTCGCGCGATCGGACGTGGTCACGTGCCTTCCTCTTCCAAGTATTTGAACCAATCCCTGGTCGCGACCTCGATTGAATCGGGAGTCCAAACAGGCGCTTCACGCCAATAGTCGATGTTGTGAATCATGATTTCCACA
>JAYOFM010000152.1:846-6590 GCA_038117225.1 Rhodospirillales bacterium
ACACCGCGCTCGAACGGGACGGTCGGCCGCCAGTTCAACATCCTCTGAATTTTCGAGATATCGGCGAACGTGCAATCGGGTTCACCGGGGCGTTTCGGGATATAAACCCGCTCGCCGCCGAGCAGGTCCGCCAGCAGGTTGACGGAATAGGTTCCACCCGACCCGACGTTCATGGCCTCACCCATATGGGACGAGGCGGCGGCGGCCAGAAAGGCGTCGACAACATCGGTGACGAAAGTGAAATCGCGCGTCTGTTCACCGTCGCCGACGATCGTCAACGGTTGGCCGGCGAGTATTTGCGCAAGAAACACGCCGAACACGGCACCGTAGCTGCCCGTCGTCCGGTGGCGCGGGCCAAACACGTTGAACAACCTGAGTGCCATGGCCGGCAATCCATACACCTGCTGCCAGTGCATGACGTATTGTTCGCCGACATTCTTCGTCAGGGCGTAGGGATACATCGGTCGGATTTCCGCGGTCTCCGGAGTCGGTGAAATATCCGGCAGGCCGTAACACGAGGATGACGCGGCGTAGATGAAACGCTTTACCGCATGGTCGCGCGCCGCCTCGAGAACGCACAACGTTCCGTCAACGTTGGCGTGATGGTAAACTGCGGGATCAACGATGGACGGCACGATATCCGCCCTGGCCGCAAGATGAAAAACCCAATCCACTCCGGCGAACAACGGCGTGATGGCCGCCTTGTCGGCGACATCTGCCTGATGAAACCGAAACAGTGGATTGCCGTCGAACCGGGCCAGGTCGGCGCGCCGCCCCGTCGATAGGTCATCCACGGCGACGACCCGATGGCCATCGGCAATCAACCGTTCCGTCAAATGACCGCCGATGAAACCGGCGGCACCGGTGACCAGGCAAACCGTTTTTTCGCGCGAGTCCATCATGACCCCAGATGGCGTTTCACGAGGTTCCGAGTGAACTCGAGATAGACGGCGGCCGCGGCGATGTCGTCACTTTGTCGCGCCGCCTGAAGTATGAAGCCGCCACCGTAGGCGGTTCGGGACAGGCTGTGGAAAACAGCATCGAAATCCGTATCCCCTTGACCGAGCGGCACGCTGTAGTCCGCGGCGGTACAATCCTTCACGTGCACGTTCCTTATGCGGTCGCCGTAGGCGGCGATTTCAACGGCGGGGTCATACCCGAAATAGGTGCTGTTGCCCATATCGTAGTTGACGCCGAGTCGCCGATGGTCGTGCGCGGAAAGGAACTGCCCAAGCGGCTTGGCGTCCATATCGGTTTCCAGAAGAATGTCGATTCCGAGGTGGTCGGCACTCTCCAACGCCCGGCCGAGAATGTCGTCGAACGCGGTGTCCGGACCCTGGTTGTCGAGCGAATTCTCACCCAGCATCGGCACCTCGATCATCGGCAGCCCGGCCGCCGCGGCATCGTGGAGGGTTGTCATCAATATATCCGTCGCTTGGGTTCGAACGGCGGCATCCGCCGAGACGAGGGGCATTTCCATGAACGTATCACAACATAAACCGGCGGCGGCGATTCCGGTCCGTTCAATCAGCCGCGCCAACGTGGCGCGACCGGCGTCGCTACGGACCGGGTGGGTATCCCAGCTTGCCATTTCGACGGTAAGCTCGATGCTATCGAATCCGACATCCGCTGCCAGTTCGAACTCCCGTTCCCATCCGCTGCCCGGGAACGCTTGAATTCGGTGGCCGACCATGGGTAACAGTCGGCCTTGCATGATGCCGATTGACGGCACCTAGTGTCCTTCCTCAATAAGCTCAGCCAGCGCCTCTTCCATCGTGCGCAGGCCTTCGACAAGGGCATCGTCGGGAATGTTCAGCGGCGGCGCCATCTTGAGCGTACCGCGCCCCGTTCGCATGTTGAACACACCCTTCTGCATGGCGCGCTCAACCAGCCTGTCACAGAACGCGAAATCCAATGCCGTATCGCTTCCCGGTTCGCCATGACCGTTTACGCGGGTAATGAACACGGCGAACACCATTCCCTTGCCGTATACGTCGCCGACGCGGTCCGGGAAGCGGGATTTCCAACGCTCGATCTCGCGGCGCATAATGAATTCCTTGCGCGCCGATTCCGCGACAAGGTTCTCGCGCTCGAACACCTCGAGGTTCGCCAGACCAGCGGCACAAGCGAGCGGATGACCGCCGTGGGTGCTCGTGTACATGGATGCGAGATTGATGACCTCGGCCGGACCCAGAACCGCCGAGAGCGGCAGGGACCCAGACATGCCCTTGCCGCAGATTACTAGGTCCGGCTCCACGTCGTAGTGCTCGTAGCCGAAGAATCGGCCGCACCGCCCGTAGCCGGCCTGGATCTCGTCGAACACCATCAGGATGTCGTGCTCGCGGGTCCAGCGGCGGGCTTCCTGGACATAGTCCACGGGATAGAACAGCGTGCCCCAACTCTGGTAGGTTTCCAGGAACAGGGCGCAGACGCGTTCAGGTCCAACGCCCGCCCTGGCGATGTCCGCCATGTGCTTGCGGAACATCTCCGCGCCGGTCAGGTCCGAGCCGGCCATTACCCAAGGCAGCGGGAACGGCACCTGCACCATGCCCGGGTCCTGGTAGCCGACCCATTCGCGCAGGCTGGAGAACCCGCCGGCCATCAGCGAGCCAAGCGTGAAGCCGTGATAATTGCCGATGCCGCCGATGATGACGTCACGCGCCGGCGATTTTGCGCGGCCGTGGTGACGCGCAAGCATCACGGCCCGTTCGCTGGCCTCCGTGCCGGTACTGAACAGCAGGGCCTTCTCCAGATAGGGCGGAGTCATGGAGATCAGTTTTTCCAAGAACGTGGCTTTGATCTGTGTCGGGTATAGGTACGAATGCAGCAGCTTGTCCGCGGCCTTGGAGATGGTCTCGACCAGGTGCGGATGCCCGTGACCGCAGTTGGCGACGAAGATAGTGGATGTGAAGTCGATGAAGGTGTTGCCGGCCGCGTCGAAGACCTGATGCCCCTTCGCGCGGTCCCAGATCAGCGGCAACTGGCGCATGGCATTCAGGCTTTCGTAGGCCGCCAATTTCTCCATCAGTTCGTGTGTCCCCGGCGCCGGTATCGCGGTGGCGATATGACGGTGTGCCGTTTCCACGGGCGGCACCTCGACCGGGTCGAGATGGAACTGGTATTCGTCATTGAACATTCGGTGTCGGTGCTCCGAGTCAGCTCACGAGTTCGTTTACCCGCCGCACGACTTCCGCGGCCGGCACGGTGATGGGGTCGTCGACGGCAACACCGATCCGTTGCAGCAGAGCCAAGTCCTCCGGCGTGTCGAGATCCAGCTTGACCGGCGTGTGCAGATACGCCGCGACCTGGATCAGGTTCACCCGGAACGTTTCTGGGTGGGCGTAGAAATACGGGTTCACGTGTTCCCGGTCCTCGGGGTCATTGGTCAGCGCGGCCACCCGGCGCAGCGCCTCGACGCGAATGAACTCGGCGGCGAAATCGTTGACCCGGTCAGGATGGACCATGTTGTCGTAACCGAGGAAATCCCAGCTGTCGGCAATGCCGATATCAATTTGGCGATCGACCTCGTCCCAATCCATGAAGACGTTGTCGCCGGTCGCGCGAACGATGTAGGGACCGGTGGCATGAATCTCCGCCGCAGCGAGATAGCGTTCCACGAGATCGGATTCGCTGCCGCGGAAAACGGGGAACCCGCAGTGCGCGGCATGATCGGCGAGTTCCGTGTCCCGGTCGAGATCGGAAGTTGCCAGAACCACGCGGTCCACGCGCCGGCAACGGGCCAGCCGCCGCAGCACGACCTCGACGACAGGGATGCCGCCGATGGGCTTCATGCTCTTTCCCGGACAGCGCACCGATCCGATGCGCGCCTGCAGAATGACAGTGGCGTTTTGTTCCACCCTTGAGATGCCGTCAGTTGGCGGTCTGCTTCTTCTCGCGCAGGCCCTTGAACACCGGCTGCGGCGCGTTGCCCTCGATGAACGAGTGAATATCACCGGAAGCGAGAGCCTTCTTGACCACGTCCAGCATTTCGCCGAAGGCCCGCGCCGTGTGAATCAGGTCTTCGTCCGTGTGCGAGTAGGAAAGCCCGAACACGGCCCAGCCGACGATGCCGCGACGTGTCATTTCCTGCAGGAACAGGGCATTCAGAAGGTGGTCGTTCTCCGGTTCGTCGCTCTTCAGGACGACCTGGAAGCGAACGGGAAATCCGATGACAGAGACGTTGTCACCCAAGTCCCGCGCGGCGATGGCCTTCTCGAAGTTGTCGAACAAGATCTTGCCGGTCCGCCACAGCCGCGGGATCACCGGGTTTTGATTGTAATAGTCGAGTCCGGCCCGCGCCGCCGCCAGGGTCACCACCTCGCCGCCGTAGGTGGAGGAGAAGAACACCTTCTCGAACAACGACATGTACTTTTCCAGGCCGGCCAACACACCGATCGGCATGCCGTTGGCGATGCCCTTTCCGAAACAGCCCAGATCAGGCGTGACACCGAAGAATTCCTGGCCGCCGCCCTTCGCGAACCGCATGCCGGTGATCATCTCGTCGAAGATCAGCAGCGCCCCGTTCGCGTGGGTCAACTCCTTCACCTCCTCCAGAAAGCCGGGCTTGGGGAACTCGAAAATCGCCGGTTCCATGATCACGGCGGCGAACTCGTCCGGATGTTCGTCGAACAACTTTTTCAGGCTATCGATATCGTTGAACATGAAGGTATGGGTCAACGCCTTGACGACATCGGGGATCCCGAAATTGCGGTCGGTGGTGGCAATGTACCAATCCTGGAAGCCGTGGTAGCCCATGCAGGCGATACGGTTCCGGCCGGTGACGTGGCGGGCCAGGCGCACGCTCATGGCGGTGACGTCCGATCCGTTCTTGGCGAACCGCACCATTTCCGCGCCTGGAATCATCGAGGTCAGACGTTCGGCGACCTCGACTTCCAGCTCGTGCATCATGGTGAACGTAATGCCGTCGGCAAGTTGCGCCTTGATGGCGTCGTCGACTTCCGGAAAGGAATATCCCAGCGTGATGGGCAGGCAGCCGAGACCGTAGTCGATGTACTCATTGCCGTCCGCATCCCAAACGTGTGAGCCCTTACCCCGCGCGAGGTACTTCGGCGAATATCCGTCGACGAAACATCCCGGGGCCTTCGACAGTGTCTGGCTGCCACCGGGAATGACCTTGAGCGCCCGTTGCCACAACGACTCCGAGTTGACAATTCCCGCCTTCGGGCCCAGATGGGCGAATTTTGCCGAGTCGTACGGGAAATTGTCGGCATCCATGCGTTCCGGATCGTAATACGCATTCTCGAAGATACCGCAGGCGTTGGCGCAGCACCCCGCTACCGGGCCGGTCTGGCCTTTTTTCCGAGGACAGTCCTGGCAGCCGTCGAGGCCGAGATCGTTATTGAACGTCATGGCATCCCTCGTTCTTTCCGTTTGCGGGCCGATGACCGTGGTCATTGAGCCAGTGGACCATGGCCCTATACACAATTTCCCAGTATGGCGCGTCCTCGGATTTGTCGATCTTCACATAGTCCGACCAATATCCGTCATAGGCATCCTGGTCGATTTTGAACGCATCGGACAGATCGGTCGACTCTGGCTCGTCGAAAAACCGGATGGGCGTGTTCAGCGCCCGCGAGAACGCCTGCATGGTAAGGTCATGTGCCCAATGCCCGTAGGACTCCCGCGTGGCGATCAACATCGTCGGACGACGGAACATGACCGCGAGGCCGATCGCGGTGGAACTATGGGCAAGGACGAGGCGACTATCCCGAATGAGCGCGGCC
>JAYOFM010000153.1:0-2741 GCA_038117225.1 Rhodospirillales bacterium
CCAGTATCCTGCTCCAAGGATGCCGATGCGAAGAGGCGGAGCATTCATGACGCGCTCTTTTCGCCAAGCACCGCTTTCACGCTGGCAATGACGAAATCCTGCTGCTCATGAGTGAGGTTATTGTGCATGGGGAGCAGCACATTATGAGCAAATGCATGTTCCGTGTGCGGTAATTGCGCACCCTGGTCCGCGTAAGCGGGTTCAAGATGGCTCGCCATGATGCTCCGTCGCGTTGGAATCGCATATTCGAAAAGTCCGTCCATGAAGGCGATCTGGTCAACCGGCGAGTCGGCCGAAAGGCCGATCATAAAGCTTTGCCAGTTCGCCTCCGCATCCGGTGCGATTTGAGGCAGTCGAATATGCGGGTGCTGCGCGAACGCGGCCATGTAGCGATCTCCCAGCCGGCGACGGGTCTCAAGAATTTCCGGGAAACGGGCGAATTGCGCCACGCCCATGGCGGCCTGGATATCGGTAAGGCGGAAATTGAAGCCGACGATGGGATAGCTCTCAAACCGGGTCGGCTTGTCCGAGTGGCGCTCGTGATCCGACAGGGTCATTCCCTGGCCGCGAAGCAACCGCAGCTTCTCCGCCAGATCACCGTCCGAGGTGACGATCATGCCGCCCTCGCCGGTGGTGAGAATCTTGCGCGCGTGCATACTGAAGACAGCGACTTCCGCATCCGCGCCGACCGGGCGTCCACCAATGTGGCTGCCGAGCGAGCAGGCGGCATCCTGGAGCACGTGCAGCCCGTGTTCCTCGGCAATCTGCCCGAAGGCGTGAATGTCGCAGGGTAAACCGATCTGATCGACGGGAATGATGGCCCGAGTCCGTGGTGTGATCTTGCGGCGGACGTCTTCTGGATCGAGATTCCAAGTTGCCGGATCAATATCCGCGAAAACCGGAGTCGCGCCGACGTGCCGGACCACGTTCGCGGTGGCGATAAATGAATAGGAGGGAACGATGACCTCGTCACCGGGGCCGATGCCCCAAGCGTGAAGTACGAGAAAGGCACCGGTTGTCCATGATGTGACGCCGACGGCGAAATCGCGCTCGCAGTGATCGGCGAACAGTTGCTCCAACGTTGCCAACCGCGACCCGCCTACGATCCAGCCGCTTTGTATCGCGTCCATGACGGCACCGACCTCACTGTCGCCGCAATCGGGCGCCGCGAAACGAATTTCTTCCATGGCACTACCCATCGACGTCAACCAGCCGAGCCGTCGGCGATCCGTTGGGCCTGCCACCAATCGACAAGGTGGCGTAGCCCCTCTTCCAAGGAAACTTCGGCGGTAAAACCGAAATCGTCGCGGGCGCGTTCGATGTCCGCCTGACGAAATGTCACGTCATTGCGCTTGTCCGCGTCCCGGTACTCGGGTTTCAGATCGCTGCCCATGACCGTGAGGAGCAGCGCGCAGAGCTCGTTCAGGTCGGTGGTGATTCCAGTGCCAATATTGTAGGCGCCATGGTGATCGTCGTCGGCCATGGAAAGCACGCAGGCCCGTGCCGCGTCCTCGACATAGGTGAAGTCCATGCTGTCCGAGCCGTCGCCAAAGATCAGCGGCGGCTCACCCGCCGCGATGCGCTCCATCCAACGCACCATGACCTCGGTATAGACGCCATGAATGTCCATGCGCGGTCCGTAGACGTTAAAGAACCGGTGGGTCGCGTAACTCAGGCCATGCGTCGCCCGCATCGATCGCAGAATTCCCTCCGCGGCGAGTTTGCAGGCACCATAAAAAGTCGTGTCGTTATACGGGTGGTGCGACTCGTCAGTGGGAAAGGTCTCAGCTTGCCCATAGATCGACGATGAAGACGCCGTAACGATGCGCTCAATGTCCGATTCCGCCGCGTCCATGAACATTTGAACCGGTGCGTTAAGCATGACGTCGATGGCCAGCCGGGGTTCCTCGATGCAATGTTTGATGCGGAGCGCGGCCATGTGGAAGATGCCGTCGACGTCGTTAATCAATGGTCGCATCAAATTACGGTCGGCAATGTCGCCCTCGACGAGTTCGACACGGTTTGATGCGATAGCCGCTTCGACATTCACCCGCTGGCCACGCAACATATTGTCCACCACGACAATTCGCGATGCGCCGTGGTCCAGAAGAATATCGACGATGTACGATCCGATCAGACCCGCACCGCCTGTCACCAGAAAACGATTGCCCTCAATTTTCATGATTGATCCGCGGTAAAGGAACGGCAGATAAAGGCCAGATTTGATGGCCGCCAGCGAGCGAAAGCTATCTGATCGTCCGAGGGTAGCACAATCATTATTTGTTATCTGCCGCCTGACAAGATATCAGGTGGCGACGACTTAGCCGTCGCCGGATAACCCACGACACGGCGCGGGAAAAATCCGAGAAATTGGACCATTGAGGGGAAATTGGTGGCAATTCGGATTTTCAATTCGCAGGCGGTGCGGGAAACCGGTGCTATTGCGGCGTGCGTGGTGATTGCCCTTCTCGAATTCCTCCAAATCTACCAGGGCAATCATTACCCAAGACTGCTCTCCGGAGATATGGCACTTAATGTCAGCCTTATCCTTCCCTGGTTGCATCCTGATCTATTTATTGGCGATGATCTGGTAGGCGACCGATCGACGAGCGGTCCGTACATTGGGTTGTTGCTGACATGGGCCATCGCGGCCATTTATTCGATTACTGACGATTTCGTCCTGGCGGTCGAAATTTGCCGCGCGCCGTTGTTGTTCGCGCAAACGTGGGGCTTCTATCTAT
>JAYOFM010000153.1:2751-6382 GCA_038117225.1 Rhodospirillales bacterium
TTGCACCGTTCCGCTGGTGGGTACGTTGTGGTCAATTCCACCGTTTCCGATTGGCTCGCTGTGGTACCGCGCATTGTTTCCGTTCTTGCTTATCATGCTGTTGAAATATGGCCATAACCTCCGGGCTTGGCCATGGATTCTTGGTGTGATGGGCGTTTCCATGCATGGCCACCCGGTGGGCGCGCCGGGTATGGGGTTCGCCGGCTGGTTGACATTGTTGGGGTTTCCGATTGCCGGCCTAGGCTTGGCTAGGCGTCTTCGGTCGATGGTGTTGGCTGGGGTCGTCTTTTTGATCGCAGCCATGCCGTTCTTGTTGTTGAGCTATTTTCTGTCTGACCATGGCGGTGGGTTCGATCATGCGGATTTAAAGACGATTCACGATCCCATGTATGGCAGTGCCGCGGGCTTGATTATCAGATGGTTGACCGCCGCCGGCTCCTCAATGTACGTGCTTGTTTGCTGCGGCATCCTCGGCGGCATTGCCCGCTGGAAATTTGATCCGCAATCGAGACCCTGGATCCGGCTTTTGTTGCTATGGTCCGCGGGCATCTTGATTTCGTCGATTGCGTTCCCTGAGATCGAACGTCTGATCGCCGAGGAAGCAGGTACAGCGGTCCTACTATTGGAACTACCGCGAAATATTTTCTACCTGGCGCCCGTCTTATCTCTCCTCATCGTGGCCGGCACCGCATCTGTCGGCCGGATACTGGTACCGCCCGCAAGCTTGCTTTCCCACAGTATCGCTGGCGGCCTTGCCGCCGTGCTGGTTTTGGCGGTTTATGGAATGTCGACCAAGGCCCGATTCGAACTACCAGTTTTTAACAATTGGTACGACCCAATACCGTATTTGCCGACCGTACATTGTTGGCTGCACGGCGAGTTCGTATGCCACCGGCAATCGGCAAGAAGGAGCGCAATGGCGGATACTCTCGAGTACCTGCGCAATCAGGTCGATCGCAATACCCGTGTGTTTCCGTTCTCCTATCAGTATGCGGATGACGGCAGTGACCAGGCCGGGCTTTCGGCGGCGATCCGTTACCGTTCGCTCCTGCCGGTAACGTTTGGTCGTCAGGACTTCATCATGGCGGTTTTCGGTGACAAGGGGGCCGATGCGCCCATATGGCGTTGGCGCTCACGAATTCACAACATCGATTCCCTTTATTTCACCCTGAGCCATGCGTTAAAAAGCAGTCGTTGCGCGGGGGATGCTGTCAACGGTTTGCGACAAACGGTTTCTGAAATTCAAGCGGAAATCATCGTCACGGAACTCGCCTTCTGTGATCAGGATATCGCCGTGTTGGGAACGCTGCGATTCACCAGCGGACCATTCAAAATTATTACGGTGCGACCTTGATCCTTCCCGACGTCTCTCCGGCGGTGTAGGTATCTTTGCTTGCGTATCACGCACGGTCATTTTTTGCGCTGGACCGCGTTGGAAGTTGAAAGAAGGAACTCGGGTGATGGCCACTGAAACGCGTCACGCCATTACGTGGCTTGCCCAACAGATGGGCCTCGACGTTCCCTTGTTGGAGGGCGCCGAGGCGACGGTGCGTGATGTGGATTATGTCGTGAAGGACTCGATCATCCGCCAGCGCAACCTTGCGCGTAGTGCCGATCAGAATCAGACAAGCGATGCGTTCGGTTACAAGTGGCAGCGCCGCGACACCTATGAATCGGCGGCCGCCCTCGCCGCAGCGCGTGAATGGCTGGTTGCGCGTTACGGAGATATGACGAAGGAATCCTGGCTTTTTGAAACGTCCGATCATCCTGTCGTTTTTGATGCCGGCTGTGGTTCCGCGATGTCGGCGATCGAGCTCTTTGGACCGGTCATGCATCGCATTCGTTACATCGGTTCGGATATATCGGCCGCCGTCGATGTCGCGCGGGACAGATTTGTCGAAAAGGGAATGAGTGGTGCGTTCGTTCAGGCTGATATCTTGGAGCCGCCCTGTGCCGATGGTAGCGTCGACGTGGTATTTTCCGAGGGTGTTATGCATCATACGGACTCGACGGAACGGGCGTTAAAGCGTCTGGCCCGCCTGCTGCGCCCGGGAGGCCGGTTCCTGTTCTATGTTTACCGGCGCAAGGGCCCTATTCGTGAATATGCCGACGATCTTGTTCGCGACCGCTTGCTCCCGATGAGCAATGACGAGGCGTGGGCGGCATTGATGCCGCTAACGAAACTGGGGAAGGCTTTGGGTGATCTTGATGCGGTCGTCGACATTCCAGAAGATGTGGATATCCTGGATATTCCCGCGGGCAAAATTTCCGTCCAGCGATTATTCTATTGGCACGTGTTCAAGGCGTTCTATAGGCCGGATATGACACTTGATGAAATGAACCATGTGAATTTCGATTGGTACACGCCGCTCAATGCGCATCGGCAATCCCCGGAAGAGGTGGCGGGGTGGTGCGCCGCTGCGAATCTTGAGATTGAACGCATGGATACGGAGGAATCCGGCATTACGGTGATCGCCCGGATGCGCGCATGAACGAGCCGCCACGCCCATGTATTTCGCTGGTCGGTCCCGTTTACAATGAGGTCGAGAATATTCAGGCCTACTACGATGAGGTGCTCGCCGCCATCGAGGGCCAAGACTTCGATATTGAGTTCATCTTCGTCGACGATGGGAGCCGGGACGGTTCGCTGGCGTTGCTGCGCGAGTTGGCGTCGCGGGATTCAAGGGTCAGGGTCTTTAGTTTTTCGCGAAATTTCGGCGCCGTCGCCGCGTGTACATGCGGGCTGACCCATGCCAGCGGTGATGCCGCCGTTCTAATGTCCGTCGATCTGCAGGATCCGCCTGAGCTTATCCCGGAATTCGTCGCCCAATGGCGCGCCGGCCACGATATCGTTTGGGCGGTCCGACAGACGCGCGACGACCCGGTGGCCAAGCGCTTGATCGCGGCCGCGTTCTACCGGGCCATTCGTTTTTTCGTCTTTCCCGATTATCCCAAGGATGGGACGGACGTTGGCCTGTTTAGCCGTCGGGTTCTGGATATTTTTCGTGCGTTGCCGGAACGCGACTCGAACCCGTTCTTTACCCTCTACTCGCTCGGTTTTGACCAAGCGCGTATTCCCTATCATCGCGGCAAACGGCGGGCCGGGGTTTCCGGGTGGCCATTCTGGAAGCGGGCGAAGAACGCCGTCGACATCATCACCAGTTTTTCTCGCTGGCCGCTGCGCATGATTAGTGTGTCCGGTATTATCATCGCCGGCATGTCGGTTTTGTTCAGCCTCCACATCATCTATCGCCGGGTGTTTCTGGACCTGGGTGGCGACGGTTGGCCGTCGCTGGCGGTCCTGGTCGCGTTTCTTGGTGGCCTGCAGATGTTATTCATCGGCATCATCGCCGAGTATCTTTGGCGCATCGCCGAGCAGACCCGCCATCGCCCGCGTTACATTATTTCGGAACGATTCAGCCTAGAGGCCAGCCCGCCATTGGAAAGGCCGATGCTCGATCTCCTGGATATTGATGTCAGTGGAGAGGCCATGGGGAATCGACCGGAGAGCGGATCAACATCCGAATAGCGCGCCGTGACGCGCGAGCGAACCACGCGTCCCAACCGTAAGGGGCCTGAAATTATTGGTCGGAGTGAGAGGATTTGAACCTCCGACCCCTGCCTCCCGAAG
>JAYOFM010000154.1:0-6344 GCA_038117225.1 Rhodospirillales bacterium
CGTGGCTGGAAACCGGTCGTCCCTGGGCATCCGCGAGGGCCGCCGCCTTGAGCCACCCGGTAAGTCAATCACATCCGAGAACCGCGTCTGCAGCGCCGGCCGAATACACGCGGCCTCGCCGAGCCGGCTGGGCGTTCCCGGCCGCAGGACGATGGCGGCATCCTGCAGGCAAAGCGCAGCATCCTCGACAAACACGGAATCCGGAAAATCCTCCAACGCCGCTAACTCATCAACCTCCGCCCCGGCTTCCTTCAACGCGGCGACGTAGGCCGCATGCTGCACAACGAACACCGTGGGATCGGGATCAGGCCCATGACCATCGCGAAGGCCCCGCGACACGCTCGTGGCGGGGCGGCGGGTGATGGCCTTGGTGAATGTGTAGGATCGCCCGACTTGCAACTTGGTTTTCCCGATTTCAATGTTGACGATGCTCGGAATGGGCCTGCGTTGACGTTCTGGGCTCAGGCCACGAAACAGGCAGCTACGACTCTCATTTCTGTATCAAGACGTCCACAGGTGCGGCTGGCGCCAGGGCTGCGGCACCGAAAGCTTGCCCCGGAGAGGCGGTTTGGCTCGATGCAGCCATGTCGATTGCCATGCCCCGTGCCATGCCGCTGGCAAGGGATACGGCGGCACGACGCCCTCTTCGGGGGCAAATCCCAAGCGCCCATAATAGGCGGGATCCCCGAGCACGTAGACTTGGGCCATGCCGGCACTTTCCAGCCGTTGTAAGCCCGCACCGACGATTGCGCTGCCGATCCCCTGCCTTTGCCAGGCGCGGGCGACGGCGAGCGGCCCAAGGAGCGAAACTGGGTCAGTGTATTCGGCAACGCCGCAGGTCGTGAACATGATGTGCCCCACGAGCGATGCATCGATGATTCCGACGAGCGAGAGAATGATAGGCGGCTCTTGCAACAGCGCCCTCACCAGAGGCGATAAATCCTCGTCGGGGAACGCGTCGGGATAAAGAACCTCAATCGCCGCCAAGTCACCTGGCAAGCTTTCACGGATTTCAATTCTCTCGCTCATGTCCCCATCTTCAACAAGGTCGTGTATAATTCCCCGGCCAGATCGACCATCACGTCGACAGTGCCGTCCGGGCCGGCCTCGCCGCGGGCGACGTATAGCACGTTTGACCGCGTATCGCGCCGCTCAACGTTGCGGTGCTCTGGTAAGAAATAATTCCGCTAACACTTGCGGCGGATCAGCGGCGCACCTATCTGAGTCTGCACGTCGAGATACCGTGAATATCCGTCGAGGGTGGCTCTCCGTCGTTACCGTCGGCATGTGCTGTTTTCATCGTGAATATCTTAGCGAGCCGCCGCCGGACGGGTTTGCGACCAGTTGTGTGGTGTCTCGACAAAGTCAAATGACCACAAATGTCCACATTTCACGTCGAAATCGACGTGTTTCCTTTGATATCAAAGGCTTGGTCTGTTTATACCAGGGCATTATCGACCGAAAACGGCCTTAAACCGTGATTGAGGTCGTCATAAACGTTGGAAAATCGTCGGGACGCGGGTTTAGCCGGCCATCCGCCGCAGCACTTTGCGGACGCCTGAATCCTCGTCGAACAGCTCAGCCAGGCGGGTCATCATGGTGCCGCCGAGTTCCTCGGCGTCGACGATGGTGACGGCGCGTTTGTAGTAGCGGGTAACGTCATGGCCGATGCCGATGGCGGTGAGTTCGACATCGGAGCGGGTCTCGATCCAGTTGATGACGTCGCGCAGGTGGCGCTCCAGATAATTGCCCGGGTTGGCGCTGAGGGTTGCGTCGTCGACCGGGGCGCCATCGGAAATGACCATCAAAATGCGCCGCTGTTCGGGCCGGCCGAGCAGGCGGTTGTGGGCCCACAGCAGGGCCTCGCCGTCGATGTTTTCCTTCAGCAGGCCCTCGCGCAGCATCAGGCCCAGGTTCTTGCGCGCCCGGCGCCACGGCTGATCCGCGGCCTTGTAGATGATGTGGCGAAGATCGTTGAGCCGGCCGGGCGTCTTCGGTTTGCTGGCGCCGACCCACTTCTCGCGCGAGGCGCCGCCCTTCCACGAACGCGTGGTGAAGCCGAGGATTTCCACCTTGACGCCGCAGCGTTCCAGCGTGCGGGCGAGGATGTCGGCGCTCATGGCGGCGACGGTGATGGGGCGGCCGCGCATGGAGCCGGAATTGTCGATCAGCAGGCTGACCACGGTGTCGCGGAATTCGGTGTCCTTTTCGTGCTTGAACGACAGCGGATGCACCGGATCGATGACCACCCGCGACAGCCGTCCGGCATCGAGGATGCCTTCCTCCAAATCAAAGTCCCATGAGCGGGTCTGCTTGGCCATCAGGCGGCGCTGCAGCCGGTTGGCGAGGCGCGAGACGACGCCCTGCAGATGTGACAGCTGCTGGTCCAACTGGTGGCGTAGGCGTTGCAGTTCCTCGGGGTCGCAGAGATCCTCGGCCTGGGTGATTTCGTCGAATTCGGTGGTGTAGGCCTTGTAGACGGAGCCATCGTCGGGACTGTTGCGTTGCCAGTCCTGATCCCAGCGGGACGGGCCGGCCGGCTGCTCGTCGCCATCCCCGGGCTGGAATTCCTCCTCGCCCATGTCGGCGTCGAAATCGCCATCCTCGGGCATTTCGCCGTCGGCGGCCTGACTCGACATGGAGCCGTCCTGCTCCACATCGCCGTCCATGGAATCGGGGGAGTCGTCGCCCTGGTCGTCGCCGTCGTCGGTATCGCTGTCCTGATCCTCGGAATCGAGCGGCTGGTCGCTTTCATCCATCAAATCGAGGGCGCGGACCACCTTGGTTAGCGCTTCGGCGAAGGCGGACTGGTCCTTGGCGGCGGCGACGAGTTCGGAAAGTTCGTGGCCGGCCTTGGAGTCGATTTCCTGGCGCCACAGCTCGACTAAACTATGCGCCGCTGTCGGTAATGGGTGTTTGGACAGCCGCTCGCGCGCCATCAGCGCCAGCACCTCGGGCAGCATGGCCTCGTCACGCTCGGTGATGGCGTTGTAGCCCTTGGCCCGGCAGCGCTCGGTCAGCAGCGCGTTCAGGTTGTCGGCGCAGCCGACCAGGCGGTCGGCGCCGAGGCTTTCGCAGCGCACCTGCTCGACGGCCTCGAAGACCTCGCGGGCTTCCGGGCCTTGTGGCATGACGCTGCGGTGCACGGCGGCGTCGTGATAGCGCAGTCGCAGCGCCAGGGCATCGGAAACCCCACGCAGCTTCGCCAACGCCTCGGCGGACATCTGCGCCGTCGGCGGCGGCAACTGCGCGCTTTCGTTGGTGACGCTGGAACCGCCGGCGACGAAGTTGACGGCCAGATCGCCGCGCTCGGCGATCGCCTTGAAGGTCGCGGCGGTGGCGCGCTTGATGACCTCGGCGGGGTCTTCCGTGGCCACGTTGGTCTTACTGAAGCACGGCGCGCGCCGAGGACTCGGGCAATTCGCTGCCCAGCGCGCGTTGGTAATATTCGGCGACCACGGGGCGTTCGATCTCGTCGCATTTGTTGAGGAAGGTGAGCCGGAAGGCGAAGGATACATCACCGAAGATGCGTGCGTTTTCGGCCCAGGTAATGACCGTGCGCGGCGACATGACGGTGGAGATATCACCGTTTATGAAACCGGAACGGGTCATGTCGGCCATTTCCACCATGGCGGACAGCAGTTCACGGTCCTCGTCGCTGGTGTAATCGGGGCACTTGGCGTTAACGATCTCGAGTTCGTCGTCGTGTGGCAGGTAGTTGAGCGTGGCGACGATGTTCCAGCGGTCCATCTGACCCTGGTTGATCTGCTGGGTGCCATGGTAGAGGCCGGTGGTATCGCCGAGGCCGATGGTGTTGGTGGTCGAGAACAGACGGAAATAGGGATGCGGGCGCATCACCCGGTTCTGATCCAGCAACGTCAGCTTGCCCTCGACCTCGAGGATGCGCTGAATGACGAACATCACGTCCGGCCGGCCGGCGTCATATTCATCGAATACCAGCGCCGTCGGGTTCTGCAACGCCCACGGCAGGATGCCCTCGCGGAATTCCGTCACCTGCTTGCCTTCGCGCAGTACGATGGCATCCTTGCCGACCAGATCGATGCGGCTGATGTGGCTGTCCAGGTTGATGCGGATGCAGGGCCAGTTGAGGCGCGCCGCCACTTGCTCGATGTGGGTCGACTTTCCGGTGCCGTGATAGCCCTGGATCATGACGCGCCGGTTGTAGGCAAAGCCGGCGAGGATGGCCATCGTGGTTTCGTGATCGAAGCGGTAGGCCTCGTCGATGTCGGGCACGTGTTCGTCGGCTTCCGAGAACGCGGGAACCTCGAGGTCACTATCAATGCCGAACACCTGGCGCACGGAGACCGAGATGTCGGGTTCCTGCTGGATGTGGGCGCGGTCGTTATGCTTGCTTTCGGCAGTGCTCATGTCTGGCGGTTCCGTGGTTCTGGCCGTGGCGTCGGAGCGGCGCGTCGCCGGTCCATGGGGAGCGCGAGTTTCGCGGGAATTAAGGTTTTCGTAGGGCCTTGGACCCGGATCGTCAAGGCCGACGCGTCACGGCATCAGGAATTGCATCAGGGTTCGATAGGCCTCGTTGATTTCCTTCAGTTTCTCCTCGGCCGCCTTGGCGCCGCCGTTGGCGTCCGGATGGTGGAGTTTGACCAGCACCTTATAGCGCGCCTTGACGTCGTCCGCGGTGACCGGGTGGCGCAGGCCGAAGGCGACGAGAGCCGCTCGGTGCGATCCCTGGGCGGCCTGGCCGTTATCATCGGTGTGGCGCGCGCCGCCTTTTCCGTTGCCGCGTCGGGCTTCGCCGCCCTCGCTGAAGAAACCGAATGGGTCATCGAACCCGGGGCCGTCGGCGCCGAACTGCGGATCGCCGTCACCGTCTCGGCTGAGCGGCCAGGTGGGTCGGTTCCAAACCGTGTCGCGCCGTCGATCCGCCTCGACCTCGGCGTCGGACATACCGGCGTAATAATTCCAGCTCTTATTGTAGGCGCGGATGTGAAGCAGGCAGAACCAGTGGTACTGATTGAGAGCCTCGCGCGACTTGGGCGCCTTGAAATCACCGCCCTCGGTGCAGCCGGGCCAATCGCAGGTGCGCGCGTCGCCGTCGGCGTGGCCGTGGCGTTCGGTGAGAACAGCGGTGCGCGCGTTGCGTGCCAAAAATCAGGCTCCGTTGGGCAAATCGACAGCAATACTATGAGCGTGCCCGCGTGCCGAAACAAGCCTCCCCCGGATAGCGCGAAGGAATAGTAGCCGAGGTCTATTTTATGATCGAAATGCGAGGGTGGATGCGATAGTATGCGGCTACGCGAAACACATTTCCGAGAGATAATATCATGTATAGCCGTCTTCTCAGCCGCAATGTCACCGTCAATGGCCACCGCACTAGCCTGCGTCTTGAACAGGCCAGTTGGGATGCCCTGGACGACATTTGCCGCAATGAAGGGCTATCGATGCATGAACTGTGTTCGATGATCGAGTCGACACGGCATGGTTCAAGCCGCACCTCGACCGTGCGCGCCTTTATCGTCACGTATTTCCGCACAATGTCCGCGGAAGCGAACCGGACGGAAAGTCTAACGCAGATGATCCATCGACTCGCCGCCTAGTTGGAGGCGTTCGGTTCCGGGGCGTAGAATTCCGGCCATCGGTTTTTCACCACCTCACTGCCGCGCGCAAACGCGTGGCAGGTATCGAGAATACGCGGCGGTTTACCCAGCGTTTTGACAGGCGCCTCGGCTTCCATGCGCCGGCGTCGCGGGACGATGGTCTGATAGGCGGTGACCGCCAGAGGGCCTGTCAGCACATCGGTGATGTGCGTGCAGCCAGCGATGCCGCCGACGCGTTTATAAACATCCTTGCGCCATCCGGGTCCGATTTTCGCCCCCACCAGATCGCCGTATCGCGGTGTGATGTCGCCACACATGGTGTAGGGACCGGCCAGCGTGTCGACCTCCGCCGCTTGAACCACCAGATCGTCGTCGACGGTCAGGCGGGCGACCATGTGATGCACCGGTTCGCCGGCGGCAACGCCATCGCGATCGTGGTTCGAGAATGAATAGGTCTTACTATCGACGATGCTGCCCTCGATATCCCACAGGCCGTCGGCGCGTTTGTAGCCGCGGCAGACGATCTCGCGGGTGTGAAGATGCTCTCTCTCGACGGCTTTGCTCAGCGGCATGGTATCGCTCCCAGGGTGCAAAATATCGGCAAGGCATATCGGTGCGAGCCCATTGGATGCAAGAACCAATTGGCACCAATCGGGAAGGCGTCGATAGGCTCGGGTGATCCAGCTGGCCGGACCGGTATTGTCAACGGAAACGCCGGTGGATATAGATAACCTAACAAATGTTTGTTTTTTTTACTGGAGCCTGTTG
>JAYOFM010000155.1:0-6326 GCA_038117225.1 Rhodospirillales bacterium
TTCATATCCAAGGCGTTGGTGATGACTGCGGCGGCCGAAGAAGGCCACTGGATCGCCTGGGGTGTATTGTTGATGGCGTCGGCCGGCGTGATGGAACATTCGGGCATCAAGATTCCCTACTTTGCGTTCTTCGCGCACGACAGTGGCAAACGCCCCAAGGAAGCTCCTTTCAACATGTTGCTGGCCATGGGCATTACCGCGTTTCTCTGTATTTTGATCGGGGTCTACCCTGATCCGCTCTACGCCATTCTGCCCTATCCGGTGGAGTATCATCCATACACACCGGGGCACGTGATCACTCAGATGCAATTGCTGATGTTCTCAGTGCTGGCATTCATCGTGCTGATCAAGACGGGGCTTTATCCGCCGGAGCTGCCGTCCCGGAACCTCGATTTCGATTGGGTCTATCGCCGGGCGCTGCCGTGTATGATTAGCTGGCTCAGTCGACGGATCGGTGCCGCCGACGCGGCCTTGCGGGCGGAAGCCATGATGGTGGTGCGTGACGCCACCAATTCTATCAACCGAGGCCACGGCATCGACGGTCCGATGGCAAGAACAGTCACTGTCGGTGGCGCCGTCGGCTGGGTTGTCGCGTTATTCTTAGTCTATATGGTGCTCTATCTCTTCGGGTAAATGCCTGATCAAAAATCCTCGCACATTAGACAATCCCGCTCTCGCGATAAGGCTTGTTCGCCGCCACTCTGGCGTAACCGAACGCCGTGATATCCAGCGTCGAATAGTTACCATCAAGAATCAATTCGGACAATGCCAGTCCCGTCGCCGGGCTGTGCATAATGCCATGGCCGGAATACCCGGTGGCCATGTAAACGTTGTCACAACCATTGACGCCATCACCTTCCCAACGGCCGATGATGGCGGTCTTGTCGAGCAGGCTGTAGGCATAATGACCGACGCGGGTGCGTTCGAGCTTCAAGGTCTCCATGGCGGGAATCCGGTGCGCGAGCTTGGGCCAGACGACGGTTTCAAACCAGTCCTGAGACATTTCGAAGTTCCATCCCGGTTCGCGTGACCAATCCGGCGAGCCGCCGTCGTAACCTTGGCCCTCAGGACGGAACGCGAGTTCGCTCTCCGATTTCAGGAACGGCAGTGGCTCGATTTCTGCCTTGGTCTTGAAAAAGTGACTTTCGCGCGACAGGGGCGCGACCGGTAAATCAAGTCCGACCATGGCGCCGACCTCGGCCGACCAGGCACCGCAACAAAGCACGAAGGCATCGGCGGTGAATGTCTCTCCTGAACTAAGCGTGATATCCCGCGCAATGCCATTTTCCCTCCGCCACCCAACGACACGGTCCTGGACGTACTCGACACCGAGCGAACGGGCCTTGCGCCGGAACCCGGAAAGCGCCGATTGAGGATCGATCCAGCCATCGGTCGGCGAATAGACGGCGCAGGCGATATCGTCTGTATTTAGCGATGGGAAAAGCGCCTTCAGCGCGACTGCGTCCAGCAGTTCGGCATCAACACCATGTGCCACTTGGATTGCATGGTTAGCTTCCATCTTCGCGTGGCCACCATCATCGGAAATGAACAGATAACCCTGGCGGCGAAACGAAATTGGTTGCGTGTCGCCATCGATGGCCATTGCTTGCTCAAACGCTTCGAAGAATTCGAGCCCGTAGGCGCCCATGGCGATGTTTTCGGGTAGGCTGAACAAACGCCGGATACCGCCGCCTGCCTTTGGTGTTGCGGCGCGTTCGTAGGTAGGGTCGGGCTCTATGACCGCGATCTCTCCAGCCCGTCCCGTACGCGACAAAAAATACGCGATGGCGGAACCGATAATACCGCCGCCAATGATAATGATATCCTTCTTCATGTAGTTTCGCCTTGCTCTGGATTGATCTTACATCTTACGGCCCGACTGGCTGGGTAGAGACAACAAAATGAAAAGTGTGCTCGTTTTTGGTGATTCACTGTCATGGGGCCGCGTTCCCGGGCAGCGCGAACGCCATGTCTTCGAGGATCGCTGGCCGAACATCGTGTCTAACGCTCTTGGTGATGATGTTCGAGTCATTGAGGAATGCCTGCCTGGCCGCACCACGGTTTTCGATGACCCTTTTCCAGGTAGATCGAAATGGGCGAGCAGTACTGCCTATGATCTTGGCCAGCCAAGCACCCATCGATCTGTTCATCCCCATGCTCGGCACCAATGACATGAAGGCAATCTACGGCGCTACCGCATGCGAAGCGCGGCCGAGGGCGCGGGTGTGCTGCTCGATATGGTCGCGGCCAGCAGCGCCGGCCCGAACGGCTAGGCGAACGGCCTAATTAGATTTCCACGTATCCAAGTCTTTGATCCGCGTCGACGCGATCATTTTCTCGCGTGTCAGCATTACCAAATCCGCCACCGCCCGGCGTACGAAGCAGGATACGGTCGCCCGCCTTCAGCATGTGACGCTTATGGGTATCAATGGGCTGTCCGTTAATTTCCACCGCACCGATGCCTCCCGGCCCGCCATCGCCAAAGCCCGGCGCGGCGAAGCGGGTGCGTTCGGTCATGAACAACCCCGCGACGGGACGTTCAGCCGTGCATTCGAACTCGATATCCTGGCCAAGTCCGCCACGCCGGCGACCGGCGCCGCCCGAACCCGGCCGGAGCCGTTTGTAGCGGCAATGCAACGGCCCATTTCGCTCCGCAACCTCGACAGGTGTAGACGAGATGTTGGATGGCCATGACAGGCAATGTTCCCCATCACTTTTCGCTGTCGCCCCCATGCCACCATTGTAGAACAGCACATTGGCGAAGGTCTTTCCGCCGTCATCGACGCCGGTCACGGTAAACACCCACAACGGCGATCCTGCCGCCGCCATCACCCGGTCCGGTATGACTTGTCCCAGCGCGCCGAATACCAGGATCGGAACGTAATGCCCGGTGTTGGAGCGCGCCACCACGGCCGCCGGATACTGTGGATTGAGGATGCAGTCATCGGGGGCCGTCACGGTCAGGGGACGCACCATGCCTTCATTGTTGGGAATGTCCGGCAACAACGCACATTTCAACGCATAGGCAGTCATCGCATAGGTGTAGGCCATGACACAGTTGATGGCGCGCGGTTGGGTGGGCGAGGAACCGGCATAGTCGGCTGTGATCTCGTCGCCAGCGACCGTCAGCGCAATCTGAAACCTGTACGGTTCTTCGGCGCCGTCTGTTTCGAAGCCGAAATCGTAGATGCCGTCGGGCAGCGCGCGTATGGCATCACGCATGGCTCGCTCCGTCCGGGCGAACAGCTCATTGCCGAAACCCGCCAGATCCTCTAGCCCGTAATGGCTAAGCAATGCCAACAGGCGTTCTTCCATCAGCGCCGTGGCCCCCACCTGCGCCCAGATATCGCCCAGTGTCTGGTCAGGCGTCCGCACGTTGCGTCGGATCAAGCCGGCTAACGTCTCGTCGGTTTCTCCCGCCCGGATCAGCTTCATCGGCGGGATCTGCAACCCTTCCTCGAAGACCTGCTGCGATTCCAAAGAACGCAGGCGGCCGCCGATATCCGGCACATGTGAGGTCGTGGCCGCGAACGCGACGACGCTGCCGCCGTGGAATACGGGCCGCACGAGGCAAACGTCGCTGAGATGTCCCGTGCCGATCCAAGGATCATTGGTGATCAGCACGTCGCCAGGTGCCATGTTGTCGACGCCCATTTCCTCACGGAAGTACCGCACCGTCGCCGGCAGGGTCGCTATGAACGATGGGATGCTGCCGGTGTTCTGCGCCAACGCGTTACCGCCGGCGTCGGTCAGCACGCAGGCAAAATCGTTGGCCTCATTCGCGAGAGTCGAGAACGCGGTGCGCACGATGGCCTTGGCCGCTTCGTCGACGATGGAGATCAATCGCGTCCAGATAACCTCCATGGCGGCGGCGTCGAAACGGTCACTCATGCCCTATTCCTCCTCCTCTCCGTCAAGCGTGACGACGATGTTGCCGCTCCGCGTAACCGACCAAGAAGCATCCGGACCGATGATCAGCGTCGAGCCCGCCTCCTCGACGATGGCGGGACCGACAAAAACCGAATCCACTGGAAGGTTTGAGCGATCATATACCGTTGTTTCCGTGAAGCCGTTTGAATCGGGGAAGTAGGCCTGCCGCCGGTTCTTCACGGCCTGGCCGGTGGCGGGCATATTGCGCACGGCATCGATTGCGCCGCCGGGAACCGGCGTACGAGCAGCGACGCGCACGTTGATGAACTCCACGGCGACATTCGGCGGCGTCCGCGCGAACTTCTTCCGGTAACCGACCTTGAACGCATAAAGTAACGCTGCACGCATGGTCTCTTCACTGGCGTCGTAGGGGCCGGGCGGAAGTTCGACGGTTAAATCGAAACCCTGGCCGACGAAGCGGCCGTCGGCTGAGCGCTGATGAATGATTGTCGCCGGGTCCAGACCCGTTTCCGCGATGACATTCCGGGCCTGGTGATGCAGATCCATGAACGTCGCCTCAAGTGCCGTAAGATCGCAATCGTCGAGCCGAACGCCGACCGTCGCCACGAGGTCAACGCGCGCCGGTGCCACCAATAATCCCAGCGCTGACGCGACACCTGCCGCGGGCGGACAGATCAATCGCGTAATGCCAAGTTTCCGCGCAACCTGGTCCGCATGAACCGGTCCCGCCCCCCCTGTGGAAAATAATGCGAAACCACGCGGATCGCGGCCACGCTCGGCGATATGGACGCGGGCGGCGCCGGCCATATTCTCATTGACGATATCGTGGATCCCCCACGCCGTGGCCGTGACGTCCATGCCGGCAGAGACGGCGAGGCGCGCCATCGCGGCTTCCGCCATCGCCATATCTACCGTCAATAGGCCATCGGCAAAATAGTCGGGGTTCAAGTATCCAAGCATGAAATCGGCGTCGGTCACCGTCGGGTGCGTGCCGCCCAGGCCATAGGCCGCCGGTCCGGGTTCAGATCCCGCGCTTGCCGGCCCCACTTTCAAGAAGCCTAAATCGTCAACGCGGGCGATCGATCCGCCGCCGGCACCGATTTCGATCAACTCCACGGTTGAAATACGAATGGGCAAGCCGCTGCCCTCGACAAAACGTTTCTGCCGCGCGGCCTCGAAGCCATGCGCGATCATCGGTTCGCCACCTTCGATCAGGCTGAGCTTGGCCGTCGTCCCCCCCATATCGAAGGCCAGGAGATTGCCGTTCGCATCATCGCGGCCGAAATGAGCGGCAGCGAGCGCACCCGCGGCCGGCCCTGATTCGAGCATGCGAACCGGCACCTTTTTGGCCTCGCCCACATGGGTCAGCCCCCCCGACGAAATCATCAGATGCAGGGGCGCGCCGATACCAATGTCAGCGACCCGTTCGGCAAGAGCATCTAGATAACTCTCGGCGAGCGGTTTGATGAAGGCATTGGCACAGGTCGTTGACGCCCTCTCGTATTCACGAATCTCGGGCGCCACCTCATGTGACGCCGTGACACTCAGCTCGGGAAATTTTTCCGCGAGAATCTCAAGCGCCCGGCGCTCGTGAATGCTGTTGGCATAGGCATGCAGGAATACGAGCGCGATGGACTCGACACCATCGGCCAACAGCCTCGTTGCTTCGTATAGCAGCCCCGCCTCGTCCAGCGGAGTCATCACCGTACCGTCGGCGCGGATCCGTTCGTTGACCTCGCGGCGGCGGTCTCGTCGTACCAGCGCCTCGGGTTTTCGAATGGCGATGTCATAGAGCTCAAATTTGCGCTCGCGCCCGATTTCCAGAGTATCCGCGAAACCAGCCGTGGTAATCAGGCCCGCCATCGCCCCCCGTCGCTCGATAAGGGCATTGGTGAATAGAGTCGTCGCGTGGACAACGCGCCCGAATACGCTGGGCTCCCTACCTTCCGCCCCCCCAATTAGTGAAATGATCCCTTCGATGACGGCGCGTGACGGGTCATCGTGTGTGGTCAGGACCTTACGACTTAACGAGCGCCCGGCGGTATGATCATGGATGACGATGTCGGTGAAGGTGCCGCCGATATCGATGCCTAGAGAACAAGCTGGTGCCGTGGACATCTGCCGTTCGACCTACGACGTCAATCGACAGAGTGAAATTGGTAACGCTTGGCGACGAAACCCCGCGTAGTAACACGTCGCGGCCTCGGCGTGGGTCATGGCGACGGTCTCCTACGCTGCATCCCGTGGATAGTTCATAGTGTCGCGAAATCTACTGTGCAATCAAGCGTGTTCCCGCTCTATTGCTGGTCTCGGGAAACCCAGATATCAAATGAAATTTGTTCAATTTCGTTATCTTTTACGATCTTCGTTTCCGTATTGGAGGTTTGGAAATTATCGTGCTGTCTCCGCCTTTCAATCGCTGCGCGATGCAGCCA
>JAYOFM010000156.1:0-4495 GCA_038117225.1 Rhodospirillales bacterium
CGGCGACCAGGATGATCAGCGTCAGGATCAGGAACATGACGTTGCGTTCCACCTGGATGGCGTTAAAGAAACTGGCGTTGGCCTGCTGCCAGTCGTGCACCCGGCCGACATCTCTCATTGTCCGTGACAGGCGGAGTGCGACCTGCGGCGCCATGTCCGGGTCGTCGATAAAGACTTCCAGGTTACTGACGCCGGTGCCTGTCTTGAAATAGGCCTGCGCGGACGCCAGCGGCAGAAAGATGAAATTGGCGTCGTACTCGTACATACCTATTTCGAACGTTGCGACGACCTTGAACGATCGCAGCCGCGGCACCGTGCCGAAGGGCGTTATGTTTCCCTTGGGCGAGATCAGGGTCACCTTGTCACCGACACGCACGCCGAGTTTCTGTGCCAATCGGGTGCCGATCATCGCCGTATCGTTGCCCTGGAAGGAGCCGAGTGAGCCAGCGCGAATGTTGGAAGACAGGATGTCGCGCTTTTCAATGTCGCTCCGTCGGAGTCCGCGTACGAGACCGCCCTGGGCGACACTGTTCGCCGTGACCATGACCTGGCCTTCGACGAGCGGAGTCACCAGTCTGACTCCCGGCACGGCGGCGAGTTCCTTGGCGACGTCGTCGTAGCCTTCCAGTGTTTGGCCTTCGCCATAAACGCTGAGGTGGCCATTGAGACCGAGAATGCGATCCAGAAGTTCCATGCGGAAACCGTTCATCACCGACATGACGATGATCAACGTCGCCACGCCAAGCGCGATTCCGAGCAACGAGAACCAGGCGATGACGGATATGAACCCTTCTTGCCGGCGCGCCCGCAGGTAGCGCATGGCGACCATCCATTCGAAGGCTGAGAACACAGAGCGTTCCTTTCGTCAGCGCTTAGTCTTGTTGAGCCCGGCGCGCCAACGGTCCACCCGCTCGGGCGGTGCCGTGCCGATGCGGCCGGCGTCAAACGGTGGTTCGGGGGCGTATTCAATGCCTAACTGTATGGTCTTAGCGATCTCCTCGCCGGCTTCAAGCGCGGCGAGCGTCAGGGCCATATCAATTCCGGAGGAAACTCCGGCTGCGGTGATCACCTTGCCGTCACGAACGACCCGTTCGGTCGTCGGCTTGGCACCGTATTCTTCCTCCAACACCCGCATGGCGCGCCAATGTGTTGTTGCGGGTAAACCGCGCAACACCCCCGCCCCCCCGAGGATCAGTGCTCCGGTGCAAACGGAGGTGGTCCAGCGGGTGTTCGCATGGCATGCGTTGACCCAGTCGGTGATCGCTGAATCTTCCGCCGCCGCATCCGCGCCGCCACCACCCGGCACGACGAGAATATTTGGTGCGGACACTTGATCGAGGGTGAAATCGGCCGCCACACCCAGCATTCCCGAACGATCGCGATAGGTTCTTTTTTCCTTGGCGACGAATTTTACGTTCGCGTCCGGCAAGTTTTGCAACACCGCGTAGGGACCGACCGCATCCAAATGAGTGATGCCGTCGAACAGCAGGAAAGCGATTTCCATGGGTTGGCCCGTCAGCCCGTCAGCCGCGCCAGGGCGGACTCGATACTCAGTTCCTCGCGCTCGCCGGACTTGCGATTTTTCAGTTCCGCGATCCCGGCCTTGAGCCCACGCGGACCGACGATCAGCTGCCAAGGCAGGCCGATCAGGTCCATGGTCGCGAACTTGGCGCCGGCGCGGTCGTCGCGATCATCGTGTAGGACTTCGACGCCTGCGGCCACCAATTTACGATGCAGGTCATCGCAAGCGGCTGTGCAAGCGTCATCCGTCGCCTTGAGATTGATCAGGCCGACCTTGAACGGCGCTACCGCTTCGGGCCAGATGATGCCGTCGTCATCGTGCGAGGCTTCAATGATGGCGCCGACAAGGCGCGAGACACCGATCCCGTAGGATCCCATTTCAACGGCCACATCCTTGCCATCGGGCCCTGTCACGGTGGCACCGAAAGGGTCGGAATACTTGGTACCAAAATAGAAGATATGGCCGACCTCGATCCCCCGCGCGGTGACGAGATCATCACCGAGCTCGCCTTCTTTCGCGGGATCGTGTTCATCATCGGCGGCGGCGTAAAATGTCGTCCAATCATCGACCATGGGCTGTAGGTCGCTATCCCAATCGACGTCATCCGGCACGCTCATTTCAAGAATCTTTTTGTGGCAGAACACCTGGGTTTCGCCAGTGTCCGCCAAAACGACGAATTCATGGCTCATGTCGCCGCCGATCGGGCCCGATTCGGCGCGCATGGGGATCGCTTTCAATCCCATGCGGGCATACGTCTTTAGATAGGAGATGAAGAATTTGTTGTAGGAACGCCGAGCCGCCTCCTTGTCAATGTCGAACGAATAGGCGTCTTTCATCAAGAATTCTCGGCCCCGCATGATGCCAAAGCGCGGGCGCACCTCGTCGCGGAACTTCCATTGAATGTGATAGAGCAATTTCGGAACGTCACGATAGCTGCGGCAGGACGCTTGGAATATCTCGGTGATTTGTTCTTCGTTCGTGGGGCCGTAAAGCATGTCACGGTCATGCCGATCGCGAATACGCAGCATTTCCGGGCCATAAGCGTCGTAGCGACCGCTCTGGCGCCAAAGATCGGCGGGCTGGATCGTCGGCATGAGAACCTGCTGGCACCCCATGGCGTCCTGTTCCTCGCGCACGATGGCGTCGATCTTCTCCAGGACCTTGAACCCCATGGGCAGCCAGGAGTAGATGCCGGCACTGGATTGGCGGATCATACCGGCACGTAGCATCAGCCGATGCGAGACAATCTCAGCCTCTGCCGGATTTTCCCTCAGTGTCGGCAGTAAATAGCGGGACATGCGCATGGCTGTGGGACCTGGTTCCGAGTGGGGATAGGGGGAATCACGTGGCGCTGAATGTAGGCGATGGCGCGACACCCTTCAACCGCTCCGCTTTCGAATGTAGGCTTGCGATCACGTCGGCAAAAATTGGGGGCGGCATGCTCAATAAATTGTTCGGACTCGAGCAGCATGGCACGGCCGTGCGAACGGAACTTGTTGCCGGTGCAACAACCTTCCTGACGATGGCCTACATCGTCTTCGTCAATCCGCAGATCCTGGCGCAGGCGGGTATGGATCACGGGGCGGTATTCGTTGCGACTTGCCTCGCCGCGGCCATCGGCACGGCGATTATGGGTGTACTGGCCAACTATCCGATCGCCTTGGCGCCCGGTATGGGCTTGAACGCTTATTTTACCTTCGGTGTTGTCCTCGGCATGGGACATACGTGGCAGGTTGGTTTGGGCGCTGTGTTTATTTCCGGTGTCCTATTCGTCATCCTCAGCGTGCTGCCGGTGCGCGAATGGATCATCAACGCCATCCCGCGCGGCCTGAAGATCGCCATATCCGCGGGTATTGGCATGTTTCTCGCCATTATCGGACTCAAGAATGCCGGGATCGTCATCGACCATCCGGCGACCCTGGTCACCATGGGCGATCTCGCGCGCCCTGAACCGATCCTCGCCAGCCTGGGTTTTATCGCGATCGCCGTGCTGGTTGCGCGCAAGGTTCCAGGCGCCATCCTTATCGTCGTCCTCGCACTGACCGGGGTCAGTATTACGCTTGGTCTGGTCACCGGAGGCGGCATTGTCTCCATGCCCCCTTCCCTGGTGCCGACATTCGCTCAGATGGATATCGCCGGCGCCATGCAGGTTGGTCTTGTGGTCGTCGTTTTTGCCTTCTTGTTCGTCGACTTGTTCGACACGGCCGGGACCTTGGTCGGGCTAGCGCATCGGGCGGGCTTGCTGGATGCTGACGGTCGGTTGCCGCGGTTGAAAAAGGCATTACTGGCCGACAGCACCGCGACGATGGCTGGCGCCGTTCTCGGTACGTCGACGACGACCAGTTATATCGAGAGCGCGGCCGGCATCAACGCAGGGGGACGCACCGGGCTGACCGCCGTTACCACGGCGGCACTATTCCTCATTTGCCTGTTCTTCTCACCACTGGCGGCGCTGGTGCCGGCACACGCCACGGCACCGGCATTGGTTTTTGTCGCCTGTTTAATGGTGCGAGGCCTGGCGGAGATCGACTGGGACGACATTACGGAGGTCGCCCCCGCCGTCGTAACCGCCATTGCCATGCCGTTGACGTTCTCAATCGCCACCGGAATCGGCTTTGGTTTCATCACGTTCGTCGCCGTCAAATACCTCGCGGGCCGCGCCGATGAGGTGGGGGCGGCCACGACGCTCATCGCCGTTGCCTTCATCCTCAAATTCGCTATGATCTGACCGCTCGAAATTGGCAGTGCCCGCAAAGGGATGGGTGCCGTTTTCGAGTTCGGACCGAAATTCGGCTCGAGTTCTGGGAGGAACGAAACAATAAAAATCAGGCGCCGGAAATATTTCCTGGACGCAAAGCTTACGCGAACAGGGCTAAGGCTCTGTTCCTTTTTTTGGGATTACGCGTAGAAGTCCGCGTCGACGGACATCCACGCTGGATTGACGGCGGCGATCTTCTCATGGATGGGGCAGGT
>JAYOFM010000156.1:4505-6298 GCA_038117225.1 Rhodospirillales bacterium
GTTTGATCGTGAGCACCCGGCAGATAACCAATGCTCATGAGAAACTCACCAGTGATCTCGCCGCCAGTGAATTTGAATGTCTTTTTAAATAATTTCACCCAATCCGCCTTGATGAGCGGATGCTGCGCGGCAATCCAATTGTCGAAGCCGCCGTCGCTGGCACCAAAACCTTGGATAACGCACGCGTTGTGGATAATCGCGTGAACCTTCAACCGATTGCGAATAATTCCGGCATTGGCAAGCAAGCGCGTGACATCTGCATCGCCATAGGCGGCAACTTTATCGACGTCGAACCCATCAAATGCGGAGAATGTCGCCGCGCGTTTCTTCAGGACCGTCAGCCAAGACAGGCCGGCCTGGAATATCTCAAGCGCGAGACGTTCGAACAGTACCGCTTCATCGACGGTCGGAAAGCCGTATTCGGTTTCATGATATGGCCCGTGCCATTCGTGTCCGGGCGCGGAGTCGCAATAGCTGCTCATGTCAGTGTCGTTATTCCCTGAGCGAAATCAGGCCGGCGTCCCAGGCAAAATAAACGATCGCAAAGATGATCGCCGAAATAATCGTGGTCGCCACGAGCTTGATCAATAATTGCGGCCGTACCGGTGCGCCGTGATCTTGGCCCGGCTGCAGTTCATCGGGATCCGGCCTGCGTACACCCCACGGCAACACCATGAAGATGACCATCCACCAGATGACAAAATAGATGGCGAAGCCGGTGACCAGATCAAAAGTGGTCATGATCGGTACACCTAGGCTTGCTCAAGCTCGACGAGGGTACCCGTGAAATCCTTTGGATGTAGAAACAGGACCGGCTTGCCGTGTGCGCCGATCTTCGGCTCGCCATCGCCGAGTACGCGGGCGCCCTGCCCCTTCAAGCGATCTCGCGCGGCGTGAATGTCATCTACCTCGTAGCAGACGTGATGCATCCCGCCAGATGGGTTTTTCTCCAGAAACGCAGCGATCGGCGAGCCTTCGCCCAGGGGATGCAGCAGTTCGATCTTCGTATTCGGCAGTTCGACGAAGACGACGGTGACGCCATGATCCGGCTCAGGCTGCGGCGCGGAGACCGTTGCCCCTAGCGCATCGCGATACAACGCGGCCGCGGCGTCCAGGTCAGGAACGGCGATGGCGACGTGGTTGAGACGTCCAATCATTGAAAAGCGGGCCTCGTGTCAGGTGTTGGATAGAGCTTTCATATACGCACCAGATGGACCGTCGTCACGGGCCTTTTGTCGAGTCCCGCGCGGAAGGCCCGGCGGATGGCGATGCGTACCGTCTCGGTGACGGCGCCGTCGTCTTGTAGTGTGCGCGCGCCAAGACCATCGATTGCCTGCCAGACCGCATCGCGAACTTGTTCATGGACCGCCGCCGTTTCGTTCTCTTCGACGACGCCAATAGTTGTGATCTGCGGGTCACCGACGACCTCGTCATCTTTATCGAGGACCAAGGTCACGACGGCGGACCCGTGATAGAGTGAACGAGTCCGGACGCGAATCATCTCACCTTCCAGCGGAACGGCGCGGTTTCCATCCCACGCCAAACGGCCAGCGTGGACGCTGTCAATGATAGTGGCCTCCTCCGGACCGAGTCGCACACGGTCACCATTTTGAATAACGATGGCCTGCTTCACTTGGCAATCAAGCGCCAACGCCGCGTGAGCCTTGAGGTGACGGTGCTCACCATGAACGGGAATGGCGATCCGCGGCCGAACGTGCTGATACATCGCCACCAACTCGTCGCGGTTGGGATGGCCGGAAACGTGCACCAGGGCATCCTTCTCGGTAATGACA
>JAYOFM010000157.1:0-6271 GCA_038117225.1 Rhodospirillales bacterium
CTTTGCAGACGATGAAGCCCACATCAATGGGATCGAGAATTTCTGGAGCCAGGCGAAGCGTCACATGCGGAGATACAACGGTGTTCCGAAGGCTAATTTCGGGCTATTTTTGAAGGAGTGCGAGTGGCGATTTAACCACAGTGACCTGTCAGTTCAATTGTCACAATTGAGGCAATGGGTTAGGAAACCTTTGGCCTAATTATCTGGGACAGCCCCATCCAGATTAGTATGAAGAAAGCCAATATTTTTGTTGGTATAAAACATAGCGTGGTATTATCTTTAGATGGGACCCTTAGCGAGAAAAATATTTTCTCATTTTTTTTGCTAAGTCTGTTCGGAAACGAGAGAAATTCAGTCGCCGCATTTCAGTGATGTAGTGGGAAAATGTCGATCTTCACCATAGTAGCGTTAATGGGCGCATTGGGCCTGTTCGTTGGCTCGATATTTTTAAGCACAGATAGCCCCTCGGCGTTTTTGGACTTACCAAGTTTTATTATGGTCGTCGGTGGTTCTACTACAGCAATGTTTGTTTCCTATGAGCCGCGGTACGTTTTGCTTTCGCTCAAACTTCTGATAAAAATTCATACAGCCCCGGCGATCACCAGAAATCATCTACAAGGGGAGGTTGGACGTTTCATCAAGTGGGGTGGAGCGGTTCAGAAGAATGGCCCCGTAGCGCTTGAGAAAGAAATTTCTGGTTCAAAATCCTTGGACCCCGTTCTCAAGTTTGGCACCAATCTTGTTATTTCTGGTTACGAACCGGATCATGTCCGGATAGTGCTAGAGGAATTTGTTGATTCCACATTCAACAGAAACATGGCGCCAGTAAATATCATGAAGGACTTTGCTGCGGCAGCACCTGCATTTGGGATGGTAGGTACTTTGGTTGGTTTGATCATCATGCTGGGAAACATGGGCGGATCACCTGAAGACCTCGGCGCTGGTTTAGCCGTAGCGATGTTGACGACCTTGTATGGGGTAATATTCGCGCGCATTATATTTCTGCCCGCCGCTTCAAAAATGGCACAACGTGAAAGTATATTTAAATTTAGAAATACAATAATAGTGGAGGGATGTGTTCTCTTGGCAGAAAAAAAGCCACCGCGCTATATCCAGGACGCGTTAAATAGTTTCCTTGACCCATCTATTCATTATGACATCGATTCTAATAAGAAGTGATGAATTGTGGTTTATTGAATAATTGGGAAGAGAGGCAAAATGCCAAAACGGCCACCACCACAGGATGAACCAGTCGATGAATCTTGGATGGCCACTTTTGCAGACGCAATAACGTTATTGATGGCATTTTTTGTCATGTTGCTGACGTTTGCCGAGTACGATATTCCAGCCTTTGACGCTGCTGCCGCAGCGATTGCAGAGCGTATCGGCAACAAGGAACCGGTCTCGACCACCCAGGAACTGAAGATCGAGACCCAGGATATCGTTTTCCAGATGCAGGCCGACCAAGTTGTGAACGTCGCTCAAGACAAACGGGGCATCGTCATCGAACTGGCGAGCCGCGCCTTCTTCAAGCCAGGTTCGGCGGAGTTCCGAGACGTCGCTATTCCAGTGCTTGAGAAGATGACATCGCTGTTGGGCGCACCAAAGTTTGCCTGCTTCAACATCGAGGTTAAGGGCCACACAGACGACGAACCAATAGCTACTAAGCAATTCCCTTCGAACTGGGAGCTTTCAGCGGCGCGAGCGTCCCGGGTCGTGCGCTTTTTTATTGACCAGAACCTTCAGTCGTTCCGGTTCAGGGCGATAGGACTGGCCGACACCAAGCCAAAGGTCCCCAACCTAGACGCCGAGGGCAAGCCGATCCCTGAGAACCGGGCGACTAACCGGCGCATCAACCTGCACGTCGAGCGCATGAACATCGAAGAGCAGCAGCGTTGCAACGAAAAGACCGACTTCAAGGATATGCTGAAGAAGGTCCAGAAGAGCGGCACGCTGTCGCGCACCAACGAGATCCAGATGGCCCCGGGCGCCACGTCGGCGCCGGCCACACCCGCGAACTGATACCGTCCAGTACTGAATGGGGGCTAATACAAATTCTTAGAAAGGATCATTTTCTTAGCCCGCATTATTCATAAGCGTTCGCATTTTTGATGTGAGGATGCGTCTGGTTCCGGGTCAACGGCGTTGTTTGGCGTAAATTTTGAGGCGTTGAGGTTTGACGTTCTGGGCTCATTCGGCGGCACCTGCCGCCACGGTCAGGGGCCGAGAGTGACGACCCGGCCTGCCGTGGCGATGAATGCAGAACGGTCTGGGCAGGCGCTCGGCAGGGAGATTTTGACGCGGGATTTCAGTTCCTCGATACGGAGACCAACGGAGGGGGCGGTATAATCGAGGGGTCATTCGCCGCCACGGGGGGTGGCTGAATGAGCGACAACGGGGACGCGGCCTTCGACGCCGCGCTGGCCCGGCATCGGGCCAGCGACCTCGACGGCGCGGCCGCAGCCTACCGACGCATCCTCGATGCCGATCCGACGCACGCCGGCGCCTGGCTCAACCTTGGCGCGGCGGAACGGGGCCGGGGTCGAACGTCGGCCGCCGTCGCGGCGCTAAGCCACGCCGCCGACCTGGCGCCCGGCCATCCCGGCGTCCACTACAATCTCGGCAACGCGCTGGCCGACGCTGGCGAACTTGACAACGCCGCGGTGGAACTCGGCCGTGCCTGCGACGCCGATCCGGACTTCGCCGACGCACACGCCAACCTTGGCGACGTGCTGGTGCGTCTCGGCCGCTGCCAGGACGCCATCGCCGCGATCCGCCGCGGCCTCGCGGCAGTGCCCGGCCACGGCGGCCTGCTCAGCAACCTGGGCAACGCGCTACTGATCGAGGGCGATCTGGCCGAAGCCGAAACCACTCTAGCCGCCGCTGCCACGGCGCTGCCTGACGTGCCGTCCGTGCAGCGCAACCTCGGCAACCTTCTGCGCATCACCGGCCGCCTGGACGATGCCGAGGACTATTTCCGCCGTGTTCTCGATCACGATCCCGAGGACGCCGAGGCACGTACCCTGCTCGGCCTCTGCCGCCTCGCGGCCGGACGTTTCGGCGCGGGGTGGGACGGCTATGCCTGGCGGTGGCGAATCGCTGCGCATGAGCCGGCGCGGCCGTTCGATGCGCCAGCTTGGAACGGCGCGCCGCTGGCCGGCCGGTCGATCCTCGTCTGGGGCGAGCAGGCGGTTGGCGATGAATTAATGTTCGCCACCATGTACGCCGACCTCGCCGCCGTCGGCGCCAAAGTGACGGTGGAAACTGAATACCGCCTGGCGCCGCTGTTCGCCCGGTCGTTCCCCAATTTCCACATCGTCGCGCGGCGCGATCCGCCCGCGCCGGCGCTCCGCGAGAGGCGTTTCGATTTTCAGGTCGCGGCCGGCGACCTCGGCCGGCACTTGCGCCGGACCGGCACCGACTTCGAGAGTGGCGAACCTTACCTGAAGGCCGATCTGGTGCGCACCGCGAGCTTTCGCGACGCCTACGCGGCGTTGGCCAGCGGTCGGCGGCGCGTCGGTCTGTCGTGGCGCAGCGGCGCCGAACAACCGGGGCTGGCGCGCTCGGTCCCGCCGGCCGACATGGCAGCGCTGCTCTGGCGCGAAGACTGCTGGTTCGTCAGCCTGCAGTACGGCGACGTTGCCGACGACATCGCCGCGTTCGCCGATCGCGGTGCGGCGGTTCACGTCGATCCGACGGTCGATCCGCTCCAAGACATGGACGCGGCGGCGGCACAGATGGCGGCGCTCGACCTGGTGATCAGCCCCCCCAACACGACGGTCCATCTGGCCGGCGCCTTGGGTGTGCCAGCCTGGGTACCGACGCCGGCGCTCGCCGATTGGCGCTGGGGCCGTACCGGCGCGGTGGTCCCCTGGTATGGCTCGGTCAGGCTGTTCAGGATGGTGGCGGACGGCGACTGGGCCGGGCCGCTGGCGGTGATCGGGGCGGCGCTGGACGACGCGAACAGCAGCGCCGGCTAGATCATGTTGAGGTCGCGCAACGCCAGAAAGTAGCCGGAATCGCGCTTCCAACGCTCGGCGACCTCGGCCGCCGCCTCGGGGGTGACGCTGGTGAACAGCGCCAAGGCGGACGCCGCCTTCTCGGCCAGGTTGACGTTGTCGACGGCACGCGCCTTGCGGCACAGCACGAAGACCAGCTTGAACTCAATGTCGTCCGTGCCGACAACGCGGCAGACAACGGCCAGCGCCTCGCCGCCGGGTTCGATGACGAACCGCATGATCAGGTCGTGGCGCACCCGCGGGTACATTCATACCAACCTGCAAAAAGAAACATTGACGGGCCCAATCACGTAGCCCGATGGACATGATCTTCCACGGCTGGTCGATGAGTTGGTTCCATGCGAAGCAGAAATGATCGAGGATGTCGTTGTAGGATTTGAAGACGCGGTTCGACAGCCAGTTGTCGCGCATAAACTGCCAGACGTTTTCGACCGGGTATTTCGGCGGCAGAGCCATGAGCGTGATGTTGTCGGGGACTTGGAGCGCCTTTGAGAAGTGCCACCCGGCCTGATCGAGAATGACGATGGCGTGCGCCCCAGGCGCGACGGCAGCGGCGATTTCCTTGAGGTGCAGGTTCATAGCCTCGGTGTTTCATTTGGGCAGCACCAGGGCGGCGCCGGTTCCCCGGGCCGGGCAGATGGCGCCAAAGATATAGGCTGAGCGGGTGCGCAGATCAGCGAGTGCCGAGGGGTGCGTGCCACGCTTGGCCCAGCGCCGGGTGATCTTGTTCTTTTGGCCGATCCTGGCCTCGTCCTGCCACCACAATTCTATGGGCGTGCCGGGCGGCAGCCGGGCCTGGATTTCCGCCACGTGGGCGGGAAAGTTTTTTTGAAAGCCGCCGGAGCTTCCGGGTCTTGGGCGTGATGGCGCGGCCGGGCCGTCAGCTTGGCATAGCCCATGTCCTTGAGTGCCCGGCCCACGGTCGTCGCATCAACAGTGACGTCATACTTGTCATGCAGCCAGGCGACGAGATCGCAGAGGCGCCAGCGCACCACGCCGTCAATATAGGGAATCGGACCGGTCTCAACGGCCTGGGCCAGGGCGGTCCGCTGCTCGGCGTTCAAGCGTGGTGGTGCCCCCGTCGATTTGTCGTCCACCAACCCTTCCGGACCACGGGCGTTGAACCGCAACACCCAGTCCCGGATCGTCTGCAAACTGACACCCCCATGCCGCGCCGCCTCCGAACGCGTTTGGCCATCGTAGATCAAAGAAAGAGAAAGAAGACGCCGTGCCTGCTTGCCGTCCTTCGTTGAACGGGCCAAAGCCTGGAGTCTGAATGCCGAACAGATGGCGGCGTTGGCCCGCGTTGTCGAAGATTGTCCAGTTCCCTATCTGGATGGCGTTGTTCGTTGGCGATTGTGCGACTTGGTCGGCTGGCTCCATGAGGAATATCGGATCACGGTGAGTGCTTCGACACTCAGCCGGGTGCTGCGGGACATGGGCTATCGCAAGCTCTCGGCCCGGCCGCGCCATCATGCTCAAGATCTGGAAGCACACGCGGCGTTCAAAAAAACTTCCCCGCTTGAGTGGCGGAAGTCCGCGACAGGCTGCCAGCCGGAACATCCGTAGAGATTTGGTGGCAAGACGAGGCGAGGATCGGCCAGAAGAACAAGATCACCCGGCGTTGGGCGAAACGGGGCACGCGCCCCTCGGCGCCCAAGGATCAACGGACTTGCTCCGCCTATATCTTCGGCGCCATCTGCCCGGCCCGAGGTATCGGTGCGGCCCTCGTTCTACCCAAATGCAACACCACCGCCATGACGTTGCATCTCAAGGAGATCGCCGCCGCCGTCGCGCCCGGCGCTCATGCCATCGTCATTATCGATCAGGCCGGGTGGCACTTCTCCAACGCCCTCGAAGTTCCCGACAACATAACCTTGATACCGTTGCCGTCGAAATCGCCCGAGTTGAACCCCGTCGAAAACGTCTGGCAGTTCATGCGCGACAACTGGCTCTCGAACCGCATATTCAAATCCTACAACGACATCCTCGATCACTGCTGGTTCGCATGGAACCAGCTCATCGATCAGCCGTGGAGGATCATGTCCATCGGATTACGGGAGTGGGCCCATCAATGATGCTTTTTGGGAACTAGTATTAAGCGTCATATGGGCTAATTATCTGGGACAGATCTTAAAATATTGGTTTAAACATTATTTGGTTTGTTTTCCTAACTTGCGCTCGTTTATTTTGAGTCCATGACCCAAACACCATTCCAATCTTTTGGATTTTTACTTTTCATGATTTTACAA
>JAYOFM010000158.1:0-6085 GCA_038117225.1 Rhodospirillales bacterium
CGCCGATGGCGCTGCCTGAATAGATCAATGCCGCCACTTCCTGCTTTATGTCGTCTTGGTGCAGGGCATAGAGATTGCCGAGGAAGGCAGCCAACAAGAACACATAGCTGAAGGCCAGGCTAAGACGGTCGACACGCAGCAGTTCCAACTCATAGCCCATGAACGGCACGATTTGGCTCATGCCGGCATCCAGGCCAAGCACATGCCATAAACCGATCAGCGGCAACAGTAACAACCAAGTGCGCCGCCATGCGACGCTCAGCAGCGGCAACGGCAGCGCACCGAGGATGAGGATCAGACCAGGGCTGAATTCACCGATCATAATAATCCTCGTCACGCATGATTAACTTGCGCAAATATTTACCTAGAATGACGATGCCGAAGAACGAGATGAAACCGTAGATGGCGTAGAACCCAAACCAACCCTCGGCCTCGAAATGGGGGTGCTTGTGATACAACGCGTCAGCAAGAAACAGGCCGGCGCAGACGACAACAACCGCCCAGACGATCTTCTGCACATTCGCCGGATAATCGAGCCAGCGCTTGGTCTCGGTATCATTGTGTTGCTCACTCATCGGATCATGCCTGTCATTTCAGGTCCGTCAGTTCACGATTGGCAAAAGGAAATCGTGGATTCGATTGGCGAAGAAAAACAAAGCCAGTGAACCGCCCGCGGTGATGGATATGGCGATAAGACACGGTAGCGGTGCCTCGTGGATGCCGCGGGAGGCGATGACAATTGGCGCACCGGCGCCAATGGCATCCGCGTGCGCGTGGTGTTGGTCCTCGTGGTCGTGATGCGGATCGGTGGCCGCGTCCGGTTCCGAGAAGAACGCCTTGATGGGAATAACCAGTAGATAAGCAATATTCAGCAGCGATGACACCATCAGCACAGCGACCAAAACAATGTGACCGGATTCCGCCGCGCCGAGAGCCAGATACCATTTCGACCAGGTGCCACCCAACGGTGGCAGGCCGATTATCGACAAGGTTCCGATGGCGAAACAGATGAATGTTACCGGCATGGTGCGGCCAAGCCCCTTCATCTGGCTGACCTCGGTTTTGTGGCTGGCCACCATGATGGCACCGGCACAGAAGAATAGGGTGATCTTGCCGAATGCATGCATGACGATATGCATGGCGCCACCCATCATACCCATCGACGTTGCCACCATGCCGCCGAGGACAATGTAGGAAAGTTGGCTGACGGTGGAATAGGCAAGCCGGGCCTTTAGGTTATCCTTGGTCATGGCGACCAGCGACGCAATGATAATGGTCGCGCCGGCGACATAAGCGAGCCAGTCACTGACGCCGCTGTCGCGGAGGGTTTCCAGCCCGAAAATGTAAAGCGTCACCTTGAGCACAGCGAACACACCCGCCTTGACCACCGCAACCGCGTGCAACAATGCGGACACCGGCGTCGGCGCCACCATGGCGGCGGGCAGCCAGCGGTGGAACGGCATCAGCGCCGCCTTGCCGATGCCGTAGATATAAAGGGCGAACAACACACCCAGAACACCGGCGCCGATGCCGTTGGTGAACAGTCCGCCTTTGCGAAAATCGAGCGTGCCGACTTCCACGTACGTCCACACCATACCGAGCAACAAGAACGTGATCGAGGTCACGATCAGGATGCCGAGATAGACCCGACCGCCGCGTTTTGCGTCTTCCGTGCCGGCATGGGTCACCAGCGGATAAGTGGATATGGTGAGTACTTCGTAGAATATGAACAGCGTCAACATATTGCCGGCGAAGGCGATGGCGAGCGCGGCGGAAATGGCGATGGCAAAGAAGAAATAGAACCGCGTCTGGTTCTGTTCGTGGTGGCCACGCATGTAGCCGAGCGAGTAGATCGAGGTGATGATCCACAGGAAGCTGGCGATCCCGGCAAACACCATACCCAACGGTTCCAGCGTGAAGGTGATGGAAAGGCCAGGGAACATCTCTAGCAGTGTCACGCTGGGCACGCCGCCCGCCGCGACCACCGGGAAAAGGGTCGCAACCAGGGCGAACGTGATGACCGCGGTGGTTATAGTCACCGTTTCCCGCAGATTGGGTTCATAGCCGGTGATGAAGATGCCAATGGCCCCGATCAACGGCGCGGCCATCGCCAGCAGCAGGGTGGTTTCAGGGCTCATCGGGAACCGCCGATTAGCTGTTCAGCGGCGGCGGCGGCGACATCGATGGTTGTCGTCGCGTCAATGCCGAAGTACACGGCGCCGCCGATCAGCACCCAGGTGGGGATCAGCAGCGACAGGGGCGCCGGGCTCATTTCCAGAACCGCACGTGATGGCTGTCGGAAATAGGCGGTTTCGACAATGCGCCAGACATAAATGACGGCCAGCAGCGAACTTAACAGCACCAGCACGGCGATCGGCCAACTGCCGGTTTCCAGAGCCGCGCGGATCAAGTACCACTTGGAAATGAAGCCCGCCGTCAAAGGCACCCCGATCAGGCTGAGACCGCCGATCACCAGCGCCAGCATGGTTGCTGGCATCTTGCGGCCGATGCCGGCCATATCGTCCAGGTTTACCGAACCCAATCGATAGGCGATGCAGCCGAGCGCCATGAAGATGCCGCCCTTGGTCAGGGCGTGGTTAAACAGGTGGATGATGCCGCCGGTAAGGCCGGATACGGTAGCGAAGCTGACACCGAGCATGATGTAGCCGATTTGCGCTACCGATGAATAGGCCATCAGCCGTTTAACGTTGGTTTGGTAAATGGCGACGGCGGACCCCGCGAACATGCCGGCGATGGCGAGGATCATGAGCAGGCCTTGAACGTTGAAGGTCTCGAACACCTGGACCGTGCCGAACACGGTGAAAACGATACGAATGAAGGCGTAAATGGCGACCTTGGTCGCCGTCGCGGCGAGGAACACTGTGACCGCGGAGGGTGCGTAGCAATAGGCGTTGGGCAGCCATAGATGCAACGGGAACATGGCGATCTTTAGGGCTAAGCCGACGGTCAGGAAGGCCAGCGCAACCTGGATGGTGCGGGTATCCGCGACCTCGGGAATTTTTTGCGCCAGGTCGGCCATGTTGAGGGTCCCGGTCATCATGTACATCATGCCGACGCCGATGATGTAGAACGTCGCCCCCACGGTTCCCATGATCAGGTATCGGTAGGCTGCGGTCAGTGCACGCCGGTCCCGCCCGAAACTGATCAGCACATAGGTCGATAGCGATGAGATTTCTAGGAACACGAAAAGATTGAATGTGTCGCCCGTGACCGTCATGCCGAGCAGTCCGGATAGACACAACAGATACATGCAGTGGAACAGGTAACGCCGCGCTGGCGGAATTTCCCGCTCAATGCTGGTCTTCGCGTATGCGACAACAACCGAGGCGATGGCAGTGACGATGACCAGCACGAAAGCGCCGAGGTTGTCGATACGGTACTCGATGCCCCACGGCGCCGCCCAGTCACCGAGTTCGTAGACGATGACGCCGTCGCCGGTGACCTGCTGCAGGATGCCCAGCGCAATAGCGAATGACGACCAACTGCCGATAACGGCCAGTTGCCAGCCGATCGTCGCCGAGCGGAAGACGATGCACATCGGCGCCAAGATCAGCGGGACAACAACTTGAAGCGCCGGCAGATGAGCGGCGATCACGTATTTTCCTCCTGCGCTGCGATCTCGTCTTCTTCGATGGTGCCGTAGGCGCGTTGGATACGCACCACCAGGGCCAATCCCAGCGCCGTCGTAGCGACGCCGACAACGATGGCGGTCAGGATCAGCACGTGGGGCAGGGGGTTGGAATAAAGCGTGATGGAACTGTCGAGGATAGGCGCCGTGCCGCCCTTGATCTTGGCCATGGAGATGTAAAATACGAACACCGCGACCTGGAATACGTTGAGGCCAACGATCTTCTTCACCAGATTGTCATGTGCAATGACGATGTAGAAACCGATCATCATCAACACAATTACGACCCAATAATTGAAAAGGCCGGGAAAATCGTCCGATAGATGCAGCAGTGGGTCCATGACGTCAGTCCCACTCGGCGCCGTGCGCCTCTTCGTCCTGCCCCGCGAAGGCGAAGAAAATGGTGACCATGGCGGCGGCGACTGTCATGCCAACCCCCAGTTCGACCAACAGGATGCCGAGATGCTGTCCGTGCGTCGGCTCATGCGCCAACACCGAGTAGTTCAAGAAATGGCCACCCATAAACAAGCCGGCGAAACCAACGGCCGCGTACAAAATTACCCCGAGCGCCAATACCAGGCGCGTTACCCAGGCAGGGATGACGAACCGCGCCTGGTGGACTCCATAGACGAGGCCGTAGAGAATAAATCCCGCGCCAAAAATAACGCCGGCCTGAAAGCCGCCACCGGGCCCGAAGTCGCCGTGCCATTGCACGTAAAGCGCAAACAGCAGGATGAACGGAATTAGTAGTTTCGACGTGACGCGGATAACCGCCTTGCGCTGCATCATGAGCCAGACCCTCCGCCCGGCGCGGTCTCACCCGACGCATCGCCGTCTTCGGGCCTCCGTCGGCGGCGCGATCGCCCGATAAGCGCCAACACGCCGGCGGCGGCGGTAAAGATCACGAACGCCTCGCCCATGGTGTCATAACTGCGATAACTAGCCAGGACCGAGGTGACGACATTGGGTAAGCCGACCTCCCGGCCAGAATCTTCGAGATAACGCGGAACGACGTGGTGATGGATCGGCGCCGCCGGGTCGCCGTAGTGTGGCATGTCGAGGGTCCCGTAGATGAGGACGGCTCCAGTCACGCAAACCAGAAACAAAGCGCGCAAGCTTTTCGCGCTGCTGGTCACTTTTTCCCGATCACTGGTCAACGCCAGCGTGCCGAGCATCAGGACGGTTGACATGCCGGCACCGACGGCGGCCTCGGTGAACGCCACGTCTACGGCATCAAGGATGACATAGAGCGACGCGCCAAGCAGGCTATAGATGCCCGTCAGCATAACCACCGCATACATGTTGCGAATGCGCGTAAGTGCTAGCGCCAGTACCATCATAAATACCAACAGCGTCGTGTTCAGGATGTCTTCGATGATCCATCCCTCCCTGAGGCCGCGGCGCTTTCCGCCCGCTTGACGCTTTCCGCGTCGGTTTTCGGCATCACGCCCGAGTAGAGCGCCGCGCGCGCCAGTGCATACGTCGTCGCGGGGCTGGTGAAGAAAATGAAGATTAGAATCATCACCAACTTCGCGGTAACCAGCGTAAACCCGGCCTGTAGCATGAAACCGCCGAGGATCAACGCGGCGCCTAATGTGTCGATTAAGCTCGCCCCGTGCATGCGTGTGAAGACGTCCGGTAAGCGAAGCAGTCCGAGGCCGCCGATCAACATGAAGGCGCCACCGGAAACAATGAGCACCCAACTGGCGAAATCGAGAAACGTTGCCATTAGATATCGCCCACGTCGTCGCGGCCATCACCATGGCCCATATCGGCATAGCCGGCATATTTGGTGACGGCGATCGTGCCGATGAAATTGATCAATGCATAGACAAGAGCGAGATCCATGAATTCTGGTCGGCCGCTAAGAAAACCGAATGCCGGGATCAAAAGCATGGTTAGCGTCCCGAACGTGTTTACCGCCAGGATACGGTCGTAGATTTCTGGGCCCTTGATGGCGCGAATTAGTGCCATCGCCATGGTTACCAGAATGGCGGCCGCCGCCGCGACGAACATCATGGTGTTGGTTCCACTGGGCTGATCGCGATTGTTGGATCCGCGCCTTCGAAGTCGCAAACGCGACGCCCCATGTCACCGGTTTCAAGACCTTCGCGAGTCGTATTGGTAAGGGCGTGCACCGTCAGCTCGCGATCGCGGACGCCGATCGTCACGGTGCCCGGTGTCAGCGTGATTGAATTGGCGTAAATGACGTGGCCGAGTTCACTATGCTGATTCGCGGGCACATCGACGACTTTGGGATTGATCGGCAGTTTCGGATCCAGGATGACGCGCGCCACGTGCAGATTGGAAACGACGATTTCCTTCGTCAGCCAGGGTATATAGCCGAGGCCGCGCAGGGCGAGGTGAACCGGATGCCCCTCGTGATCATGGATATCCATCCGCCGTGCGATATAGACACATAACAGAATCGAGCCG
>JAYOFM010000159.1:0-5878 GCA_038117225.1 Rhodospirillales bacterium
GAACGTGGCCGGTGACGCATATGGCTGAAGATACCATTGCCTCGCCCGGCGCGAGGCCGTATGGCAAAAAACCCACGACTCCACTAACTGCAACACCCAATATCGCCAATACTAAGAACCTATTCGGCGCGTTGGCTGTCACGTGAGAGCTCCTCGAACTTTCTGCCGGAACCGGACGATATCCGGTCCGGAATGTATTTCGACTCTCAACGCGGACTGACGGGTGGGGACCCCCGACCATCTATCGATTTTGTTCCAGGCATCTCCTTTTATTGCCACGACGCGACCACCGTTGGCCCGATGAATCTGACAAGTATCGAAAATCGATGGCGGCATCCGTTGATCCGATGACGACCCGGCAACATGCGGGTTTGTGCCCGTGTCGGTCCTAGGCCGCATCGGCAAAATCCGCAAGGCAGGATTCCAGTGGGTCGTTGGTCGATCCCTCGATATGGATCCGAACCGTCAACTCCAACATGGCGAGGGCGTAAAGGCGAAACGCGTGATGGTTTGAATTCTCAAACATGTAATCGATGCCCGCCTTGGTCCACCATCCGCGATCCAGTGTCGATGGCCGGGTCAGAAGGCGTTGTACGTGACGACCGAGCGAACCGGCGAACCATGACGGCACGGGCGACGCGAACCCGCGCTTCGGAGCGTTGATGACGGCCGTCGGAAGGTGTCGACGCGCGATGTGGCGCTCCAGCCCCTTGGCGCCGCCGTTGGCCGTTCGAGTCGCCGGGGAAAGGGCGAGAGCCGCCTCGACGATACGATGATCCAGGAATGGAACCCGTCCCTCGACCCCTGATGCCATAGTCGTCCGGTCGAGCAGCAGCAGCAGGTCCTCGGGGAGGTAGGTCTCGAGATCTATGGCGAGCAGGTGGTTGTCGATGGGACCACCGAAGTGTTCCGCCGCCATGCTATGTGCCGACGCCGGTATTCGACCCCGGTGGCCGATCCGCGTGATCATGGGGGGCGGGAACTGGGTCGTGTGGCCGTTCAGGTAATCGCCCGGCGCATCTTCGCGTTTGCCGGCCCGCTCTAATCGCCATGCCAGCATGGGATCGACGAGCCTGACGGTGGGTTCGACAACCCGACGTCTGAGCCAGGCCGGCAGGGCGGTATAGCCGGATTCGACGGGGCGCTGAAAATATCTCCCATAGCCGGCGAATAGCTCGTCGCCGCCCGTGCCGTTAAGTACGACACGTACCTCCCGGGACAATTGCCGATTGATCAGGAAATTCGGCAGCAGGGCGGCATCGAACAGCGGTTCCTCGCAATACCAGGCCAGCGCCGGAAGGTGGGTTTCAGCATCGGCGGTTGAAACATCGATTTCCGTGTGTCGCGTTTGGTATCGGCGGGCGACCGCGCGGGCCAGCGGGGTTTCGTCCACCTCCGACCCCGCGAAGCGAACGGTATAGGTACGAAGGGGCTGGTCACTCATTTGCGCGGCGAGCGCGGTGATCAAACCGGAATCCAATCCCCCCGAGAGCAAAACCCCAAGCGGTACGTCGCTCTGCAACTGCAACGCGACTGAATTGGCAAGGAGAGCCTCCAGCCGGTCGGCCGCTTCATCAATTGATTCGGCCGGCTCCGCAGCGGCACGCGGTCGCCAGTATCGACGTTCCTTGGCTTCGCCGGAACGGCCGAACGTTACCGAACTACCCGGCGACAGTTTGTGGACGTTCGCAAACAGCGTGCGCGGCGCCGGGATATAGCCATGCACGAGGTACGAGGTCACGGCCTCTTCATCGACGGCGGCGGGAACCAAACCCGACGCTAGGATTGATTTGATCTCCGATCCAAAAACAATCGACCCTCCATTGGTCCTGGCCCAATAGAGCGGCTTGATGCCCAGCCTGTCTCGGACCAGCTGCAGGGTGTGCCGCCCGCTGTCGTAGACGGCCAACGCGAACATGCCGTTCAGGTGATCGACGAAACCGTCGCCGTGGCGGTCGATCAGGGGAAGAATGACCTCCATATCGCCGTTGCCGCGGAATGGATAGCCGGCTTCGTCCTGACGTAGCAGGCGGTAGTTGTAGATTTCGCCGTTTCCCATCAACACCCTTCGTTTCGCCGCGTCGATGATCGGCTGATCGCCGGTGTCGAGGTCGATGATCGCCAACCGGTTGAAGCCGCCAACATAGCGTCCATTCGGCGCCGCATAGGTGGACGAGCCGTCTGGCCCACGATGGAGTATCCGCTCGAGCATCGTCGCCATGTTGATCGCCGGGATCGCGACGCCGTCCGGTACGAAGAGTCCAGTGATTCCGCACATGGCTCGTTAGCGCGCGGACCGTATCAGTCCGGCCGGCCTTGGGTCCGTCCGGGTCAATGGATCAAATTCCATGAGGCTTTTTAGCATGGACGCCTTGCTTCTCAACCGAGATTCGCAAACCGGTCCTGAAACCGCCGCACTCGCTGAAAACCGTGAATCATCCAGATTCACGGGCGGGAAGGCCACGCGTTGAATCATTCGGCACGGCCGGCCGTCGAGACCGAAATAAAACCCGTCCACGGCAGGTCGGTGGTGCATGAAATCTCGATCGTGTTTGCCGGCGCGCATTCCCCGTAGGCACGCCACCATGCCGAGGGGTTAAACGCCATTTCGGCATCGGACGTGACGAGAAACCGACCGGAACGCCCCTGAGCCACCAGGTCATTCCCGTCACGGGTTACCGGCATCGGCGTATGTAGCCGGCGGACAATTCGGTGGCGCCCGCGCCCATCGACCCGGTCTTCCACGATCAGGCGATTGCCGTCGAATCGCCAGCGGCGCGTGACCTTGCCAAGCCCGGCGAATCGCGCATACCCATGATGGCCCAGTTCGACGCCATCCGCCGTGGCAAGGATCGACGGGAAAGGCCCCGAGACACGGCGTCGGAAATCCGGCGTGTAGTAAGGTTTATTGGGAGGATAGGGTTCCCGTCCGTCGATGGTCAGGGAATTGTGGGCGCCCGCACGCGTATCGATGTCGCCCGCGGCTTCGTAACTGCGACGACCCAGGTCGACAAAAAGCGGTTCGGCGCCGAAATGCATCTCGAAACCGCCGGCGTCCTGGTGTCCGTGCCCGGGCATTGGCGGGAAGCCGTGCGGCGAAAGATACCAGAGGCCGGACCAGGGGCCATGTTCGGCGCGCAACCAACCGTCACCGGCAAGCGCGTCCCCGTCAACGGTTGGTAATCGTTCCCGAAGGTCGTGCACCGCCTGTCGATCATCGGCGTCAAGCGTGTTGAGCCACCCGGAGCCATCGCCGCCTTTAACATCGACGAGGTCTCGCAGGCTTGCGGGCGTGCAATCGGGTGACACGTCGCCGATCAATGGTAGCCCGCCGGGCAACACGAGGCTGTGGGCAACGGCGAGTGCGCGCCGGGAAATGGTGGCGAGATGGTCCGCCTCCGGACGCCGATAGCGGCGTGCGTAAAGCCATGCATCTATATAGTTCTTCGTCAGCAGATGGTGGTAATGGGAGGAACCTTCGCGGAGCACGCCGGACGGTCTGAAGATTCTCCGGGCCTCCTCCCGCAATATCCGGGCTCCCTGGGAGGCGTAAAGGTCGATGCCAAGAGTTAGTCCGATGATGTAGAGCGCACGGCCATTGTTCGCGAGATGATTGGACGTATTGTGATCGCCGAAATATTCCAGATTGCGTGCGACGTGATCGGCATGGATCGCCAGAATATCGCGAAAAGCATCGCGTGACCCGAGCCATCCGATGCGCTCATCGGCACGGATCAAATTGATCGCCCGCTCGGCCACGGTGTAGGGATGCCAGGGCCAGCCGGTCCGTGGGGTGCCGTGATGCCGATCCCAGGCCAGCCAGGTTGCGTGCAGCCATGTCGGATCCAGCGTCTCGCCCGCCTCTGGCAGCCAGGCGAAACGGTGGAGTCCCAGTTGCGTTTCGATATCGGCAAATCTCCGCTGCATCAGCAACGATTCCTGACCGGGCTCGATCGTCAGGGTCGTGCCGGGCAATCGCAGCGTTATCGGATGGGACGGAGGTGGGGTCTCGACCCTTGAATCGTCGCGCCCGCGACCCGTTGTTGTCTTGGCCGTGAGGTCCGTATCTGGCGAGATCCCATGCCCCGAAAGATAGGGTGGACGGCCTTCATTGAAGGGCGGCGTCGCCTGCCAACGTCCGAGCATGCGCCCACCAAGCCACTGGCGCAAAACCGGGTCATTGATGAATTGACGTAATTTGCGTAATAGGCTGATCATGCATTGTCGATCGACATTATCCGAATGGCTGCGGTGAAACGACCAGACTCCGGCAAATGGTGGCGAGGGATCGGTTCTTCATATGAAAAGTGCGCCTAAAAGCGACATTCAAGAATTTTGGGGCGCCCTATATGGCTCGCTTTATGGTGACTTCGATCGTTCGCTGACCACGGATGCCCTGTTGCAAGGGTTGGTGGATTTGGAGGACATGTTTCGTCTTCGCGAGCACATGTTGGTGACGGAATTGCCGCTTCGCGATCTTGCCGGCGCGCGGGTTCTGGAAATCGGTTCCGGTGCCGGGGGGCACTCGGCACTCATGGCGAAACACGGCGCCATCGTAACCAGTGTCGATATCACATTCGAGCGCGCGAAATCGACGGCGAATAAGTTCGAACTCCTGGGGAAACAGGCCGACGGCAGTGTCTCATTGCTCGCGGATGCGGAGGCATTGCCGTTCGACGACGGGCTGTTCGACTTTGTGTATTCGAACGGTGTCCTCCACCATTCCCATGACACGGCCCGCTGCATTGCCGAGGCCCACCGGGTTCTGAAGCCCGGCGGACGCGTCGTCGTCATGCTGTATTGCAAGGACTCATGGCATTATTGGATTAATTTGTTGCTGTTCCGAGGAATATTGCAGGGCCAATTGTTCCGCGGTCGGAACTGGGTCGGCAAGGTCACCGAGTGGGGCGGCAAGGACCGGCAATCCACACTCAATCCCATTACCCGATGCTACACGCGGAAAGAAATGGGTATGCTTTTCAAGGAATTTTCGAACATTTCCCTCCGTAAGCACGAGTTTTACTTTTACCTCATCCCGTTCTTTGGCCGTTGGTTCAGGCGCCACCTAGCGCGCCGGTACGGCGCCCATCCGGGCGGTTGGCTGGTCTACGGCGAACCTTGGACGCAGTGGTCACCGATTGAGCGCTGGCTTGGACCCCGTATGGGGTGGGCTTGGTATATTTCGGGAATCAAGCAGGTCTGATTGCAGCCAATCGGCTTTCGATAGGCGGCGGTAACAAGGTCACGGGCCTTTGAGGTCACCGAACGACGGCACCTGGGAATGTTCGAGTCCGTCGATGGCCGCCCGGCCCATGGCGAGGATCGCCTCCTCGGTGCTGCCACCGATATGCGGGGTCGCGAGAAAGTTGGGCAGCGCCAAAAGGCTTTGCGTTTCGGGCGGTTCGTTGGCGAACACATCGAACGCCGCGCCCGCCAGGCGGCCATCCCGCAACATCGCCTCCAGCGCCGCTTCATCGACGATATCGTTGCGTGCCGTGTTTATGAGCATCGCCCCCCGGGCCATCTGGTCAAGGCGCCGGGCATTCATCAGTCCGCGCGTGGTGTCGTCCAGCGGCAGATGCAGCGTGACCACGTCCGACCCGGCGAGCAGGGTATCCAGATCGACCGGCTTGGCGCCCGTTTCCGCATAAAAAGCGGGAAACTGCGCTATATCATGCGCCAGCACACGGCAGCCGAATGGCTGCAATAGGCGCACTACATCCTTGCCGATATGGCCGCAGCCGACGATGCCGACGGTGCGGTTCGACAGCTGGTGCCCGATGATCTGGCGCCATCCGCCGTCCCGCACGAGCGTGGACGCCTCGGGGATGCGGTGAGTCAGCGCGATCATGAACCCGACCGTCAACTCGGCGACCGA
>JAYOFM010000160.1:0-5681 GCA_038117225.1 Rhodospirillales bacterium
CCGTATGATCGATCATGTCCTCGATCGTCTGCGGCCTGTTATAGAATCCGAGAACTGGCGGCGCGATGATGGCGCCGGCGTCCGCTAGTCGCGCCATGTTGTGCAGATGCAGCGCGTGCAGCGGGGTCTCGCGGACCACCAGGGCGAGCTTGCGCCGCTCTTTCAAGATCACGTCGGCGGCGCGCGTCAACAGGGTGGAGGTGACGCCGGCGGCAAGCTCCGACATGGTTCGAATGGAACAAGGGATGATGATCATGCCCCGGGTTCGGAACGATCCGCTGGCGAGCGCCGCGCCGATATCGTTAATCGGATGGACAACGTCCGCTAGTTTGCGCACCTGATCGCGGGAATAGTCCGTTTCATAAGTAAGCGTCAATTCGGCCGCCTTGCTCATGACGAGGTGAACCTCGACATCAAGCGGTTTCAGGACTTGCAGCATGCGCACGCCCAGAACCGCGCCGGAGGCGCCGCTAAATCCGACAAAGAGCCGATTTGATGTTTTCATCCCGCGCCACAAGATCCAAGCAGGGCATTTCGAAAAGGACTTCCGGTGATGGCCTAACCGCCGAGGTAAGCCTCTCTGACGTGGGGAATGTCCTTCAATTGGGCGCCGGTTCCCTCTAGGGCGACCTCACCGGATTCCAGGAGGTAGGCGCGATCACAAATGTCGAGGGCCGCGTAGGCATTCTGTTCGACCATCAGCACGGTAACGCCCTCGGAGCGGATTTCGGTGATGATTTCGAAGGTGGTTTGTACAAGGTTGGGCGCCAAGCCGAGCGATGGTTCGTCGAACAGCACCAGTTTGGGCCGCGACATCAGCGCACGACCAATGGCCAACATTTGCTGTTCACCCCCCGATAGGGTTCCCGCGGTCTGACGGCGACGTTTATTGAGGATCGGAAAACGTTCTAATATCCGCTGCAAATCGGCTTCGATACCATCCGCGTCGCGGCGCAGGTAACAACCCATATCGAGGTTTTCCTGGACCGTCATGAACGGAAATACACGCCGTCCTTCAGGGCAATGGGCAACACCGAGCGAGAGTATTTTCTGTGCCGAAGCACCAGTGATATCCTCGCCATCGAAGACAATACGCCCGGCCGCCGGCGGCAACAGACCCGATATGGCCTTCAGGGTCGTCGATTTTCCGGCTCCATTGGCGCCAATCAACGTAACCAGTTCACCCTGCCCGACAACCATCGATAGATCGCGGACAGCGTTCACTTTGCCGTAACGGCATTGGAGGCCCGCAATCTCAAGCATGAGCGGCGCCCTCGCCGAGATAGGCCCGTATGACTTCCGGGTGACGGCGGATTTCATCCGGCGGTCCTTCCGCCAGAATAACGCCTTGGTTGAGGACGATAACCCGGTCCGAGATATCCATGACCATGCGCATGTCGTGTTCAACCAGGAAAATCGTTGTTCCTTGGTCACGAATGGCCGAGACCATTTTCATGAATTCCTGGGTTTCGGACGGGTTCATGCCGGATGCCGGTTCGTCAAGCAGCAACATCGTGGGCCGCGCCGCCAGGGCAATGGCCACTTCCAACAACCGCTGTTCGCCATAGGGCAGATCGGATGCCAGCTCTTGGCCCCGGTGGGACAGGCCGAGTTGTTCCAGAATCTCCGCGGCTTGCGTCCGCAGGGCGCGTTCCTCGGCCCGTATTCGTGGCAACGCCAGCAGAATTTCCCAAACGCGGCCGCGACCGCGATGATGCAAACCGATCAACATATTGTCGATGACGCTCAACCCGTTGAACAGGCTTGTTTTCTGGAAGGTTCGCACGACGCCGAGGTCAGCAATCTCGTTGGGCCGCAATCCGATCAGGGATGAACCACGGTAACGGATGCTGCCGGCTGTTGCCTTCAGAAACCCCGTGATCACGTTGAAGGCTGTCGTCTTGCCGGCGCCGTTGGGGCCGATAAGGCTGGCAATCTCACCCTCGCGGACGACGAAATTGACGTTGGATATGGCGACCAGCCCACCGAAATGGACGGCTAGGTCCTCAACGCTTAGCGCCGTATCCGCGACGCCGCTCACCGACTTTGCTCCGCGGTCCCGAGGGAATTCGTTGGCGCGGCGGCGCGCGCCTTCCACCAGGAGGTCACCGCCGGCACGATGCCTTGCGGCAGGAAGAACACAACGACGATCATGAACACGCCGTAGATCATCCACTGCGCTTCGGGGCTGGCGAATTCGCGCAGAATTTCCGGAAGCATGCCGAAAATCAGGCCTCCGACGATGGGGCCCGCCGTCGTCCCCTTGCCGCCGGTAACAACCATGATCACCATGGTCACGGTATAGATGAACAGAAAAATATCCGGATCGACGATACGGATGTAATGGGTATAAAGGCCACCGGCCGCCCCCGCCATCGCCGCCGAAATTATCGTTGCCAGGATCAGATAATGCGTCACGTCGACGCCGACCGAGGATGCCAACGCTTCATTTTCGCGTAGTCCAATCATGGCCCGGCCGGCTCGTGAGTGGACCAGGCGCCGGACGATGATGTAGCAAACGATGGCGGTGATCAGGACCAGATAGTAGTTGGGCATTTTCTGGTAAAAGGTCAGATCCCAGACGCCGGGAATGTCGATGCTGAAAGGCCGAATGTTGTTCAGCGCCATGGGACCTTCGGTAAGGTCGATCCAATTGAGCGACACCAAGCGCACCACTTCGGCGAAACTGATGGTGACGATGACGAAATAGGCGCCGCGCACCTTGAACGCGATCTTACCGATCAGCCATCCGAACAGCCCGGCGACAACGATACCGGCGACAAAGGCTATCCAAACGGGCTGTGGTGCAAAAACGAAGGTGTAGCTGTCGCTGATCTCGAGATCAAAACCGAGGGAGATCAACGCGCTGGTATAGGCGCCAATACCGAAGAACGCCACGTGGCCAAGGCTCAGCTGCCCGGTATAACCGAGCAACAGGTTGAGGCTGATGGCGGCGATGGTAAAGATGCCGGTGCTGATCAAGATATGCAGGACATAAAGATCGTCCATCCACAACGGGATGGAGAACATAAATATCACCCAGGCGGCTGTCACGGCGCGCCTCACCCGATGCGTTCCTTTGCGGCGAACAGCCCGGTCGGCTTAAACACCAGCACCAGGATGATCAGCAGAAAACCCATGGCATCGCGGTAGCCCGATGAGATATAGCCGGCGCCTAGTTCCTCGACCAGCGCCAGGATGAAGCCGCCGATGGTGGCGCCAACAATGTTGCCGAGCCCGCCGAGAATGACGATGGCGAAGGCCTTCAGCGCCGCCAGATCCCCCATGCCCGGCGAAACCACGAATACCGGGCCAAGCAGAGCCCCCGCCGCCGCTGCCAGACAGGAGCCGACGGCAAAAGTCAGTGTGTGAACGCCATTGATATTGACACCCATGAGCGCCGCCGTCTCACGATCCTGAAACGTCGCGCGCATGGCCTTGCCGAGACGTGTTCGATGGATCAGCAGATAGGTCACGACGATCAGCATCGCCGCGAAGGCAAAGACGAAAACCCTGATCCAGGATACCGAGACATCGCCGATGACCAGCGGCTCGACGGGAAACGGGTGGTCAATGGATTTGGCAACGCCGCTCCAGGTGAGCTGCTCGAGATTCTGCATGGTGATCCAGGCACCGATCATGACCAGCATGGTGGTGTCGATGTCGGCACCTCTGAGCGGTCGCAGCAACACGAACTCGATCAGCGCGCCGAGGACGACGCCGAGCACCATGGCCAACAGGATGGCGAGGAAGAAATTCACACCCAGCGCCATGACCAGGAAGTACACCATATAGGCGCCGAACGTATAAAGTTCGCCGTGCGTGAAGTTGACGACCCGCATGATACCGAAGATCAAGGTTAGGCCGATGCCGAGAAGGGCATAGGTACCACCGAGAATCAGGGCGTTGAGAAGATGTTGGAGAAGCTCGGCCAAGGTGCTTGCTCGCCTAAAATGTGTTTCGGAGTGAATGTTCGTCGGCGGACGAAAGGGTAGTCGTCAGACCCAGGCCCCGACGGCACTCTTTTCGGGATAGGTCCGGAAAGAGTGCCGCCAATTCAGGGCCGCATGGTCTCGGTCAGCCGCCGTATCAGGGCAGCGCGACCTTACCGTCCTTGATGGTCACAACGTAGACATTCGGAACATTCTGGGCGCTTTCCTTACCGGCGGGACCTTGTTTGATGAACGCGATGTTACCGTTGACGCCCTTCACCTTGACGCCCCAGAGCGCTCTCTGAATGGCCTTCGAGTCCGCCTTGCCAGCGGCCTTGATGCCGGCCGCGATGGTCATGATGCCGTCATGACCGCGGAAACCCTCGGTCAGGCCGGCGAAATTATGGCCGCGCTTTTTCCATTCGTTGACGAACGCGGTGGCGACATCCGGATTGGGGGCGGAGCCCGGGAACCACGGAGCGAAGAACAGCAGATGATAGCTGCCTTCCGCCGCCTCGCCGGCCTGCGCGATCAACTGATCCGGAGATGAGGAACCGCCCGTGGTGATCACCCGTTGATCGACGCGCTGCTCCTTCATCTGCTTCAACACCAACGTGATCTGCTCGACGCCGCTGGTGACGAACACCGTATCGCCACCCGAAGACTTGATCTTGGCCAGTTGGGCGCTCAGATCAGTCGCCTTGGCGTCCATGGTTTCGACGACGCCGATCTTGATGCCCTTGCCCTTGAGCATGGTCTGGAATTCCTTCGACGCACCACGGCCCCAGTCATTGTTGACGACCAGGAAATTGGCCTTCTTGATCTTGAACTGGTCAACCTTGGTACCGAAATTCTTGGCTTCCATGGCCGATGTCGGGCTGATCCGGAAAATCCAGGGATTGCCTGAGGTGGTGATCTTGCCGGAAGACGACGTTTCGACGACCATGGGCACGCCATATTCCATCAGCTTCGGCATTACCGCGAGGGTATAAGTCGAGCTCCAGGCACCCATCAGCACGGGAACCTTGTCACGAACGATCAGCTTTTCCGCGGTCGCCACGGCTTCCTTCGGATTGCTCTTGTTGTCCTCAATGATCAGTTCGACCTGCTTTCCCAACAGCCCGCCGGAGGCGTTGATAAACGATTCGGCAATCTTGGCGCCCTGCACGACATAATTACCCGACGCCGCCACGGCACCGGTCAACGGCTGGGTAACGCCGATTTTCAGGGTTTCGGCCGCACCCGCAATCTGCGGAGCCATAAGGAACGCGGTCCCGGCCAGGACCAGAGCGGCTTGTTTGATCTTAAACATGACTTCCTCCCGTTGTTTTGTTGAGTGGCAAAATGCAACAAATTCATACGAGGCTACAATCATACTAACATACGTATGACCATATGTATGTTGCAAATCATCGAGTCATTCGCTTGTTTGAACATCCATCAATACGCGAACAATAAGGCGTGCCGCCGAAGTCATTTGCGCAACCGCGGAATGATCTCCTTGGCAATGATCTCCACCTGCTCCTGTTCGTACTTGTAGGGAACGAAGATAATCTTCTGCACGCCGACATCTAGGTGCGCCTGCAACTGCGCGACACATTCATCGACGGTTCCCATAATGGCGCTGTCGATGGTGGAATCACTCCACGATGCGAAGTCCCACTCGGAATTAAGCCATTCGTTCATCGGCTCTTCAATGGCTTCGCGGGACTTGCCGACCATGATCGGCAGCTGATTGCAGTTCAACAA
>JAYOFM010000161.1:0-5671 GCA_038117225.1 Rhodospirillales bacterium
CGAAGCTGAGCCGGAACGTGCCGGTGCCGCCGGTTGGAATGTCTTGAAAAATTCCGCTGTCCGGTTGGCGTCCTGCGCCGCTGTTGCTGCGACCGCCCCGCCCGTGACCGCTGCCACTACCGCGTCCCCGACCATGACCGCTGCCACGACCGCCGCGATGGCCGTCGATCTGAATGTGCTGGCGACCGTCGGATGATGGCTCGCGGCGGCTTGAAACGACAACGGCATCGGAGCCGTCCAAGGTTTGCCAACCGCTTATGCGATGGCTGCGGCCACCCCGGCGACCGCGACCGCGAACGCGATCGGCCTCGAAACTGCGATTTTCAATCAGATTGGGGCCTTCTTCGGATCCGGTATCGGCCATGACAGATTAGGGCTCCCGCAAGAATTATGGTTATGTTCATCGTGCCCGCTCAGAGACAAGGAAAACGCCCCCAAACAACCGGATTCGCGACTATTGGACGGACTATGCCCGCCGCCCCTTACAGTTAACTGACGACTTCGCCTTTTGTCGGCCGGAAGCGGCCAGAATTCCTCACTTTTTTGTGAAATCAGTGAAGGATGCGGCGAGAGCTCCGGCCAATGGTCGATGCACCCGCCCTTGCGGCGGAGAAATCAGGCAATAAACTGAGTGTCCACCGACAGAGGAACCGCCCCATGCCGCATGTCCCCGCTTCCGCCGCCCTCAAGGGCATCAAGGTGCTCGATCTGACACGGGCCCGCGCCGGACCGACCTGCGCGCGGTTGCTCGCGGATTGGGGGGCCGATGTTATCAAGATCGAGCAACCGGCGGCGCTAGAACCCGATGGCGCGGTCTCCGCGCCTCGAGATTCCGCCGATTTTCAAAATTTGCAGCGCAATCGCCGCTCGCTGACTCTGAATCTCAAGGATCCGGACGGCCTCAAGGTGTTCATGCGTCTGATCGAATCGGTTGATGTGGTGGTCGAAAACTACCGCGCCGACGTGAAGCACCGGCTCGGCATCGATTACGAGAGCCTTAGAGCGGTCAATCCGCGTATCATCCTCGGTAGCATTTCCGGCTTTGGTCAGGATGGCCCCTACGGCAAGCGGCCTGGGTTCGACCAGATTGCTCAAGGCATGTCGGGCTTAATGTCGATTACCGGCGCGCCGGGCGAGGGCCCCATGCGGGTCGGCATCGCCGTTGCGGATTCGTCGGCCGGACTTTATTGCGCGTCCGGAATTTTGGTTGCCCTGTTCGAGCGCGAACGGTCGGGCGAGGGACAGTGGGTGCAGACATCATTATTGGAGGCGCTTATCGCCATGGAGGATTTCCAGGCGGCGCGCTACCTGATGAACGGAGAGGTCGCCGGCCAGGCCGGCAACAACCATCCAACGTCGATCCCCACCGGCGTATTTCCGACCAGTGATGGCCACATTAATATCGCGGCATCTGGCGGCACCATGTGGATCCGGCTGTGCGAAACCTTGGGTCGACCGGAATGGCTTGAGGATGCGCGCTTTGCCGACGGTGATGCGCGCTCGACCAATCGCGATATATTGAACCCCATGATCGCCGAGGAAACCGCCAAGCGGACCAGTGCCGACTGGATTGAGGAGCTCGCCGCCGTCGGTATTCCCTGCGGTCCCATCTACGATATGGCCGGCGTCTTCGCGGACCCGCAGGTCAACCATGTGGGGATCGCCCAGGAAATTGACACGCTGCCCTACGGCAAGACGCGAATGGTGGCGCAGCCGGTGAAACTGTCGCGCACACCGAGTCGTCTGGTCACCCGGCCACCGGCCTTGGGGGAGCATACCGAGGAAATTCTCGACGGATTGGGGTACAGCGCCGACGACATCGCCGATTTACTCCGCCGCAACGTGGTCTGATCTTCAGGCGATTCGTTCGGTGCCCTTGATCTGTGCCCGGTGCAACACGCGGCGCAGGGAATTGTCGAAGGCGTCGCGCTTGTGCAGCACGGCGAGGTTATTCCACATCACCATGTCGCCCTCGTACCATTGCTGTTTCCAGGTGAAGCGGTCCTGGGTAGCGTGCGTCCACAAGGTATCCAGTAATTCTTCGCTTTTCGCCACTTCCATGCCGACGATATAGCCACGCGGCCGGCGACCGAGAAACAGGCATTTACGCCCGTCCGATGGGCGGGTGCGGACCAGCGGGTGGCGCGAACCCGGCGTTTCGCGCACGTCGGTCACGTCGTCGTAGCCCCGGCGCCGCATGCCGGCGGAATTATGCGAGGCATCATGAATGGCGACCCGGCCGTCGATGCGCTGTTTAAGGTCGTCCGGCAGCGCTGCATAGGCCGCGAACATGTCGGCGAAATAGGTATCACCGGCGCCGACGGGGATCTCGATACCGTAAAGCACGGATGCGCGGGGTGGCGTGTCGACGTACGTCAGATCCGCATGCCACACGGCTTCGCCATAACCCAGATTGCCGATCGGCTTGCCATCCACGACGACGTTGGAAATAACGTTGAGTTCGGGATATTCGGGCAGCATGGGTGCACCGTAGGGATTGGGGCCGGGCGGGTCCAATTCGCCGAACAGTCCGGCGAAGCGGATCAGGTCAGGGTCGCTGATTCGTTGGCGGCGCACCCGCAACACCAGATATTGCTCAAGTGCCGCGTTGAGCCGCACTGCGTCGTCACTCGATATTTCCAGGCTTAGGTCAATATCCGATACCTCGGCGCCGAACGGCGCGTCGAAGGGGGTGATGTCCATACTAGCCTCACGCCTGAAAGTTGACCTCCTCGACAGTGTGGCGCGCCAGCTTGTCCCTGTCGACCTCGGGCCGGTAATCGGCCGGCAAGATCAACGTGCCATCGGCGAATGGCAGCGGATTGCGCAGCAGGCTGTCGCGGGGTTTTAGGAAACCGTTGAACTCGCCGGCGTTGTCGATGGTGTGCCGGGCGACGCAGGCTTCCATCCAGCAGCCGATGTCGCCGGCCAAACCATCGCCCAGCACCGGCTGCATGCCTTGTCCGCGGACCCGCCGTAAACCGTCGGCGAGTCGGTTGAGACCGCCGAAGCGCTTCAGCTTCAATTTGCAGAATCCGACGCCGTCGATCGTGCCGGCGCGGCCGATATCGGCGGGGGCACAAATCGGTTCGTCCAGCATCAACGGCACCGGCGACGCGGCGGCGACGGCGGCGTTTGCTTCCCAATCATCGGCGTCGCAGGGCTGTTCGAACAGGACGATGCCGTCGGGTTTCAATCCGGCGACGAAGGCCAATGCCTGTTCGAGCGAATACGCCCGGTTGGCGTCAAGCCGCAGTTCGGCCCGACCGGCCACATGCCGTTGGATCGCCGCCACCCGGTCGAGATCATCGGCGACATTCTTGCCGACCTTGACCTTGATGGTACGAAAACCTGCGTCGACGCGGCTTTCCGCTTCAGCGGCGATGGCGCCCGTGTCTGTCGCGTTGAAGGGGGTGAGCAATGGAAGCCGGGTCTCGGTATCGACCCGCAGCAGCGGGTGGCCGTCGAGCATTTCCAGCGCTGTAACTAACGCGGTCGCGGCGACCTTGCTATCCTCGAAACGTGAAAGTACGTCATTGCCGGCTTGTTCAACGGTTTGCCCGACCATGTGCCGCGCCGTGTCGATAGCAAACGCCCAACCACCCTCGCGGGTCTCGGCGCTTGACCCCGGCGAGATATGGCCTTCACCCCAGCCGACGCGGCCCTGGTCATCAACCGCTTCGACGATGATCGGCTCGAACTCCTGGAACGTGCGATAGCTCAGCCGGTAGGGTGCCACCAGCGGTAGACGCACTCGGCGCAGCGTGATGGCGCGAAGAGTCACGGCGCCCTCAAATTTTGAATTCCCGGGGATTGATGATGCGGTTGGGGGATTGTGGCCGTTTGAACGGCGGCACCGGCGGAGGAATGATTTCCACGTTGAGATCGCCCCAATCCTCGACACTGCGTTTCTGGAACGGTTTGTCGATGACCAGGGCGGAATTCTGCCGCACCGCGCCCTCGATTAATTCCTCCAGTTTTTCGGCCAGCCGCAGATTCCACGGTACCTTGTAGTAGCGCGGTTCCACGTCACCGGAGAGCTTCAGCCACAGATAGATTGCCTGGCCTTCATCGAAGTGCATGCCGAGAATCAGCGCCTTGTCGGCGTTGCGTTCGAACCATTCGAAGTTCATCGGCTTTGGCTTCGACAGCATTTCGGCGAACTGGGCGTAGCCGAGGGGTATGAACATGATCACCAGGGCGAGGGCCAGGAAGCGGACCCGCGCCGGCCGGGGAGCCCAGATGGCGAGGCTGGCCAGCGTCGCCGCGAGTAGCAGCGCGCCTCCGAACAGGTAGTGGATGATATCCATCAGCGAAGCTCCGTAATCAGCGGGTAACGTAGGGTCGAGACACTGCCTGGCACAAGGTCGCCTTCCTCCGTTAGGCGGAATCGGAAAGCGGTCTTTTCCTCATTGTGGCGTTCCATGACGATGTCGGATTTTAAGATCTGATGGGCCTGATCGTACTGTTTCTTGACGCTGACGACGACGGTCACGGGGACGCTGACCGCGTTGGGGATGGCGCCATACATGTGGGCGTTGACCACGTATTCGCCGGGCGGAATGCCCCGGCTGTAGGTCATTTCGTAGTTCTCTTCCGTGGCGTCGCCTTCGCCGCCGAGATCATCGCGCAACAGGTTGAAGGTCTTGCCGCTTTGATTCCAGAAACCGACCGGCAGTTCCCCGGGTGCCTTGACCCACAAATCCACGTCCACCTTCATGTCCGTCGGCCAGTGCATTTCGACGATCACGTTGCCGGGCGCGCGCGCGTCCTCGGCGTCTTCCTTGGTCGGGGTAATGTGTGGCAACAACATGACGACGATGGCAATGAAGCCGATTAGCGCCAACAGCAGGACATCGCGGAACACCGTGCCCGCGGTGTCCTCGTCGTCGAAATAATCAAGCTGGTCCATCGCCGCTTACGTCGTCTTCGGCGACCTCGGCCAATTCGATGGTTTCGACCAGCAATGCCACCGTGCCGGTGGCCAGCATGCGGTGATCGACAATCAACCAGACATACAGCACGGCGCCGATCAGGGTGGTATTGAGCGCCACCGACATGCCGCCGATCAGGGTCGATACCATGGGGGCGACTCGTTGCGCGTCGGTCACCGCTTCCGGATCGACGCCGGACAACGCGATGATGAACCCGATGACCGTGCCGATCAGACCCAGGAACACCAGCGTGTTGGCGACCTGACGCACGATGGCGATGCGCCCCGATAGGCGCAGCCGTAGCAGGTCGGCGAGGCGGCGGCGATCCTCGCCGGTACCGCCTCGTGCTCGTACCAGATAGGTTTCGATGCTACTGCCGGGCGTCGTGCCGCCGTCTCGAATCTGATTCAGTTCTTGATTGGTCTGCCAGATGCGCGCACCGCACATGATCAGACCGTAGACGAACACGGCGACGATCAGCAGCGATAGTTCGACCAGCCGGGCGCCGAGCACCTCATCGAGCCAGCCTTGCAGATAAATCGCCGCCAGCAAGCCGAGCGCGACAACGTTGAACAGGATAAAACGAACGACGAGCAGATGCCGATGGCCCAATGGTTTCTCCCCCGATCAATTGTTCAGGTTCGCCACTCTAATTCACTGTGCCCGGTGGCGTTGATCACGTTCTCGCGTGCCCTTATACCATGGGCCACGGCTTCTCAGTAGATAGGGTGGCGGCG
>JAYOFM010000162.1:0-5642 GCA_038117225.1 Rhodospirillales bacterium
GACGAAAACCGGCGCGCCACGGTGGCGCCGCGAGCGGCCGCGCGCAGGAAGGCCAAGTACACGAAGAGACGTGAAAAATTTGACTGGTCATACTAATCATAATATGTTCTTACCAAGACTGCATGGCATCGCTCGACGATCGGAATGGCGTCGACTCGGGGAAGGGTGAGGTTCGAAAACATGGCTAAGAAAGTTAACTTGAACGCCGACATGGGCGAGGGATTCGGTGCCTACGACATCGGTAACGATATCGAGATTCTAAAGATCATTCGATCCGCCAGCATCGCCTGTGGCTTTCACGCGGGTGACCCTAACGTCATGCATCGCGTCGTCACCGGCGCCAAGGCTCAAGGGGTCAGCATCGGCGCCCATCCCGGATTTAATGATCTTTGGGGGTTCGGACGTCGACGTATCGATATGAAGCCAGCCGATCTGGAGCTGGCCATTGCCTATCAGATTGGCGCCCTCCAGGCGATGGCCGCCTATGTCGATGAGAAGGTCACGCATCTCAAGCCGCACGGCGCCCTCAACAACATGGCGGCCGAGGACCCGGAATACGCGTTGGCCATCGGCCGAGCGATCAAGGCGGTCGACGACAAGATCATCTACGTCGCCCTCGCCGGGTCGGAAATGGAACGCGCCGCCGAAACCCTGGGTTTGCCGCTCGCACGCGAAGGCTTCGCCGATCGCCAGTATGACGATGACGGTAATCTGGCGTCGCGAAAAATCCCCGGCACCGTGATGTCCGATCCGGTTCCCGCGACCGAACAGGCCGTGCGGATGATCGCAGAGGGAGAAATCATTTCGCGCAACGGCAAAACGATAAAGGTCAAGGTGGATACCATCTGCGTGCACGGCGATGAACCCACCGCGATCAAGGTTTCCTCGGCGGTCCGGGCCGGACTAGAAGCGGCCGGGATCGAAATTGTGACGCTGCCGGAAATGGACCTGAGTTAAGATGTGCGGGGAATCCCCACAATCTTCGAGTATTCTCCCTGGTAGGGCGAGAGAAGTGGCGTTTCGTCTTCATCGGCGCGCCGCTTCTCCGTCCTGCTTCCACGGGATCGCGGCATCGTTGCCGGAAGCGCTCCGTTGAGCAATCAACGCCCCACCATCGGTGTCGTCGGTGGCACGGGGGCCCTGGGCGGCGGCCTCGCTTTTCGCCTCGCCCGCGCCGGGTACCCGGTTGTCGTCGGTTCCCGGTCAACGGATAAGGCCGTTTCCGCCGCTCAGGAAATTGCCGCAACCGGAGAAAACCTCGCCGTTCGCGGATGCGACAACGCCGCTACCGCTGCTGCCGCCGATATTGTCGTGGTGACGGTTCCGTTTTCCAATCAAGACATGATCCTTGGAGAAATCAAGGACCACGTTGCCGGGAAAATTGTTGTCGATACCACTGTTCCGCTGGTGCCGCCGAAAGTAGGCACCGTGCAACTGCCGCCGTCCGGGTCGGCTGCGCTGAGGGCCGAGGAAGTTCTTGGGTCCGAGGTGACGGTCGTTTCGGCATTCCACAATGTTGCCGCCGACAAGCTGCGTGGCGACAAGACCATCGATTGCGATGTGCTGGTGTTCGGCAACAAGCGCGCCGCCCGTGACAGCGTCGTCGCATTGGCCAATGCCATCGGCATGCGCGGCATTCATGGCGGCCCGTTGGCCAATTCAATTGCCGCCGAGGCGCTCACCTCGGTGTTGATCACCATCAACAAGCGTTACAAGGTTCCAGGTGCGGGGATCAGAATTACTGGTGATCTTATTGAGCCGGACGCCGACTGACCTCGATCACTGTACTTTGGTATGATACCGATGACGACTGGCTCATCCCTTGTTGCCCAAGCGGTGCCGGGTGTGCCGTTCATCGTGCCCGGATCGGATTTGGCGGTGCAACTTATCGCCGCCGTCGATGCGGCGGCCATGCAGGTATTCGAGGGCGATATCTTCGTCATCGCGCAGAAAATCGTTTCCAAGGCCGAAGATCGTTACGTCGCCCTCGACACGGTGATGCCGTCCGAGCGCGCGCTGGAACTGGCGCGGGAAGCCGACAAGGACCCACGGATCGTCGAACTGATCCTGTCCGAATCAACGGATGTCGTGCGATGCAGGCAGGGGGTGCTGATCGTCGAACATCGCCTCGGCTACGTCATGGCGAATGCCGGCATTGATGCTTCGAATGTCGGCCCGTTCGATGATGAGCGCGAACGGGTGCTATTGCTGCCCATTAATCCAGATGCCACGTGCGCTAGCCTGCGCGATGCCTTCGAGGCCCATTTCGAGTGCCGGATCGGCGTCATTATCAACGATAGTGTTGGGCGTGCATGGCGAAACGGTTCAGTCGGCATGGCTCTCGGCGTCGCTGGACCACCGGCACTGTGGAGCCGCATCGGCGAAGAGGATTTGAGTGGCCGACAATTGCGCATCACCGAAATTGGTTATGCCGACCAGATCGCCGCCGCCGCCGCGTTGCTGATGGGTGAGGGCGCCGAGGGGCAGCCAGTCGTCAAGCTGAGCGGCCTTAGCTGGCAAGCGGTGGAAACCGACGGCCGCCAATTGCTGCGCACCAGGGAACGGGATCTGTTTCGATGACCGCCGGCCCCATCGTCGCCCTGTGCGGCGGCATTGGCGGCGCCAAACTAGCGCTGGGGCTGTACCGTGTGTTGGAACCGGATGCCTTGCATGTGGTCATCAATACCGGTGATGATTTTGAGCATCTCGGTCTACATATTTCACCCGATGTGGATACGGTTACTTATACCCTGGCCGGTATCGAAAATCCCGAGACCGGATGGGGGCGCCGCGACGAAACTTGGTCGTTCATGGAGACAGCGAAACGGCTCGGCGCCGAGACCTGGTTCGCCCTCGGCGATTCCGATTTGGCGATCCACGTGGAACGGACGCGACGACTTGCCGCAGGCCATCGACTGAGCGAGATCACGGCGGCCATCGGCAAGAAATTCGAAATTCGGGCACGCCTCATACCGATGAGTGATGACGCCGTGCGGACGGTCGTCCAATCAACCGATGGCGCGTTGGCGTTCCAAGACTATTTCGTTCGCCGGCAATGCAAACCCGTGGTCGAGGGTATCGACTATGATGGCGCCGGTCGGGCTCATGCCGCGCCGGGCGTTCTGGAGGCGCTGAAGCGTCCCGATCTTCGCGCGGTCATCATCTGTCCGTCGAATCCATTTCTCAGCATCGATCCGATCCTCGCGGTGGCCGATATCCGGGCCGCCGTCGCCAACTGCCAGGCGCCCGTCATCGCTGTGTCGCCATTGGTTGGCGGTGCGGCGGTAAAGGGACCGACGGCAAAGATATTTGACGAGCTATCGATTCCCCGGACAGCAAGCGCCATCGCCGAACATTATGGCGGTTTGATCGATGGTCTGATCATCGATCAAGCCGACAAGGATCACGTGGCGTCGCTGCCGGTGGCTGCGCGCGCGGTCAATACATTGATGCGCAGCCTTGACGACCGTGAGAATCTAGCCAAAGACGTACTAAGTTTCGCTGGCGAACTGTCCGTTGCCCCTCGGTCTCAACAAGGAAATGATTGAACATTGCCATGTGGGCCATCGTCCCCTGCAAGAGGCTCGATATCGCGAAACGGCGCCTCGCCCGGGTGCTGTCCCCCGCGCAACGCCGCGACTTGGTCATCGCCATGCTGGGTGACGTTCTGGATGCGGTCGGGCGAACGCAAGGCATCGCCGGAACGGTCGTGGTCAGCAGTGATCCGGGCGTCGCCGACATCGCCTCGGCCTACGGTGCCCGGTGCATCGGCCGGCAAAGTGATGATGATCTGTCGGCCGCCCTCACCGGGGCCAGCGATGTTCTGCATGGCGAGGGCGTCGGTGGCATCGTCGCGGTTTCAGGCGACTTGCCATTGATCACGCCAATCCATCTTTCGGACCTACTAGCCGCCTTGCCCGAGGAGCCCGCCGTCGCGGTAGTCCCGGCAACGCGGGATAGGGGGACCAACGTCCTGGCCATGCGACCGACCGGCGCCATTACATTTTTATACGGTCCCAATAGCGCCGCCCGTCACGTGGATGCGGCGCGGCGACAAGCCGTCAAGGCGATCACCGTCGAGGTGCCGGAACTCGGCCTGGATATCGACGAGCCCGCCGATCTGTACGCCTTTCTCGCGAGGCCGTCGGACACGGAAACCTACCGATATTTGACTAGCAGCGGCGTTGGCGGCGGCAGAATTGCCCTGGAGGCCGGTCGATGAAAGGCACCGCGGAAATTGAGCGGATCGTCGACCTGTTTGCCACGAACCGCGATGGAACAGGCATGGATGCCGCCGAAGCTATCGCTTGGATGCTCGCCGCCGATGTCGATCAGATGACGGACGCCGCCGCCGCCATCCGCGATGATGGCCATGGCTCGATCGTCTCCTATTCGCGCAAGATATTCATTCCGTTGACCCAGTTATGCCGGGATGTCTGCCATTACTGCACATTCGCCCGGCCCCCGCGCAAAGATGAGGCGGCCTATTTGGGCATCGACGAGGTTCTCAGGATCGCCGAGGCCGGCCGCGAGGCTGGCTGCCGCGAGGCGCTTTTCACCCTCGGCGACAAACCTGAAAATCGATACCGGGTGGCGCGCGATCAACTCGCCGCCATGGGGCATGAGACGACACTGTCCTATCTGGCCTATTGCGCGGAGCGGGTCTTCGAGGAGACGGGCCTGTTGCCACACGTCAATCCGGGCCTGATGACGCCGACCGACATCGCCGCTTTGCGCGATGTTTCAGTGTCTCAGGGCATCGTGTTGGAAAGCGTTTCCGAGCGCTTGGCCGCGAAGGGCGGCCCGCATCATGGCTCGCCCGACAAGGTGCCGGCGCGGCGGCTGGAGACAATTCAGTGGGCCGGCGAAAACGCGGTGCCGTTTACCTCCGGGATATTGATCGGTATCGGTGAAACACGCCGGGAACGGGTTGAGTCCTTGCTGGCGTTGCGCCGGCTCCACGCCGCGCACGGACACATCCAGGAAATCATCATCCAGAATTTCCGTCCCAAGGCGGACACGCGCATGCGCGAGACGCCGCCGGCGTCGTTGGATGAACTGGTATGGACGATCGCCACGGCGCGACTTTTATTCGGGCCGGACATGAACATACAGGCACCGCCCAATCTGTCGCCGGGGTCGTTGCCGCGGCTGGTCAAGGCGGGAATCAACGACTGGGGCGGCGTGTCGCCGGTGACCCCGGACCATGTCAATCCGGAAGCCCCGTGGCCGCATCTCGACGCGCTCGAACGGGCGACGGCGGCGGCCGGTAAATCGTTGACCCAACGGTTGGCGATTTACCCGGCATATACGCGTGATCCGGCACGCTGGGTTTCGAAGCGTTTTCACCAGGCGTTGCTCGACACCGTCGATGCGGCCGGCTTTCCTCGCGATGATGGATGGCAACCCGGCCAGACCGAGGCGCCGCCCCGGCTGGTCACGATTGTCGGGCGCAAGCCCGGCGTCCGCGACGGCCGAACAATGGAGATCATCGAACGGGCATTGGACGGGGTAACGCCGACCGAGCAGGACATGGTGCGATTATTCAATGCGCGCGGTGACGATTTCGCCGCCGTCTGCGAGGCCGCCGACAGCCTGCGCAAGGGCATCGTCGGCGACGACGTCACTTATGTGGTCAATCG
>JAYOFM010000163.1:0-1871 GCA_038117225.1 Rhodospirillales bacterium
CAAGACGATCTGGCTGTTCCGGGAGTTGCTGACCGAGGCCAAGGCCATGGATAAGCTCTTCGCCCGGTTCAATGCCGTGTTGGAGGAGCAGGGCTACTTGGCGATGTCCGGCCAGATCGTTGACGCCACCATCGTCGCCGCGCCGCGCCAGCGCAATACCGACGGCGAGAAGGAGGCGATCAAGGCTGGGCGCATTCCCGATGACTGGGCGGGCAAGCCGGCCAAGCTGCGCCAGAAGGACCGCGATGCCCGCTGGACGGTGAAGTATTCCAAGGCCAAGCCCAAAGCGGACGGCAAGCCTCAGGTGGACCTGGCGATCCCGGCCTTCGGCTACAAGAACCATATCTCGACCGACCGCCGCCACGGTATGATCCGCAAGTGGACGGTCACCGACGCGGCGGCCCACGACGGAGCGCGGCTGTGCGATGTCCTGGATAAGAACAACACGGCAAGCGCCGTCTGGGCCGACACCGCCTATCGGTCGAAGAAGAACGAAGCGTTCATGGAGAAAAACGGCTTCGTCTCCCAAGTCCATCGCAAGAAGCCGAAGGGCAAGCCGATGCCCGATGCCACGCGCCGGGCCAATGCCAGGAAATCCATGGTGCGCTCCAAGGTCGAGCACGTCTTCGCCGCCCAGAAGCACCGAATGGGGTTGTTCATCCGAACCATCGGCATCGAACGGGCGAAGACCAAAATCGCCATCGCCAACATGGTCTACAACATGCAGCGTCTGGTCTGGCTCAACGCCCGAAGTGCGCCCGGATAGCCGGGAAACGGCGGCAAGGACGCCTCAACAAGCCCCGGAAAACAGAAAATCAGGCGAAAAACCATCCAACGCTAACTGCATTCAGGCCGATCACGCCGCCATGGTCAAAAAATGTCGGTTTTTAGAGGTGTCCAATCGTTCATTCCCGACAAACACAACGGAAACACACTTGTGCCGCGAATTCAACGTTGTGTTTTATTGCTGATCCACGGCCACGTGTTCCCGCTCGTACCCCCGTATCAATACCCCCGCGCTGGGTTGACGACCCGTTCTAGCGGTTGGCCGGTAAGATAACGTTCCAAGTTGTCGCAGAACATTTCGGCCGAACGCCGCTCCCAACCTTCGTATTCCGATGAACAGTGCGGCGTGATGATGACGTTGGGCTGCTCCCACAAAGGGCTCGCTGGATCAAGTGGTTCCGTCTCGAAGACATCAAGCAACGCACCGGCCACGCGGCCTGTGTTTAATGCGCTTAACAAGGCCGACGGATCAATCACGCCGCCCCGCGAAACATCCGCAATCAGCACCCCCGGCTTCGCGGCCGCAAGGGCGTCGGCACTGATCAGGTGGCGGGTTTCCTCCGTCAACGGTACACAGACGGCGATCGCGTCGGCGTCGGCCAGCAAGCCCTTCAATCCATCCGCGCCGACGACTCGTTCGACGCCGTCCATCGGCCGCGGGTTGGCGCGCATGCCGATAACACGCATGCCCATGGCGCGGGCGAGCGGCACGAGCCGCGCTCCGGTTCCGCCAAGACCGATTACCGCCAGGGTCTTGCCTTCCAGATATTGAATTTTGCGGACTTCCCATCGCCGCGCGTCCTTGTCGCGCCAGAAATCGGGAAATCGAAATGCCAATGCGATCAACCCGCCGATGATGTACTGGGCCATTGCCTCGCCGGCGACGCCGACGGAATTGGTGACGGTCAAACGTTTAGGGTCCCAAGGGCGAAGATGGTCTACTCCGACGCCGCCGTTGGAAAACCAATGGACGCTGTCGGACCCGACAATGGCGTCGCGTGGGAATGGCCCGTCGCCGCCGCGAATGCAGTAAATGATGGTCGGCTTGAAATCGCCGATCGCCGCCACGAGGCCGGCATAGGTGT
>JAYOFM010000163.1:1881-5634 GCA_038117225.1 Rhodospirillales bacterium
CCGCATGTTTCAATTTCCGGGAAACGGCACGTCACCGCGTCGGTAACGTCGTCTAGCCGTCGACGGGAATGCATGAGAATTCGTTGCATATGCTATACGTCCTGTTGTTCCAGCTTCCACCCTCGCCATCGCGCAATGTGGGGTGTAACGTCCGGGGCTCTGTTATTCGAAAACCGCGCCCTCCCCTTCCCCAGATTGATGGTCCGATGAAGATATCCCGCCCAATTAAAAAAGACACCGTGCTGACCACCGCCGGCCGCGATCCTCATGCTAACCATGGTATCGTCAACCCGCCCGTCTATCACGCCTCGACCGTTCTGTTCCCAACCATGGACGAATTTCTGACGCGGGATAATCCGCCCTATAAGGGGACCCAATACGGGCGAACAGGCGGACCGACCCAATTCGCTTTCGAGGACGCGGTCACGGCACTGCACCAGGGCCACAAATCCGTTTCCGTGCCGTCAGGGCTGGCGGCGATCAACCTCGCCATGTTCGCGTTTCTTGAATCCGGCGACCACGCGTTGATCGCTGACACCGTCTATGGTCCAACGCGGGCTCGCGTCTGTGATACCAATCTAAGGCGCGCGGGCGTCGACATCACATACTACGATCCGCACATCGGTAGCGGTATCGCAGAGCTGATCCGGCCAGAGACTAAGGTGATCTTCATAGAGTCGCCGGGAACCTACACGTTCGAGATGCAGGATATCCCAGCCATCACTGCAGCGGCGCGCAAGGCCGACGTTCTCAGCATAGCCGACAATACTTGGGCCTCGCCCTATTACTGTCAGCCGTTGTCTCTCGGCGTTGATATTGTCGTTGAAGCGTCGACGAAATACGTGGTCGGCCACGCGGATGCCATGCTTGGTACCGTCACGGTGGCGAACGAAGATCACTTCCAAACCGTCAAGGGACGGGCAAACGGCCTCGGCTATCACGCCGGACCGGACGATTGTTACCTGGGTCTACGTGGACTGCGCACGCTCTCGGTGCGGCTGGAACGCCATCAGCGGAACGGCCTTCGGGTTGCCGAATGGTTGCTCGCTCAGCCCCAGGTGGCCCGCGTCATGTACCCGGCCCTACCCGATGACCCTGGTCACGAGCTGTGGAAACGGGACAACCAGGGGGCATCGAGCCTGTTCGGCATCGTCCTTGGCGGTGCCACAACGGATCAGGTTCGCGCATTATTGGACGGCATGGAACTGTTCGGCATGGGGGCCAGTTGGGGCGGCTATGAAAGCTTGATGATTCCGACGTTCCCCGAAAAGGCACGCACCGTCCGGCCTTGGAAGGCGGAGGGACCGACCCTGCGCCTGCATATCGGTCTCGAGGATACGGACGATCTGATTGCCGATTTGGATGCCGGGCTGAAACGGATGTCGGCGACGGGTTAGTGGTTGGGCAGCGGCCTCACTGACAGTGCGGGCAGAAACCCTCGATCTCGATGGTTGCGTTGTCGACGGTAAAGCCGGCCTTTGCCGCCGATCCGTGGATTGCATTGGCAATGCCGTCGTCACTAAGTTCCGCGACCGAGCCACAACCGCGACAAATCAGAAACTGTGCGCCGTGGCGCGTCCCATGATGGGCATCGGGTTCCGTACAGCCGACGAATGCGTTAAGGCTTTCAATGCGATGCACCAGACCATGGGCCAACAGAAATTCGAGCGCGCGATAGACTGTCGGCGGCGCCGCACCGCCGCGTTCGTTGCGAAGATTTTCCAAAATCTCATAAGCGCCAAGTGGTTTGTGGCCGTCCCACACCAGTTCCAGAACCCGGCGCCGAAGCGGCGTCAGCCGCGCCCCACGTTCTCGGCAGAGCGATTCCGCGCGCGCCAGGGCGTCGTCCAGGCAAGCATCGTGGTCGTGGCCGGCGTGGAGAAATGCTTCTGAGTTACTGTCGGGCATCGTCTGCTCGCTCAATCCGCTGCGTGGACGTCGCCGCAATGATATAGTATGGCGGCGCACCGGCAAACGGGAACCCGCACCATGAATGACACGACTGCTTTCAGCCGCCTTGATAAACATGCCGCCGGCGCGGTCGTTGACCTGATCCGATTTGACGATGCCGGCCTTGTTACGGCGGTCGCTCAGCAACACGACTCTGGCGAAGTGCTGATGGTGGCCTGGATGAACCGCGACGCCGTCACCGAGACGTTGCAGACTGGCCGTGTCTGTTACTACTCGCGCTCGCGTGCCCGGTTATGGCGCAAGGGAGAAAGTTCCGGCCAAGTTCAACGGCTCGTCGATTTTCGCTGGGATTGTGACGCCGACACGTTGCTGTTACTGGTCGATCAGGAAGGCGTCGCTTGCCATACCGGCCGCCGGGCCTGCTTCTTCAACGCCGTCCGCGATGGCGCGCCGGCAGAGATCGCTGAGCCACTGGTCGATCCGGAAAAGCTCTACGGAAAATAGATCTATTGCTCCGGCAAGTAGTGTTCTTCCCACTTGAGGACGATGTTAAAGCTGATGGAGATACGTGTTTCCTTGGCCAGGTTCGGGTGAACGAAATGGTTGAGAAACGCCGGCCATAGCATGATCAAACCAGGTTCCGGCTGCACGGTGAATTCCGGATCGACATTTAGATCGTTCTTGATCGACCCCATATTCACGGCGCCGCGTGGATCGTAGAAGGTAATACGTCCGGGCCTCACGTCACCGCGATTGCCGGGCGTGTCACGTCCCGACGGTATCTTCACGTAGTAAGTCCCCGAAAGATAGCTGTGCGGGTGGTTGTGAGGATCGTGGTAATCACCCAGGCGGTTGACATTGGGCCACGCGTGAATTTGCCAATTGACCGCATAATCGATGCCCATGCCCCTGAGATAGTCGATGACCAACCGGTTAACCTCCGCCCGCAACCAGTTAGCCCCTGGATGGTCCAGATTGAGAATGTTGTTGTCCCGGTAATCGAGTGTCAGGTCGGCTTTGCCCCGATCGAGGTCGCGAATCAGTTTCAGCAGTTCCCGGTTTGGTTCGTCAAAATCCGTCAACTGCCGGCGCAGCAAACGGGTTGGCCAAAGGTCCATGACCTCGGCGTCATTGGGGCCGTTCACCTAAAAGCAGCCGAGAACGCTAGCGACCTGGGTCACGTAGGCGATCATATATGTATCCAGCACGTGATCGACGACCACGCCCGTCGCCGCCAGCGTTTCAGGCTGGGCAAACAGGATAACCGCAACGGCGGCCAACACGGCAATGATCAATTTTCGACGCATGGCCATAATATAGTGCCGTGGCAACAAAATGTGAATGATCTCACGAACAGAAATTGAGGATTGGCGCGCCCGGCAGGACTCGAACCTGCGACATTCTGCTTAGAAGGCAGATGCTCTATCCAGCTGAGCTACGGGCGCTTACCCCGGCACGACCGGGCAAGCGAGCTCGGCCGGCGGCGTGAATTCAGTACGTTCTGTCGAAAGCGAAGTTGGCGGAATAATTCTTGGGCTGCACGCGGCGCTTATGGGGTTCCTGAACGCGGTAACTCAAACCCTTCTTCGTGGCGAACGCAATCGCCGCTTCCTTGGTGTCAAATCGCAACCGCAACTGGCCGCGCGTATCCGACGAGCCGACCCAGCCCATGAGCGGGTCCGTTACCTTGGCCGCCGGTTCGTATTCGACGACCCACCGTCGGGTATTGGCGCGGCCGGATTGCATGGCGTTCTTGGTCGGTTGGTAGATACGGACGTCGGCCATCGGTTCCTCCATCGGCGCGCGCACGGGCCGCCACATGATGCCGCCACAGAGTTACTG
>JAYOFM010000164.1:0-5579 GCA_038117225.1 Rhodospirillales bacterium
TTCGAGGACAGCGATGTGGTGTCGCTGCATGTGCGGCTTTACCCGTCGACCCGTGGCACGGTTACCGCGGATGATCTTGGCCGAATGAAGTCGACGGCCCTGCTGGTCAACACCAGCCGCGCTGCCTTATTTGAACCGGGCGCCTTGGTTGCTGCCCTTGATGCCGGTCGGCCCGGCATGGCCGCCATTGATGTTTTTGAGGACGAGCCGATGCGCGATGTGAAGCATCCACTGCTCAATAGGGACAACGTCATCTGTACGCCGCACATTGGCTATGTGACCCGCGACGAATACGAACTCCAATTCAGCGATATCTTTGAACAAATCCTGGCTTATCAGGCCGGGGCGCCGATCAACGTCGTCAATCCGTAGGTCTGGCGAAGAGCCACACGCGGATTTGATCGTGTGTTATTGGTGTAGCCCGCGAACCGTCTTCATCCTTCCCGCCAATGACCTCGACGATAATATTGGGGATGCTTGATGGCAAAATCGAAGGGTATTCGGAAGCGGAGAAGTGCGGGCTCCGCGCCCGCCAGCGGAACGCGCGGTGGGAGCCTACGCCACGCCGTAACGCCAGTGATCGCCGGCCTTGCGATTCTCGCCGGTTGGTCGATTTGGCAGTCGCAACGCTGCGAGGCCTCGTTCATGGAACTGGCCAGCGCTGGTGCCGCTGGACTTGAGAACGTTCAAACCATGCCTGATCTCGGTCGCGGCCATCTTCAACCCGGCCAGGGTTACCGCTATCCGGCAAAATTCCCCACCTCCGGCCCACATGCGCCAACGTGGACGGAGCCAGGGTTTTATACCGTGCAACCACGAGACATATACCTCGTGCATGCCATGGAACACGGCAATGTGGTGATCTATTACGATGCACCGACCGGCAACGCGATGGCCTCGCTGAAGGTATGGGCTGATCTTTATTCTGGTATGTGGTCGGGGTTGGTCGTCGCGCCGATGCAGGGCCTGGGAGAGGAAATTGTCCTGACGGCGTGGCGGAAAATCCTGCGCCTGAAAACGTTCGACGAACCTGCAGCCGCAGCGTTCATTGATGCCTATCGGGGCCGAGGTCCAGAAAACCCTGTTCGCTGAACAACGTTGCGAGCAGCCAAGTGGCAAATGAGTTGTCGCTAGGTCAATCTTCTTGGCGTCCGCGTGATCGACCGAGAATGTACGCGGGGAATAGAATCAGTACGAAAATTATCGCGACCTGCATGAAGGCGTCGTGGAAGGCGAAGGTATTGGCTTGGGCGTAGATGACTCGGCCGAGATAATCCAATGCCAATGCGCTGTCGGCCGGCGCCGGTACGCCGCCGGCGTGCAACAGGTCGCGCACCTTGTCCAGCATTTCGGCAGTAGGCCCGTTGCTCCCAACCTGTGTCGCGGCCAGTACGTCAGCGTGGTAGGCGGTGCGGGTCTCCAATGTCAGCGCGGTGATATTGACGCCGAACGCTCCGCCCAGTTGGCGGAAAAAATTGAAGTTGCCGGCACCCTGCGCCAGTTTGTCTGGTGGCACGGCGCTCATTGCCGCCTTGCCCATGCAGGGGGAAATCAGGCTCATGGCGCCTCGGCTAGAAAGCGTCAAGAGCGTCATGGTTAGATAAGCAGTGTTGACGTCGATACGGGTCATGGCGAACGCGGCGACAGCGAAACACGCGCAACCGACCATGATCGGCCAATGTGGTGGCACCCTATCGGCCAGCCTACCGGACAGATTTAGGCCGGCGACCAACAGAATTCCGGCTGGCACCAGCACCAACCCCGCCTTGGTGGCCGTGTACCCCTGGATTGTCTGGACGAAGAGTGGAATCGCGTAATTGGTGGAAAAATTTCCCAGCCCGAAGGCAAAAGCGATGATAACCGCCGAGGCGAAGCGGGCGTCGAGGAACAGGCTGGGGTCGAGTAACGGATTCTCACTACGCAACTGCGACCCAATGAACACGCTCGCGCAAATGACGCCGGTGACCAGAAATGCCAACGTGCGGTTCGAATCCCAACCCCAGCGCTGGCCATTGCCGATGAAGCTCATCAACGACACCAGGGCTACGGCCAGCAAGATGAACCCGAACCAGTCGAAATTAGGGATGCGCTCTTTCGGGTTGCGAGCCGGCATGAAGGCCATGCCCATTACCGCGGCGATGCCCACCAACGGTAACGGCAGGATAAACACGTCCCGCCACGTAAAGAAATCGATGGCGAGTCCGCCGGCCAACGGCCCGAATGTCGGCGCTAACGCGATGCCGGTGCCGACAGTGCCAACGGCGAGACCGCGCCGTTCCGGGGGGAACGTTGCGATCACGGTCGATAGCACCAATGGCTGGATCAGCCCTGCGCCGAGGCCTTGCAGGATGCGCCCGGCAATCAGCATTTCGATGGTCGGACTGGCGGCGGAGATGAGTGCGCCGACGGTGAAGACCGCGAGCGCCGCCATGAATGTCACCCGTGGCCCCAAGGCTCGCGTTGTCCAAGAGTTCAGGAGTTGTGCCGCGACCATCGTCGACAAAAATGCCGTGGAAGCCCACTGGGCGAGGTCCTGACCGACGCCAAAGGCCCCCATGATCGACGGCACGGCGACGTTTACCGTGGTCGACGACAATACCATTGTCATCGACCCAAGCATGCCGCACGCCGTGACTAGCCATCGATATGACGGGCCGTAGCGCTCGAACATCAGCGCGATCGAAGGGTTATCGACTGCGGACAAGTTATTGAGTTACCGGGTTTCTAGGAACATCACATAGGATGATAGAGTGTGCCGGCGGTTGTCGGGAGTCGAATTCGATAGCGCGGCGGACCTATTCCGGAAACCGCAGATCGCCGCCAGCGGTTTTCCAGGCATCGATACCGCCGGCAAGGTGAGCGGCGTCTTTCAGTCCGGCGTCGAACATTTCCTTTAGCGCCAACGCAGAACGTTCGCCGTAGGCACAGTAGAGCAACACGGGGCGGCCACCGCCGCACGCCATGGCGGCCAGCAACCCGTCCGGCGCGATGGCCTCCTTGAAATCCACGTAAGGAACATGCACCGAACCCGGAATGATTCCCTCTCGGCAACGCTCATTATTCTCGCGAAGGTCAACGACCAGCATTTGCTCGCCCTTGCTGGCGCCGGCCATGACGTGTTCGGGGTCGAGCGAAGCCGCCAGGATAGCTGGATCATCGCTGGCTTTGTAGCCGATGGCGAGGTTGGCCGGCACGGCTTGATCCATCATTTTTGGATTGGGGAGGTTGAGCCCGTTCATGATTTCCGCATAGGCATCCGCGCTATCGACTTGGAGGCGCGGGTTGAAGGCTTTTTCTTCGCCAATGGACGAAACGGTATCGCCTTTATAATCGTGCCCCGGATACACAAGAACCTCGTCCGGAAGATGAAGTAGTTTACCAAAGATAGAGCGATAGGCGGCGTGCGGATCCCCATGTTGAAAATCCGTTCGACCGGTTCCTCGAATCAATAGGGTGTCACCGGTGAAAACCCGGTCGGCCATGCGGAAGCAGTATGAATCATCGGTATGCCCAGGGGTGTAAATCACCTCCAAGGTGAGGTTCTCGACCTCAATTCGGTCACCGTCATCGACCCGCATGGATACCATGTCGACGGCGGTCGCCTTACCCATCACGGTGATGCATCGGGTGGCGTCGCGCAATCGACCGAGGCCAGTGATATGGTCGGCATGGCAATGCGTATCGACGGCCTTGACCAGGCGGAGGTCCAATTCGTCGAGCAATTGCAGGTAGCGATCAACCTTCTCGATGACGGGATCGATGATCAGCGCCTCGCCACCCGGCCGACTGGCAAGCAGATACGTGTACGTGCAGGAAACGGAATCGAAAAGTTGACGGAAGATCATATTGTCCTGTCCCGGCATTAGCGTCCGGGGTGGATTGTAGGCGGTGCGGGTGCTTCGGAAAAGCTAAGACGGCTCGCGTGGGAAACGCCTAACGGGCGCTGACGAACGTCTTCTGATGGGACGATCCTGAATCCGTATCAATATCTTTGTGCTCGCCGAAGATGTCGACTAATGCGTCGACCATGGCCCGCGCTTCATGGCCGACAAGCGAGTAATAGATGGTTTGCGCCTCACGTCGGGTTTTTACGAGATTTTCACGGCGCAACCGCGCTAGATGTTGCGATAACGCGGATTGGCTGAGGCCGATGGCGCGGCCGAGTTCCCCGACACTCATTTCGCCATGGAGGAGGTACGCAACGACCATTAGACGGTGCGAATTCCCAAGAGCCTTCAGCATGACATTCGCGCGAGGCATGATGCGCTCGACGTCGATGACATTCATGAGTCAGTTTCCCCGCGTCGTCGTGCAACAACGTTAGAAGATATCAGCGAACACAGGCCAACCACGATTTCGTGATAAACGATCTTGCCGCTGGCACACCCTATCGAATAACCGAAGGACGGTTATTCCGCCGCTTCGTTTGCGTGGTCAAGGGAGGTTGGCTGGGATTTTTTATCTTCTACGGCGCCGCACATGAGGTTCAACAATGGTGGGATGATGGCCAGCGTCAATAACGCTGATAGTGACAACCCGCCGAGTACAACGGACCCGAGGCCCCGGTAAAGCTCCGATCCGGCACCAGGAAAGACGACCAACGGCATCATCCCGAAGACGCTGGTCAGGGTCGACATGAAGATCGGTCGGATGCGGTTGCGCGTCGCTTCGGTGATGGCGTCGCACGCGATCATGCCTTCCTCGCGAATGTGCACCAGGGTCTGGTGCACCAACAGGATGGCGTTATTGACGACGATACCGATCAGAATGACGAATCCGAGCAGCGTCAGCATGTCCAACGGCTGGAACGTGAAATGGTTGACGATTGCGAGGCCGAGCACGCCGCCAGCTGTCGCCAGCGGGACCGAGAACATGACGATCAACGGATACAGAAAACTCTCGAACAGCACCGCCATGACCAAATAGACAATGATGACGGCGATCAGCAGATCCAGCTTCATCGCCGCCCAAGTAATATTCAGTTTATCCGCCGTGCCGGTGAGGCGGAGTTTCACGCCGCGTGGCATGCCACCGCTCGCCAAGGTCTCCAAGGCGGTTTCCAATGGTACATTTTCCGGCGGGCGGATGATCAAGGTTACCGTACGTTCGCGCTCCAGATGGTTGATCTGGGTCGGACCCGAGGTGATCTTGACGTCGGCAAGCGAACTGGCTGGCACGATCATGCCATCGGCGGTGACCACGGGCAGGTTGTCGATACCTTGTGTTTCCGTCACCTGATCAATAAGTCCCTTGATCTTGAGGTCAATTTGCTTGGTGCCGACCGTAATTTCCGCGACCCGAAGCCCGTCGTTGAAGGCATCCAGGGTGTCGGATAATTCGCGTGCCGTGACCCCGTTGTCCGCTAGTTTTACTCGATTGGGATAGATGCGGACTTCCGGCGCGCCCAGTTCCAGCCCGGGTTGTGGTCGGATCTGTGTCCCATCGGCGCGCGGTGAGACCTGTTCGATGAGACCGACGGCCCGTAGGGCGGTATCGAGTACCGGTTCCAAGTCAGGTCCCAGGACATTCAACTCAATTGTCCGGGAGCCGCCGATGGCATGATCGTGCCAGCCCGTTCG
>JAYOFM010000165.1:0-5561 GCA_038117225.1 Rhodospirillales bacterium
CAATGATGCTGGGAATCGGCCTCTATCTCGATGAGATTGGGAAGTTGCCGTCGAACCGCATGTACGACGCCTATAAGGATGAGGACAACATGCGCCGCATCTGGAAAGAGATCACCTCGTTCGCTATCGAACGTCGGAAATCCGTGCATTTATTCTGGAACGATTCCGAGACGCAGAAGAATGGTTTTCTGAAGAATGATATCATTCTCGGTCAGACGTGGGATGGGCCGGCGGTTGCGCTCAGGCGGGATGGCATGCCGATTAACTTTGTCGCGCCTCGAGAAGGAGCCTTGGCATGGCTTGATGGTCTGTCCATAACCAAGGGCGCGGCCAATTTTGAACAGATATATGCATTCCTTGATTACATCTACCATCCGAAAATCGGCGCGCTCATAGCGAACCGGACCGGCTACAATTCCGTCGCTGTCAGTGCCGAGCAGCATTTGACGCCACTGACAAAAAAGATGTTCCGCGAAGCGTATCCCGGTAATTCACTTCAAAATTTATGGTGGTGGCCGCCGGAACCAATTTGGTACGCGCGCTTACGTGACGGGTTTCGCGATCAATTGCTCGTACGTTGACGCAGTGTGGCCGGCGAAGGGGGTAACTTGATGTTATCGGGGTTCGGTCAATTACATGCCCCACAAACAAGAATGCTGTGCTAGATTCCCCGGCTAACGCGTCGAATACAGTTTATGGGGGCTCTCATGTTGCGACGCCATGTGGCAGTATTGGTGCTTGCCGTGATCTTTGGTCTTGGAATTGGCGGTGCCGGCTATTGGGGCACAACATCCGCGCGGGCGGCGGAGGATTTTGGTTCCGGCGCGGAGCGGTTCATTCGCGAGATGGCGGATCAGGCGATCTCGTCCTTGACGGTCAAGGATATCCCGACGGCTGAGCGCGAGCAGCGCTTTCGCGAAATCATGCAGCGTTATATTGCCTTCAAGGGAGTCGCGCGATGGGTTGTCGGGCGCAAGGTCTGGAAGGCGGCTACCGAGCAACAGCAGGCGGAGTATCTCGACCTGTTCGAGGATCTGATGGTCGCGACGTACGCGCATCGCTTTGAAGATTATTCTGGGGAGACGCTCGAAATTCGTCGCACAGACGTCTATGACGGCACGGATGCATTAGTGAGTACAGAAATGGTGCGCCCCGGCGCGACAAAACCGCTTTCTGTCGGCTGGCGCGTGCGTGCCAAGGACGGCGAGTATCGTATCGTCGACATCATCGTCGAGGGACTAAGCATGGCACGTAAGCAGCGTTCTGAATTCGCGTCATTCCTGCGCCAGAATGATGACAATATCGAAGCACTGATTGCCGAAATCCGTGGCCGCGTCGCCGGCACGGTGACGGCGTCCGGGCAATAGGCCGCGAGGCACCGCGCGCATGCCGGACTCAGTTGCGCCGGGCGATAGCTCGGTTTCGGCAGAAACACCGTCAGGAAAGGATGCGGCGTACGAGAATTTTCCCGTCGGATCATTCCTCCTGCCCAGGCACCTACGACCGCATATCGCCAATTTTTATCGCTTTGCGAGGGCAATAGACGATATTGCCGACAGTGCCGACCTTTCACCAGAGGAAAAAGTCGCGCGCTTGGATGGATTCGAGAGGACCGTTCTTGGGCAACACCCTGATAGTGAAGCGTATGCGACAGGTCATCGAATGCGCGACAGCCTTACCGCTTGCGGCATAACAACCCAACATTGCGTCGATCTGCTGGCGGCTTTCAAGCAGGACGCGATCAAATCACGCTACCGCGATTGGGACGACCTGATGGGGTACTGTATCCGGTCTGCCGCGCCTGTCGGTCGCTATTTGATCGATTTGCATGGCGGATCCCGTGACGGGTTTGGTCCCGCCGACGCCCTGTGCAATGCGCTACAAGTCATCAATCACCTGCAGGATTGCCGTGATGATTACTTGACCCTTGATCGGATCTATCTGCCGATGGATTGGCTAGATGCCGAAGGCGTCAACGTGACGGAACTGGCGAATGATCGATCTTCGGCAGCGTTGCGACACGTTTTGGATCGGACGATCAATGCCACGGCGGAATTGATGGTCGAGGCGCGTCGCCTGCCGGCGGGCCTGAGGAGCCGCAGATTGGCCATGGAATCGGCCGCTATCATCCGCATTGCCGATAGACTCTTGGCACGATTGCGACGACAAGATCCCCTCTCGGACCGTGTCGCGCTCAACAAACCAGAATATCTCCTATGCTGCGCCGGCGGCGTGTTCGCCGGTTTATGGCGGTGATGCTGGCCGCCGCAGGATTACTCAGTCTTGCCATCTGGCTGGTGCTGACGTTTGGACGTGGCGGATTTTGGCGTGCTGATCAGCGCCTCGCTCAGGAAACCCCAGATTGCAATGAGTGTCCGGATGTCGTCTGCGTTATTCCGGCGCGAAATGAGGTTGCGACCATTGCTCAAACCGTTAGTAGCCTGTTAAACCAGGATTATCCGGCCGCGATCGCGATTATCGTTATCGACGACCAAAGTGCCGATGGCACCGCGGATGCCGCGCGCGACGTTGGTGTAGGGGTGCCTGGTCGAAGCGTGCATGTCGTCGTCAATGAGCCACTAGCCGAAGGTTGGGTTGGCAAGATGTGGGCAGTCAAACGCGGGCTCGCCGAGATTGCTGATATAATGCCGAGCGCTCGCTACGTGTTACTCACGGATGCCGATATCGAACACGATCCGCAAAATCTACGCCGCCTCGTCACCAAGGCAAAAGCCGAGGATTGTGTGCTGGTGTCGCTGATGGTTCGCCTGAATTGTGAAACGATTTGGGAGAAACTGCTGATGCCAGCATTCGTTTTCTTCTTCCAAAAACTCTATCCGTTCACATGGATCAACCAGCCGGCAAACCCGGTAGCGGCCGCCGCCGGAGGGTGCATGTTGGTGCGACGAACGGCGCTTGAAGATGTCGGGGGCGTGAACGCGATTCGCGACCGATTGATCGATGATTGTGCCCTAGCGGCCTTGTTGAAACCCCGGGGCGCGATCTGGTTAGGTCTGACTACTTCGACCAAAAGCCTTCGTGTTTATAGTCGCTTAGCGGAAATCTGGAATATGGTGACACGCACCGCCTTTGTGCAACTGCGACATTCCTTTTGGATGCTGGCCGGCACCGTCGCGGGTATGGTTCTGCTTTACGTAATACCGCCGGCCGCCTTCATCGTTGGACTGGTGTCGGACAGCGCCGGGATCGCGGGGCTCGGCGCACTAACGTGGCTTATCATGGGCGTTCTCTATCGGCCGACGTTGGGGCTTTATAACCTGTCTCCGTGGTGGGGACTGCTGCTGCCTCTGGCGGGCGTGTTGTACACATTAATGACGGTGGAGTCCGCGCGGCGGCACTTCGTCGGCACTGGCGGACGATGGAAAGGCCGTCATTACGATGGTTTAAGGTCAACGGGCGGATGACTCATGGGGGGTGGGTCGTGTATCCCTAGCGACCATGAATGAACAAGCGCGGCTCCAAGATTATCAGGGTACCGACACTGCCTCGGATTTTGCTCACGTGGAAGCGGTCGTGCGCCGATCAGGTTCTTCATTCTACTGGGGCATGCGCCGTATGGCGCTCGACCGACGCCGTGGCATGTACGCCATCTATGCTTTCTGCCGGGAGGTCGACGACATCGCTGATGGCGAGGCGGCGGAGGCGGACAAACGCGGACAGTTGCAGGCGTGGCGCGACGAACTCGAGCGGCTATATGCCAACGCGCCGACCCGGCCGATCACGCGAGCCCTGCGACGGGCTATCGTTGCCTTCGATCTTCGTCAGGAAGATTTCATCGCTGTCATTGATGGCATGGAAATGGATGCCCCACAGCGTGTTCGCATCGCCGACGTTGATGAACTGCTGCTCTATTGCGACCGTGTCGCGTGCGCGGTGGGCCGGCTCTGCGTGCGTGTTTTCGGGCTTGGGCCGACTGATGGCGATGCACTTGCGAAGAGCCTTGGGCTCGCATTGCAACTGACAAATATCCTGCGGGATATCGCCGAGGATGCCGAGCGGGACCGACTTTACCTGCCCTCGGTTTTATTGACGACTGCGGGAATCGACGTTTCGGGTAGTCTTGGGAGCATTGTTGATCATCCTGCACTTCCTGCCGTTTGTGCACATATTGGAACCATGGCCGAGGCGCAATTCGCGGCGGCCGAGTGTATTATTCAAGACGGCGATCGTGCGAAGGTTCGGCCCGCGGTGATGATGAAAGAGGTTTATCAACGGGTTTTGGTAAAGCTCCAGCAATCCGGCTGGCGCGACCCGCATGCGCGAGTTGGCCTTTCGAAATTGGAAAAGCTTTGGATCGCGTTCCGCTACGGGTTCTTCGGTTGAGTATCGGCACGGTTCATGTCATCGGCGCTGGCGTTGCGGGTCTTTCCGCCGCAACGACGTTAGCGACGGCGGGCCGGGCGGTAATTGTCTACGAATCCGCCGGTCACGCCGGTGGAAGATGCCGGACGTTCTTCGATGAGACGCTGGATCGCCGGATCGACAATGGGAACCATCTTGTGCTTAGCGGCAACGAGAGTATTTCAGCCTATCTCCGTGATATCGATGCCGCTGACGCATTAACGGGACCGGAGTCCGCCGATTTTCCGTTTTTCGACGTTATGGGCGGGCAGCGCTGGCGGATAGCGATCGGCGACGGCCGGATACCCTGGTGGATGTTTTCCACGCATAACCGACCGCCTGGCGCAGGCGCCATCGATCTGCTGAAGGGGGTGCGCTTACTGCGCGCCGGCCCGAACGAAACAGTTGCTGGTTGTCTTGCCAATTCCCGCGCCTATACCAACTTTTGGGAGCCGTTGGCCCTGGCGATCCTCAATACCGCTGCGGATGAAGGGGCGGCATCCCTTATGGGGGCGGTACTACGTGAGACCGTGTTGCGGGGCGGCCGTGCCTGCCGCCCTTTGATTGCCCGATCCGGCCTCGGCGATGCTTTTGTGGACCCGGCGCTCGTGATGTTGGGGCAGCGCGGGGTCGAGGTGCGGTTTGGTGCTAGACTCCGAGAACTCGTGTTCGAAGATTCTCGCGTCGCGGCATTGCGATTTGGTGATCAGGAATTTCCGTTGGCAGCCGATGACGCGGTGATTCTGGCCGTTCCTGCCTGGACAGCAGGCGCATTGGTTCCAGGACTACCCGTTCCGGAACAGCACCGCACCATTGTTAACGGTCACTTCTTGCTGCCCGAGGTAAGAGATGGCATTTCGTTCATGGGCCTTATTGGCGGACTGTCCCAATGGCTCTTCGTTCGCGACGACGTTGCCTCGGTGACGGTCAGCGCGGCCGACGACGTGGCCACAGAGGAAGCCGATGTGATTGCTTCGCGCATGTGGCCGGAAGTCGCCCGCGCCCTCGGAATATCGTCAAACGCCGTACCACTTTACCGCATCGTGAAGGAACGACGCGCGACCTTCGCGCAAACGCCGGGGCAGGTGGCGCGTCGTCCGAAAGCAGAAACGGCGTGGCAATATCTCTCCGTAGCCGGGGCTTGGGTCAGTCGCGGGGTGCCGGCGAGGCTGGCGGGAGCGGTGCGCAGCGGTCGAGGG
>JAYOFM010000166.1:0-1032 GCA_038117225.1 Rhodospirillales bacterium
TCAGCCTGATCAACCGCGATGACATGGCATCTTATGAATCCTTGCTGCGGCGAGTGCCGACGCTAGGCGCATCAACGCTGTCGGACTCCGACCGCACGTTGCTGCTATCGCTGGCCTTCATGCAAGCGCCGGCGCACCAGCGCCTCGGCCTCATCGACGATGAACTTCAAGCGCGCATCGTCGCCGCACGTCAGGATTTCCGGGACGGCCTACCAGATATCCTCAAACAGCATCTCGACCCGTTCGACGCCGACCGGGTTAACGCCGGTGTCACCGTGCGCTGCAATGTCTTGTACGGGCGCATCGCGCGGGCGCGGGCGCAGCATCGTTCGGATGTTAATGATCTCGTCGCCCGTGCCGTCGAGGAGTCTGGTCTAAGGGCGACAGTCCTCGAACTCGGCCTGGGCGCGGACGTGGGCACCGGCGGCGCCCGCCTCACCCCCGGCCAACGACAGCGCCTGGCGTTCGCCCGGGTGCTGGTCAAGAAACCGCAAATCCTGGTGGTTGACGAGGCCCTCGCCGCTCTCGATCCCACCGAGCAAGAACGGATTCGCCGAGAGTCCCTGGAGGCGTTGCCCTCCACGACGCTCATTTGGTTCGACCGGGAACGCGAGGTTGGTGAAGACAAGGACCCGGCGCTGGCCCTATCTGTGCTGCGCGCCGTCTCCAGCCGCCTCGCCAGCACGCTCGAACAATTGGACGCAAAGAGACAGGAAGCATGAACGACCAACCAAACGGCACCGCCCCGCCCAAGTCCGGCGGCCGGGCCGTCGCCATCGATGCGTTGAAGGGCCTGATCATGGTGGTCATGGCGCTCGACCACGTGCGCAGCTTCTTCATGAAGTGGGATGGGGTGAAGGAAATCTGGTACGCGCCGGCGACCTACAACCCGATGGCCTGGGATTTCTGGGCGCGCTACGTGTCCCATCTGGCGGCACCCGGGTTCTTTTTCCTGATGGGCATGGGCATGGTGCTGATGCGTAATTCTCGCCTCAAGGCCGGGTGGGAACAAAGCCGCGTAGTGCGAAATTT
>JAYOFM010000166.1:1042-5446 GCA_038117225.1 Rhodospirillales bacterium
GCCCTACAGTTCACGTTGGAAGATGCCGCTTGGGCCATGCGGTCGGGTAATATCGCCCGGTTCCTCTCCACCGGCGTCCTGTCGACCCTCGGCTTGGCCATGGTTTTCGCCGCCTTCGCATTGCGGTTTCGCGGCTGGACCGTGCTGGCGTTTGGGGCCGCACTGCTGATCGGTAATCAGATCGCGGTGCTGGCGTTGGACATGAACAAGGACGGGCTGGGCCTATTTCAATTCCTGCTGGTTTATGCCGGCGCCTGGGGTCCAGTGAAGGTGAATTATCCGTTGATTCCGTGGCTCGGCGTCACCCTGCTCGGCATGGCCTACGGCGTGCACTGGGCACGCGACTCGGATCGTTGCTATCGCCAGACCCTGTGGGGTGGATTGGCGTTGGTCGCCGCGTTCGTGGTCATGCGCTATGTTCCGGGCGGCATCTGGAATCTGCGCGGCGCTGTCGATGACAGCTTCTTCGGCTTCCTGCAGGCGACCAAGTATCCGCCGAGCCTGTCGTGGCTGGCCCTGACACTGGGCGCCAACGCGGTGATCCTATGGCTGTTCTGGAAGGGTGAGGCGTTGTTTTCCGGGATCGGGCGGGTGCTGCTGGACTACGGCCGCTCGCCTTTGTTCTTCTACGTCGTCCATCTGCATCTCTATGGCATGATGAGCTTGCTGGTGTTCAACCGGCACACCGAGATCGCCTCCCTGGCCGCCGTCTGGTGGATCGTCGGGCTCGCCATCCTGTGGCCGCTGTGTCTCTTCTATGGCCGCTTCAAGGCCTCGACTCATCCCGAATCGGTGTGGCGGTTCTTCTAGGACTCACGATGGCGCCACCACCAGCCAGCCCCGGGTCTTGCCGGAATCACTGTCGATCTTGCGCATGGCCGTCATTAGATCGTCGATCTTGACCCAGATGGGCGGATAGCGATACCGCGCCACATCCAGGATCAGCACTGAATCGGTTTCTGTGTCATAACCCGCGATCGGCGAAAAATGCCCGCCGCCCGGCTGGTTCATGGCGTCGCGGCGGTAGTTGACGGCAATCATGACATCTTCGTCAGTGACTGCGTCGGAAACGGCTTCGCGAAACGCGGCGGAGGTCGAGGCCCCCGCGAACACCGCCGTGACCTCGGCGCCGTGCCAACGCATGGCACCGGCCAGCTGCTCCAGGGTCATACCCTTTTCCAGCGTCCGTTTGCGGGTCACCACCTGGGCCATGGCGTCGGTGAAGAATGAACGCTGGGTGAAGAAGGGATACGGTTCGTAGATATCATCGACAGGCCGCACCACGTTCAAGGCGTTGAGGATGGCCACCGCCGTCGCCACGCCGGCGAAAGTCTGCGTCGCCTGGGTCTCGACCAAGGCGCCGAGCCGCGCATAATCCGTCTGCCCTTGGATACGCTCGAGGCGGGCGAGACCCTCAACCGACGTCAGCGAGATCAGCTGAGCCTTCGGCAACAACTCCCCCGCCGACACCGGCAAGGCAAGGATTCCGATCAATAGCGCGGCGATGATTGTCCGAAGGGCGGTGTTCAATTGCTTGATCATTTACCCGCCTCCACGACGATAAATCCACGAGACTTACCGGAATCGGAATCCAGCGTATTCATGGCGTTAAAAAGGTTTTCCGCCGACGTCCATACGGGCGGAAATTTGTAGCGCGCCACGTCCATGATCAGGAATGAATCCGTTTCCGCGTCGTAGGCCGCCAGCGGCGAGAAATGCGCGCCTGGCGGCTGACCTATGAAGTTGCGGCGGTAGTTGATGGCAACGAAATCGCCGATCCGCGCCATATTTGCCTTCGCGATATCACGAAATTCATCAAGCGAACTTTCGGCGGCGTGGTGATGCTTGGTCTTGGCGCCATGGGTTGCCATCACCAGGGCCGATTCTTCAAGAGTCTGGCCGATTTTCAGGGTCTTTTCACGAGTGATGATTTGCTCGACAGCCGGGCTGAAATAGTTGCGCTGGGTAAAATAGGCGTGCGGCGCGTAGGCCGGATCGACGGGTTTGTCGATGTCGAGAGCATTGAGGATCGACACCCCGGTCGCCACCGAACACAGGGTCTGGCGTTCCTGCGTGGTAAAGCTGGTCATCAGTGCCTGAAAATCCACCTTGTGGGTCGACCTGCGCAGGCGTTCAAGGCCTTCGTCCGTATCCAGGCGGACATAGGATCCGGTGATCGGCACCTTGGCCGCCGGCGCGCCATCGCCGGAGGCGCACGCAGCGAGGCTGATGACCACCAGCAATCCAGCCAGTCCGCGCCATGCGGCATTGCCGACGCTGCGCCGGCAAACGTTGAACTCCGTCACGGCCATGGGGATGTCTCCGCTGATTTCCGATCGATCGAACATACTGCCGACAATCTAGATACTCGTCGCGTCGGCGCAAGGGACCTCACCACACTTTGATGCGGCCGTGACCACACGCGCTACGTCGGGCGCCGACAGACGAATTCGATGGGCAGGGTTCTACCCTGTTCCACGTTGGCGGCGGAATTGCGCAGCTTTTCCTTCGCGCCGTCGCCGAGGATGATGTGAACGCCGAGCCGGGGCGGTCCGTCGCGGGCGATGCGGGCGCGACTGTCTTCGTAAAAGGCGATGGCGGTCTGGGTTCCGTCGATGACATCCAGGACCTCGAACCCGATGGAGTCGAGCAACGCCCGCGTCTCCCCGACGGTGGTCAGGTGACTGGTCTCGGCTGTTTCCGCCCACGGCGCCGGCAGAATCGGCGGGCCACCTGGGCCGGCCGCGATTTCAGCGGCGGCGAAGCGCGCACCGGGCCGCAACACTCGGAACGCCTCAGCAAAGAACTGCCGCTTGTCCGGCACGTTCATGGAAACGTTGTGGGTCATCGCAGCGTCGAAGCTGGCGTCATCGAAAGGCAAATCCATGGCGTCACCGACCTGCAACGCCACCCTATCGGCCATGCCCAATCGTTCGGTCAGTTGATTCGCCACGTCGCAGAATTCCGGCGTCAGATCGATACCGGTGACGCGGCAGCCATAGGTATCGGCGATGAAGCGCGCCGGACCGCCAACGCCGCTACCGATATCAAGGACGTGGTGGTCGGCGATAATTTCGAGATGCGCCACCAGGTCCCGCGTCGCCGCGACACCGCGACCATGCAGATGATCGAGCGGCGTCACGTCGGCCAGCGTCAGGTTGTCGATATCCCGGCCATCCTGCACAAGCGCATCAAGAATGGCCGCCATCAGATTTCCGTGTGTCCAGTAGTCGGCGACCGTCGGCAATGCCATGGACTTCACTCCTTGCTCGTTCCGGGTAGAGATATACGCCCACGCGCCGACGGCGCGGCTACTCACGCGTGGGAAATTCTCCTCTACGAAAGGTCGTCAGTCCAGGGCGACCAGCTCGCCGGCGGCGGATCGGCCATCGCGGCCGGCTACAAGCTCATATTGCAGCTTCTGGCCCTCGCGCAGTTCGCTCAAACCTGCCTGCTGCACGGTCGAGATATGTACGAATGCATCATCACCACCATCATCCGGGTGAATGAAGCCGTACCCCTTGGTCATGTTGAACCATTTGACGGTACCTGTGGGCATGTCCTTTCCCCATCGTCGATCATCTACCGGTTCGGGCCGTCGGCATTTTCATGATGACGGCCCGGATGGCATGACCCCACGATGGCGTGACGCCCGGGGCAACCGCCGGGATAACCCTAAGCTGCTCCGTGACACCCGCCGACGATGCGGAGGCGTGCCAATGCATGACTCTAGTGATGTTCCGCTTTCGTTGCAACTTTGCCACATAACTTGACACTGCTTCCGATCTTTTCTCAGATCACGCATCCACTCGATGTCGTGGTTCACGACGTCGACGATCTTGGTCTCCCCCGACATCCGGGCAAGGGTGGCTCTGTGCCGAAGCGCAAGACCGACGACAATCTGGAAAGCGGTTCGCGCTCAAGCCGCGGACTGGCGATCGTCGAGTACGTAACGCAGGCGGGCGGCGGCGTCAGTGCCGCCGAGATCACCCAGGCGACCGGCCTGCCCCGCGCGACGGTGCATCGCCTTGTCGGTGTCTTGGAACGCGAAGGTTATCTGCAACGGGATTTCGGCGGTCGTGGCCTGGTCGCCGGACAGCGTCTTTCCGACCTTGCCCGGGCGGTCCTAGCTTCCACACCGGAGCAATTGTTACGGCACGCGGTACTGCGACGGCTGTCGGAAGACGTCGGCGAAACCTGCAACATCACCGTACCGGCGCCGGGCGGCATGATCTACTTCGATCGGGTCGAGACCGAGTGGCCATTGCGCCTCGAAACGCTACCCGTCGGCTCGCAAGTGCCGCTGCATTGCACCGCTTCGGGAAAGCTCTATCTGAGTTCCCTCGCGCCCGCGCAACGGGACGACATGGTCCATCAGCTGACCCTTGATGCCAAAACGCCGAA
>JAYOFM010000167.1:0-5408 GCA_038117225.1 Rhodospirillales bacterium
CGCCAACGACGGTGGCGATCAGAAAATCCACCGAATACCAGATGTCCGCATAGACCTCGGCCGATACGTAATTGACGATATGAGCGTTGAGGGCCCCCGCGACGCCGGTGATAGAAGCCGAAATCGAGAATGCCAGAGTACGATAGAACACACGATTGACGCCCGACGATTCCGCTGCTTTTTCAGAATCCCGTAACGCCATGAACGCCCGCCCCACGCCGGAGCGAACCAGGCAGTAAATGAACAATGTCGACAATGCCAGGCAGGCAAGGGTGACATAGTAAAAGCCGAAATCCTCGATGACGATGCCCAGCGTGTGATTGGCGGGTAGTGAGATGCCCTCGCGGCCCTCGAAGATCGGGACATTGTTGACGATGGTGCCGACGAAAAAGGCAAAACCCAGGGTGCCGATGGCCATGAACGCGCCCGAAAGACGCAAGAAAACCAGCCCCAACCGCAACCCGATAACGGCCGCCACCCGCCCGCCCGCGATCAATCCGAAAATCAACTCGACATGGTAAAATTTCGTCAGAAGCGCCGAGGTGTACGCGCCAATGGCCAGGAAGCCCCCGTGGCCGACGGTCACCAACCCAGTATAGCCGGTCAGTACACTGACCCCCTGAGCGGCGATGATATAGATAATCACCAACGAAGCGGTTGAGGCCATCCAGCCCTCGACACCGGGCATGGACGGGTACAACGCCGCCGCAAAAAACATTAGCGCCATCGCAGCCAGACTGTGGCGCTGGAAGCGTGCTTTCAAGGCGGCAACCGCCGCCGGGTTGCGGATTGAGCCGGACGGCTTTGCCGCAGGATTCGGAGCGACCATGAGTCTAAATTTCCCGCCGTTTCTGAATACCGAACAAGCCTTGCGGCCGGAACGTCAGCAGCAACACGATCATGGCGAAAGCGGTCGCTGTTTTGAAATGCGATCCCAGATAACCGCCCGCCAGGTTCTCGGCGACGCCAATCATCAACGCGCCCAGAATGGCCCCCGGGATCGAATACAACCCACCAAACACGGCGGCGACATAGCCCTTGATCAACACCTCGTCCATCATCTCCGGCGCCACGTAAATAATCGGCGCCACTAGAATGCCGGCGAAGGCAGCGAGGAAGCCGGCCATGCCCCATGTCAACAGAATGATGAACCGCACCGGAATGCCCATCAGCAGCGCCGTATCCGGATCGTCGGTCACGGCGCGCATGGCAATGCCCTGCTTGGTGTATTTGAAGAAGACGAACAACACGGCGCCGATGGCCGCCGCCCAGAGCATGTTAAAGACATGGCCCTGGCTGATGATCATACCGAGAATTTCAATCGGCGTCGGATCAAAGGTGACGGGAAAGGCCTTGGTGTCACGTCCCCACATCCACCCGGCAACGCCGTGCAAAATGTAATAGACGCCGATGGTCGCCGTGAACAGTGTCAACCAGTCCCCTTCCGCGACCGGGCGCATGACCATGCGCTCGACCAGGATGCCGAGAAGAACACAGCCGATTACGGCGCAGGCGAGAGCGACATAATAATTGGCACCGAAATCCTTAATCGCGACCAGGGCCAGAAAGGCGCCAATCATCGAAAAATCACCCTGCGCGAGATTGATGGTGCGGGTATTCCGGAATACGACGACGACCGCGACGGCGGTCAGCGCGTAGAGGCTTCCCGTGGCGAGGCCACTGATAAACTGCTGCGCGAACAAAGGCGCGTCTCCTCCCAGTTGGCCCGCTTTATTGCCGCCGGGGTGTTCCCCGGGACCGCCACGGTGCTCGTTAATGCCGAGGAATGCCCAGCGCCTGTCCGCTAGATACTCACCCGCCCCTATGTGTCGACCTTAATCTCCCCACAAAGTGTCCGGAAAATTGTGCATAGCGTCACCAGGTTTTCGCATTCCAAATGCCCCTCATGCGTGGGGGGCATGCCTCGAAGACGATCAGGCGACAGCCGATTCAGCGGATTTGCGCACGCCGAGGCCAGGCTCCGCCCGCCATTCACGCACCGCCATGCGCTTCGTCAGCCCACCCCGGACCTCATCGATATATCGCACTTCCTGCATGCGGCGCGCCGTCAGCACGGGATCGGTGACGGTGATCGGCACCAGACTTTGGTTGACGACCCAGCCGTAGGGTTCGATTTCCGCCCGGCGCAGGTCATCCTGCAGAGCCGCCGCTTCATGGACAGGCGTGGCTTCGGCGAGCGTGCACAGAATGATGCGCGTGAATGCGGCATCACGCAGCCGTGGCAGAAGTTGCAGCACCGCGCCCGGCACCGCCTTGGCCTGCCGGCTGACTTCCCGGTGATAGGCCTGCGCCGCGTCGAGCAGCAGGATGGTATGGCCGGTCGGCGCCGTATCCATGACCACGATGCGATCGGTCGCGCTGTCGACCGTGCGCGCGAAGGCCTGAAACACGGCGATCTCCTCGGTACACGGGGAACTCAGGTCTTCTTCCAGGAGCGCCCGACCGGCGGCATCGAGATTCTTGCCCGTCGTCGCCATCACATCGGCGCGATAGATAGCCACTTCCGCTTCCGGGTCGATCCGGTCAATTTCCAGGCCCGCCGGAATATCGCCGACGGCGGCCGCCACGTGGGCCGCCGGATCGGTCGTCGTCAGCAACACCTTGCGGCCACGTCGCGCCAGCTCAACGGCGATTTCCGCGGCAACGGTGGTTTTGCCAACACCGCCCTTGCCCATGGTCATGATGACGCCATTTTCCATCGACGCCAGATCGTCGAGCATCACCTCGAGGCCATCGAGCTGCCCGACCGACGGCTTGACGTCGGCCGCCGCCGGCAGATCCTCGGGCGTCAGAAACTTACGTAGCGCATCGACGCCGATCAGCTGGCCCGATTTCAGAGGCACGTCGGACCGGGACAGCTTCGCCAACGCATCCGGTAGCGCCGCCAACGCGGCCTCGCCCTTGGCCTGCATGGCCCGGGCGACGGGATCGCTTTCATCGCGCGCCTTGAAGATACCGTTGAGGACCAATTCCTGATTATTGACGCCGATCGCCGACAGTTCCTCGGAGGTACGCGCCGCCTCGTCTAGGGATGACTGCTCGGGCCGGCTGACCAGAACCAATGTCGTGTTCTTACCGTCGGCCAACGCGGCGACGGCGGCTTCGTACAGCTCGCGCTGCTCCATCATGCCCTGCAGCGGTCCGATGCACGACGTGCCGGCGTCACTGTTTTCGATAAAGCCGGACCAGGCGGTCGGAAGCGTCAACAGACGCAGCGTATGACCCGTCGGCGCGGTATCGAACACCACATGATCGAAACCTTCAACCGCCTTCGGATCACCGATCAACTTGGCGAAGGCATCGAAGGCGGCAATTTCAACCGTGCACGCACCGGCTAATTGTTCTTCCATCGCCGTGATCGCGGCGTCGGGCAGCACTCCCCGAAACGGCCCAACGACTCGTTCCTTGTATTCGAACGCGGCCGCTTCCGGATCGACGTTCAAGCCGGACAGGCCGGACACGCCGGAAATTTCCGTCGGGGTCGAGGTACCAAGGGTGAGGCCGAAGATTTCATCCAAATTCGACGCCGGATCTGTGGACACCAGCAATACCTTGTTGCCGGCATCGGCGAGACTGACGGCAACGGCGCACGAGGTCGACGTCTTGCCAACGCCTCCCTTGCCGGTGAAAAAGACGTTACGGGTCGGGCGGTCAAGAAAATCCATGAGTGCGCTCTATCCTAGCTCAGCCGCAGCAACCGGCGGACGCCGGCGCTTCTTTTTTCTCTTCGACGGCCACATCGGTGGTCGGGCCGCAACAGCCAGCGGCTTCGACCGCCGGAGCCTTTTCCGCTTCGTCGGCACTCGGGCCGCAGCAGCCCGAAGACGCCGCCACCGGCGCCTCAATTTCAATCCCCAGGGCGTCGCCCAACTGGGCGCGCGTCAGATAGTCGCCCTTCACCAAAATTGCGTCGTCGACCATGACCATCGGCAGGCAATCCATGCCATCGGTATCCAGGGTCGTCTTGACCGTCGCGTTTTCGACGAACGCCCCCGGCTGATGCGCGAGGTTGAAGCGCTCGACCTCGAACCCCTTGCCCTTCAACCATTCGAGCGACGACGCAAATTGCGCCATCGCGTCATCTTCCTCGGGGCTGCAGGCACCGGTGGAACAGCATTGCGGCGAGTCATAAACGCGGATCGATTTCATGAGAATTCTCCATAGTTCGAGATTTATGGATATGTAAGAGGAATCCGCGTCATTAGCAACGGGCCAAAGACGAATGGGGCTAGGCGGCAGGCTCATTGACGGAACCGGTGTCGTCATCATTACCTGGTCGATGCTAGATTTCGCCGATGGATATCACGCGAGCAACGACGGCCGGTCACTTCGCCGATGCGACGGGTCTGTTGCGCGCCTACCGGGCATGGCGCCTCGAACGTTATGCCGACGTCCTGCACGTCATCGACAACAACGCCGAACGTGCGGCGTTCGATGCCAAACTGGCACGCCTGGATCAGGATTTTTCGCCACCCGCCGGCTGGCTACTGATCGCATACGACGACGAGATGCCCGTCGGCTGCGCCGGCCTTAGCCGCTTCGATGCCGGCGCCTGCACGCTTAAGCGCATGTACGTCGCCAACAGCCACCGCGGCTCGGGCCTTGGCCGGCGTCTATCGGAAGCCGCCATTAAATTGGCGCGAAGCCAGGGCTTCGTCGTCATGCGACTTCATTCCGGAAACAAGCAACACGAAGCGCACGCGCTCTATCGCTCGCTCGGGTTCGTCGATATCGCCGCCTATGACGATCGTTCGCCAGCGGACTTGGCGCGGCTGGTGTTCATGGAACTGGATTTAGCCTCACCGATGCGCTGAATGGTCCCTTAGCCGAGGTAGCGGAACATCAGAATCGTCGCCACCAGGGCGACGACCCAGAGCACGATCAGACTCAGCCCCGCGCGCATTTCGTCCCGCATGGACGCGATCAGATAGGTTGCCAGCAGGAGACCGACGGATAGCGCCGGCAATATGTAGGCGGCGGCAACAAGACCGCCGCCGGTCAGCGAGAGTAGCAGGAGCCCGACGATGGCGACAACGGCAAGCACCCCAAGGCCAGCCTTGCATGCCATCGACCAACCGTCGCGGATGTCCCAACCGGTCGGCTTGCCGTTACCGGTAATGACCATAATGTTTTATCAAAGCGGCCGACCGGGAAAATTCGATCGCGGGGTCCGCCGTGCCGCGGAACCGGGCCTCCGTTAATCGTCGCCGCCGCCCGGTCCGAACGCCTGGTCGGCGCCGACGACGATGCCCGGGAAGCCGCGCATGTCGGCGCCGGCGAGACGTTTGGCGGCGACCTCGCGGCCCTGGTTGGCGAGCACCGCCATGGAGCCCGACTTGATGGCGCCGGTGGGGCAGATTTCCTCGCAGGCGCGCGGCATGCCGACG
>JAYOFM010000168.1:0-5405 GCA_038117225.1 Rhodospirillales bacterium
GATCAGTGTGAGGCCAACGCTCTTACACCACCTCCAGGGACACTATCCTATTTCGCGTTTTTTCGCACGAACGAGCCGCTAATTCGAAAAAATCCACTATCCGTCTACGGTTACCGAGGGAGGGTGTTGATTTCAAAATGAAAAACCAAAGAATTGCGCGCTTGAGTAAGGGTTATTGACTTCCGAATCCGCTTTTGACAGGGTGTTATGAAATACGACGATGAGACGATCTGCATCGCCACTCGATAGCTGAATCGATGCAAGCGAAGAAACTTTCTGAGTAAGAATAGGAGATCTCGACAATGGTTGCCAAATTCTTCCGGTTCGCGAAAGAATTTTCAAATGACCGCGACGGTGCCACGGCGATCGAATACGGTCTGATCGCGGCTCTGGTGGCTGTTATCATCATCGCCGGCGTCACGCTGCTCGGCACCGATATCGGCAACACCTTTAACAACGTCGCCAACAGCCTTACTCAGTAAGCGCTGCGTGGCTGGCGGCCGACTGCGGCTTTGGCTGCGGCGCCGTCCCAGGCTTAGGCCGGGCCGGAATTGCCGTATCAGATTTACGCAAGAGGTCTGCCTGTTTAAAGGGGGCTTGAGGAAGCGGGTTGGAGGGCCTGTTTCGTCCGGTGGTCAGGACGAAGCACGTCCGCGTGATCCCTATTATCCGATCTATCGATTGAAACTCATGGTTTTCGCCGCAGTCGCGAATCCACGATTGGATTGGCGTCCGGTGCGACCGGCATGACTCCCGACGTGGTTAGTGCCGGCGAAATCAGCCAGGCCATTTTTGGCGGCATGTTCGCAGCCGCTCTCGTCTATGCCGCCTGGTCCGATGTGCGGACATTGGAAATTTCTAATTCGATCTCGCTCATTATCGCCGGCGCCTTCATCGTGGCGGCGATGCTGGGCGGACTGGATGGCGCCGCCCTCCTCCACCATGGCAGCGTCGCGCTTGCGTTCCTGATCGGTGGGGCGCTACTGTTTGGCGTCGGTATTTTTGGTGGCGCGGACGCCAAGTTGCTGGCCGCGATTGGGTTATGGCTCGATTGGAATATCGCCGGGCCGTTCCTGTTTGTTGTCGCCGTTTGTGGCGGCGTGCTGGCACTCGTCGTACTGGTGATCACGCGGCTGGCACCGTTGCGCCATGCGATCGCGCCACTGGGATTACCGTGGACCGAACAGGCGAACGGACGCGGGCAACCGATCCCCTACGGCGTCGCCATCGCCGCCGGTGGCGTGTTCATGCTGCCACGAATGGCCACGATACCCGATTTCATTCGTGACCTGATCACCGGTTAAGACGCCGCGCCCGGGAGCACGAGTTGCAGCACACTGCCCATGGATTACAATCAACCGTCGCGTGATGCCATTGCACCGGGACGCGAACGCGGAGAGGAACCTGGGTGAGTAACGAACAGCCGTCGCCGAACAGTATCGACGAATTGCCATCTGGGGCGCATCGCGTGGTCACGTTTCCGCACGACCCGGCGATTTCCTTGCACCTCCCCGACAACGACGTCGACGACCCGGAACTTTCCATTGTCATCCCAGCGATGAACGAGGAGGCGGTGGTCGGCGACTTTCTCGCCTGGTGCGTCGAAGGCATCGCCGACGCTGGAGTCACGACGGAAATTCTCATTCTCGACAGTTCCAGCGACCGCACACCGGACATCGCGCTCGGCGCGGGGGCGCGGGTCTTGCGGACACCCGTGCGCGGCCTCGGCCGCGCCTATCTGGATGCCTTGCCGATCATTCGTGGCCGGTACGTGATCATGGGAGACGCCGACTGTACGTATGATTTCCGTGAACTGAAGCCTTTCATGGCCCGTTTCCATGCCGGCGATAGTTTCGTCATGGGGTCGCGATTCAAGGGCTCGGTCGAACCCGGCGCCATGCCGGCATTGCACCGCTATTTCGGCACGCCGCTGACCACCTTCATCCTCAACCTTATCTACGGATCACAATTTTCCGACATTCACTGCGGCATGCGCGGCATCACACTTGAGGCACTGCAACGCATGAACCTACGTTCGCAATCCTGGGAATACGCGTCGGAAATGGTCGTCAAATCGGTACGCCTCGGCCTGCCGACTTCGGAAGTGCCGGTGCATTTTCGCAAGGATCGCCCAGGCCGGGTCAGCCACCACAGGCGCATCGGCTGGTTTTCACCATGGCATGCCGGCTGGATCAATCTGCGGGCCATGCTGATTCATGGCGCCGATTATTTCGTCATGAAGCCCGGCGTAACCCTGCTCGCACTGGGGCTGTTGATGACGCTACCGCTCGCCCTCGGACCACTAAGCATCGGCGGCGTAACCTTTTCACTGAACACCATGTTTCTTGGATCGGTTTTCGCCGTGGTCGGGCTGCAGGGCCTTTTTCTCGGATGTATCGCGGAAAGTCTTTATGACGCCACCGGCGCGGCGCGAAGGCGTTGGCTGTCAGTTTTCGCCTATACGAGAACCACGGTCGCCTGCTTGGCGCTGTTCGTCATCGGCATCACGCTATGCTTCAAGTTCGTCCGCGACTTTGTCGGCGCCGGGCTCACTGTCAGCCCGGCCATGACTGATACCAATCATATGGCCGTTACCGGCCTACTGGCGATCGTGCTGGCGTTTACAACGTTTGTCGCAACGCTGACGCTACATGCGGTGGACACGGCAACGGCGGAAAAGTGTGATGGCTGACGTCGCGGATCGGGCACCGCGGTCAGACAATGCCCCCGAACAGTGGGAGGACCATTGGAGCCGCTTTGCCGAGGCAACGCGACTCAACCCCGCGCAGCGCTACCGATGCCAGACCATACTTAGGCTGCTCGGCGTGCAAGCGGGTGATATGGCGCCCCGCATCCTCGACATCGGCTGCGGCGCCGGCGATTTACTGACAGCCGTTGGCGAAAGATTTCCCGCCGCCGAACTGGCCGGCGTCGATCGCAGCGAAAGTGGGTTTCGCGCCACCCAGGCGGCATTACCGACGGTAAGCCTGGTCCATCACGATCTGGAAACCGATGGATTGCCGCCAACCGACCTCGCCGGCTGGGCGACCCACGCGGTATGTTCGGAGGTTCTTGAGCACGTGGCCGATCCCGTGCACGTGTTGGGTCGCGCCCGCCAGCTCATCGCGCCCGGCGGGCGATTGGTCGTTACCGTCCCGGGCGGGCCCAAATCGGCGTTCGACAAGGCGATTGGCCACCGCCGACACTACACACAGGCGTTGCTCGGCGAGCAGCTGCATGCCGCCGGATTTGAGGTGGATCGGGTCGCGGGTGCCGGATTTCCAATTTTCAATCTATATCGTCTGGTCGTCATCTCACGCGGCGAACGCCTCACCGGCGATATCGATGGCCGGCCGAGTCTTTCGGCGCGAATCGCCATGGCTGTTTTCAGAAGCCTGTTTCACTTTGCCCTTCCGGATACGCCCTGGGGCTGGCAGGTGGTCGGCCTTGCGCGGCGACCGACCACCGACTAGCGCTGCAGATTATAACGGATGATGCAGTAGATCGCCCGTACACCGTGCCGCCAGGTGATCTTCTTGCCTTCCGCATAAGTGCGCGACCGATAGCCGATGGCGACCTCGTGAAAACGCGGTGGTGGCTGGGTTCGCGCCGCCTTGGCGGTGAATTCGGGACAGAAGCCGAAGCACCGTTCTTCGATACGCATGGCGTCAATTACCGGCCGGCGGAACATTTTATAACACGTGGACATGTCGGTCAGGCGCAATCCGGTGCACAGGTTCGAAAACGCGGTCAACACGTGATTGCCGAACCGATGGGTAAAACCGAGGAAATGCGAACGTGCCGAATCCAAAAAGCGCGAGCCGTAAACGATATCGGCGTCGCCAGCGACTATGGGAGCGAGCAAGTTCGCGTAATCAGCTGGATCGTATTCCAGATCAGCGTCCTGGACGATGATGATATCGCCACGCACCTGGTCGAAAGCGGTGCGCAACGCGGCGCTTTTACCCTGATTATCCGTATGCCTGAACACTCGAATCTCCGGGTGACGGCGGGCCAGGTTCTCGGCGATGACGAACGACCGGTCGATCGAAGCATCATCGACGATGACGATTTCGCGGTCGAGGTCCAGCACGTCGGCCCGCAGCACCCTAGAGATGATTTCCTCTAGGGTCTTTTCCTCGTTGAAACACGGAATAACGATGGAAAGTAACAAACCCGAACCCGCGATAGGTTGTGATCGCCCGCATTCGGGCCAACCCGATTATAGGAGCGCAGCGTTGCCCGGCACCAGCCGGAACTCGGTCTCCAGCACCCGACGTGCTAGGCTTGTATAAGACTTCGACAGCAACGGCGCGAGTGCATCCGATCTTGCCATCAATCAACTCAGAACCTGGCGATGGATCTCCGGCAATCCGGCGCCAATCAGTAATTGTCGGGATTGCCGTCGTCACCCTAGCCGCCGCTGCCCTGCGTATTGGCGCGGCCAGGGGTGACCTTTGGGTTGATGAAATCTGGTCACTTAATCAACTCGCCCTGGCCCGCGCCGCTGGCACGCCTGATGTCTGGCTGGCGCTGTTGTTTCACGATAATACCCACGCCCTCAACACGCTTCACCTCGCGTTGGTCGAATGGCTATGGGGTTCGCGAGCCCCGTTCCTGGCCTATCGAGCCCTGGCGATCGCAACTGGATGCGGCGCGGTCATCGCGGCAGCGGCACTGGGCTGGAGACGTTCGCCGATGACTGCCTTAATCGCCGCGTTGCTGGTCAGTATGAGTTATCCCATGGTTCACTATTCGGGTGAGGCTCGGGGGTATGGGCCGATGCTGCTGGCGGTTCTCACGGCGACGTGGTTGCTGGCGCGTCATCTGAACACACCTCGACCACGAACAGCCGCGGCATTCGTTATCGTTTGTCTGTTAGGATTGCTGTCGCACCTGACGTTCGCCGTCGCCCTTACCGGCCTTGCCGCATGGACGGCATGGAGTTTTTATCGCCGCGAACCGGGCATCGCGTCGACGACAGCCCGTCTGGTCCCCCTGTTCGGCCTGCAACTGTTGGTCGTCACCGCGTATGCGTCCGTCGCCGTCAACAGTATGGTTATCGGCGGCGATAACTTCGAAACCGCCGCTGATTCCATCGCGACGCTGGCGCTCTATGGCCTGGGCATGGTGCCAGGGTGGTTACCGTCGGTCCCAACACTCATTTGTCTGGGCGCGGCCGCCGCAATGACCATCCATGCCATGTATCGGCGCGGCGACGACGCGTGGCCGCTGTATCTGATCATCTTGCTGGCCTGTCCGATAGCAGCGATCGTCATCGAAAGCCGGGCCTATGTGCTGCCCCGCTATTTTCTCGTTTGTATACCACTAGCGTTAATTCTGGCCGCCGACGGCTTGAGCACGCAACTTGTTCAGGGGGGATGGCGCCGCTGGGTTTCGATCGT
>JAYOFM010000169.1:0-5395 GCA_038117225.1 Rhodospirillales bacterium
GCCGACCGAACGCACACGGCGGTTGCCGAGATGGTCGATGTCGTCGATTTCGCCCCGGCCGTCCTTTAATTCGACCAGAACCTTGACCACAGCGAGAATATCCTCCCGGCGTAGCGTGCGCAGAGTATCGGGCGTATCAAATTCGAGCCGCGCGTTCATCTTCACGCGGCCGACGGCGGATAGGTCATAACGTTCGGAATCGAAGAACAGGCTATTGAACAGTGCTTCCGCTGTATCAATTGTCGGCGGTTCGCCCGGACGCATGACCCGGTAGATGTCGATCAGCGCCTCTTCACGGGCGGCATTCTTGTCGATCGCCAGTGTGTTGCGGATATACGGCCCGACGTTGACGTGATCGATAGCCAGGGTGACCAACTCGTCAACCTTCGCTTCGGTCAACGCCTCGAGAACTTCTTCCGTGATCTCGTCACCGGCCTCAATGAAGATTTCACCGGTTTGGTCATTAATGACATCGACCGCCATGTAGCGACCGAGAAGTTCCTCGTCGGCGACCAGTTGCTCTTCCAGACCCTTTTCCTGCAACAGACGCAATTTGCGCGGAGTCAGCTTTTCGCCGGCCTCGACGGCGACACGGCCGGTCTTGGCGTTGATCAGATCGCGGGTCAGCTTCAGGCCGCGCAGGCGTTCCGGCGCGAAGTCCGTTTTCCAACCGCGCTTGACGCGGCCGTAGGTCACCTTGTCATAGAAATGCTCAAGCACCATTTCTGGAGTCATGCCGGTGATGTCTTCCGGCTTCATGTCCTTGCCATCAGCGACGCATTTTTCGCGCAGCGCCGCCGTCGTCGGACTGTCGAGCGCCATCAGCAGCGTCGTCACCGGTAGCTTGCGGCGCCGATCGATGCGCACGTAGACGAGGTCCTTGGCGTCGAATTCAAAGTCCAACCACGATCCGCGATAGGGAATGATCCGCGCCGCGAACAGGTACTTGCCCGACGAATGGGTCTTGCCCTTGTCATGATCGAAGAACACGCCCGGCGAACGATGCATCTGCGAGACGATGACCCGTTCGGTGCCGTTGACGACGAAGGTGCCGTTGCCGGTCATCAGGGGCATATCGCCCATATAGACGTCCTGCTCCTTAACGTCGCGAATTGACCGGGCACCGGTTTCCTCGTCGATATCCCAGACGACGAGCCGCAGGGTCACTTTCAACGGCGCCGAGTAGGTCATGCCGCGCTGTTGGCATTCCTCGACGTCGTATTTTGGTGCCTCGAACTCATAACTGACGAATTCCAGGGTGCCGCATTCCGAGAAGTCTTGAATCGGAAACACCGACTTAAAGACTTCCTGCAGACCGCGATCCTCGCGGCTGTTTACCGCGACCTCGCGCTGCAGAAACTGTTCGTAAGAAGTCTTCTGGACCTCGATAAGATTCGGCATCGGGACGCTCTGCGGTAGACGCCCGAAGTTCTTACGAATGTGCCTGCGACCCAAGAGAGAACTTGTCATCAGTATTGCCTCGACTTTCGTCTCTGGGACCACGCGGATGCATGGTCCAAATCGTCAATATTCGCGACCACCCCGCACCAGAACAGATGCAGTGGCGCGACGCGCTTGCTTTCGGTGGGGCCCGCGCCCGGCTTGCCGCTCCGGATCACGTTCCCTGTCAAGGCGTGGCGTCCACTATCTCGGCCGCGGCAAGGCCAATTCGGGTGGACACCCGGCGGGTCGATGGATCGCGGCGGCGCCGAGGCGCCAACCGCGATCCCTCAAACGTTTCAACCGGAGACAGACCCGCGCGCCTCCGGCATGATCGGCGGATCGAACTACTTGAGCTCGACCGTGGCGCCGGCTTCTTCAAGCTGCTTCTTGATTTCCTCGGCTTCTTCCTTCTTGACCCCTTCCTTCACCGCCTTCGGCGCGGCTTCGACGAGATCCTTGGCTTCCTTGAGGCCAAGACCGGTAATGCCCCGGACCTCCTTGATGACGTTGATCTTCTTTTCACCAAAGCTGGCGAGAATGACGTCAAACTCGTCCTTTTCCTCGGCAACTTCGGCAACCGCGGCGACGGCGGCCACGGCGGCGGGAGCAGCGGCCGAGACGCCCCATTTCTCTTCCAGAAGCGTCGACAATTCGGCGGCTTCCATGACGGTCAGGTTGGATAGGTCTTCTGCGATCTGCTGTAGGTCAGCCATTTTTTTCAGTCCTTTGTCGGCTTGAATTCGATTGTTCCGGATACGGCTCACGCCGCCTCAAGCTGTTTTGAACGCGCGCTGATAACCCGCGCGACCTGGCCAGCCGGTGCTTGCAGCACACCCGCCACCTTGGTCGCCGGTGCTTGAATCAGCCCGACCAGCTTGCCACGCAATTCATCGAGAGACGGCAAGGTCGCCAACGCCTTGATGCCATTGGCATCAAAGCGGGTGTCCCCCATCGCCCCGCCGAGAATGACGAGTTTATCGTTGGTTTTCGCGAAACCCACCGCTGCCTTGGCGGCCGCAACGGGATCGGCCGAATAGGCAATCGCCGTCGGCCCCCGAAACAGCTCGTCAATGGATTGGTAGCTCGTCCCTTCCAACGCGAGACGTGTGAGCCGGTTCTTCGTCACTTTGAAGCTGGCACCGACTTCGCGCATCTGGCTTCTCAGAACGCCCAATTCCGCCACCGTCAACCCGCTGTAGTGGGTGACGACGACAATGGCCGATTCCTCGAACGTGCCACGCAATGCCGCGACAGCTTCTTGTTTTTCGACTCGGTCCACGGATTGTCTCCGGTTTCTCGATAACGCCCCACCCCGCACATCGCGCGACGGGTACGTCGTTGCACCTGGATGCCCTTCGATCTTGGCCCGGCGGGCCATTCCCAAAGGGAATCCGCTCGCCTGTCCGGTGCAAACACCCAAACCGTTTCCAGGCCAATCCCGCGATCGCGAGCAACCCCATGAAACGGATTTTCGACACCGTCTGTGCAGGCGGGACAAGCCCCTTAAAGCCAACCGCCGCGAAATCGCCCCGGTTGGTTACCTACAGTCTTGGACAGGTCGCGGTTGGTTGCGAACATCGATACAACCACCCGCTCTTCCCGGCCTCGGCATGCGCCAGGACCAGAAAATCCTTAAAACTCCTTCGTCACCCCGCGTGCAGGTTTATCTTCACGCCCGGCCCCATGGTCGAACTGATACTGGCACGCTTCATATATGTTCCCTTGGTGCCGGTCGGCTTGGCCTTCTGGATGGCGTCAATAAAGGCCTGGATGTTTTCGCGCAAGGCATCCTCGGAAAAACTCGCCTTGCCGACGCCGGCATGGATGATTCCCTGCTTCTCGACGCGGAATTCGATCTGGCCCGCCTTTGCCGCCTTGATGGCGCCCGCCACGTCCGGCGTGACGGTGCCGAGTTTCGGGTTCGGCATCATACCCTTGGGGCCGAGAATTTTACCCAGCCGGCCGACCACGGCCATCATGTCCGGGGTCGCGATGCAGCGGTCAAAGTCAATTTCGCCCTTCTGAACCTTCTCCGCCAGATCCTCGGCACCGACGATGTCGGCGCCGGCCGCTTCGGCCTCCGCCGCCTTGGCATCCTTGGCGAAAACGGCGACGCGCAGTGTTTTGCCCGTCCCGTGCGGCAGACTCACGGTGCCGCGGACCATCTGATCCGCATGACGCGGATCGACACCCAGGTTCATGGCAATTTCCACCGTTTCGTCAAACTTGGTGGTGGCGTTCGCCTTGACCAGTTGCACGGCATCGGCCAAGTCGTAGATCCGCTCACGATCGATCTTGGCGGTGGCCGCCTTATAACGCTTTCCCTTGGCGGCCATTTACACGCCCTCCACTTCGATACCCATGGATCGCGCCGAGCCGACCAACATCTGGCACGCGGCATCCATGTCGTTGGCGTTGAGATCGACCATCTTGATCTCGGCAATTTCGCGAACCTGCGCCATGGTGACGCGGCCAACCACTTCACGGCCGGGCGTCGACGAAGCCTTCGCCAGTTTCGCCGCCTTCTTCAAAAAATAACTCGCCGGCGGCGTCTTGGTGATGAAGCTGAAGGTGCGATCCGCATAGGCGGTGATGACCACCGGGATCGGCATGCCGGCTTCCATATTCTGCGTTTCGGCGTTAAACGCCTTGCAGAATTCCATGATGTTGAGCCCGGCTTGGCCGAGCGCCGGGCCGATTGGCGGCGACGGATTGGCCTGCCCAGCCGGCACCTGAAGTTTTACGTATCCTGCGATCTTCTTTGCCATTTTCTTTCTCAGTCCTTCTATGTTTGCCCTCGCCCTTGGTATGGGCGCGGTCTACCGAGTGCGTGGTGCGGCCATGGCGGACCTCCCACGCGCGAGATGCAGGTCTAAAGCTTCTCGACCTGCGAATATTCCAATTCGACCGGCGTGGCGCGGCCGAAGATGGACACCGCGACCTTGAGCCGGGCACGATCCTCGTCGACTTCTTCCACATTGCCGTTGAACGAGTTGAACGGACCGTCACAGACCCGCACCTGCTCACCAATTTCGAAGGTGACGGACGGTTTCGGCCGCTCGACCCCTTCCTGCACCTGATACAGAATGCGCTGCGCCTCGGCTTCTGAAATCGGCGTCGGGCGACCCCGGCCACCAAGGAAATCGGTGACCTTCGGCGTATTCTTGATCAGATGCCATGTCTGGTCCGTCAATTCCATTTTGACCAATACATAACCCGGAAAGAATTTGCGCTCCGCGTTGATACGGGCGCCGCGGCGCATTTCGACGACCTCCTCGATCGGCACCAGAACTTCGTCGATCAAGTCATCCATGCCGGCCTGGCGGGCCTGCTCGTCGATCGACTGCGCCACCTTCTTTTCGAAGCCGGAGTAGACGTGGACCACGTACCATTGTGCGGTCATGCCGTGATCTTCCTTCCGCGATTAATCGCCCGCATTAGGCACCGAGCCCAAAAAGTATCTTGACGCCGAATTGCAATGCCTGATCGACGATCAGGAGAAAGATCGACGCCAAAACGGCAAAGACGAACACCATGGCGGTGGACAGTCCGGTTTCCTTACGGCTCGGCCAGGTCACCTTGGCGGTTTCCTGGCGGACTTCCTGAACGAACTGCGCTGGGTTTGACTTGGCCATCAATTAATCGATCTCATTGCCGTGTGGGTCGACGGGTCTGCCGCCGGTTTCGTGCTTATGCGGTGCGTAACACTTCGTTTTCTATTTCTGTCTTCGAGCCTTATTAAGAGCGGCAATCGGCATATCGGCGGATGGCAGGGGCAGCAGGGTTCGAACCCGCGACCTGCGGTTTTGGAGACCGCCGCTCTACCAACTGAGCTATGCCCCTTTACCACGCGCGCGCTCCGCCGCGCCGGTCCTCATGACCAGCGCGAACGGAAGCCCGCTATTCGATAATTTTCGCGACGACGCCGGCGCCGACGGTACGACCGCCCTCG
>JAYOFM010000170.1:0-5222 GCA_038117225.1 Rhodospirillales bacterium
CCATCAGGTCGACCGAGAACGGAATGCAGTCAACGGTGCCGCGGCTCAGGCCTTCGTACAATTCGGCAAGGCCCAGGGTCACCGGCACGCCACCGGCGGCCTGCACCATGCGCGGCATGTCCTTGCCCCAGGTGCGAACCTTCTTGCCCTTCATGTCGGCGACGCTCTTGACCTCTTCCTTGCACACCAGCTTGTAGGCGTTGAGGTGATGGAAGAAGAGCGCCTTCATGCCGTTGCGCTTGGCTTCTTTGTCGAACTCTGGAACCTCGACTAGCAGGCGCTCCATCAGCGCCGTCGCCTCGGCCGGTTCAGCCATCGCCATGGGGATCGAGTTGGGGGCGGCATGGAACGGCAGTTCGGCCGGGAAATACCCCGGCGACATGGCCGCCAGGTCAATCGCGCCCTGCTGGATCAGGCCGAGGTTTTCCTTAGCCTTGCCTAGAACGCCTTCCCAAAAAATCTTAATCTTGACCTCTCCGCCGGTCTGCTTGGCGATCTCGGCGGCCCACCATTTGTCGACCTGGGCGCCGGCGGTCTTGTCGGTCCATTGGCTTGACATGCGCAGCTCTTTGGCGTCGACCGTGTGGGCGAAGCCCATAATCAGCGCGGCCGCGAGGGCGGTTTGCGTGGTTTTTCGAATGACGGACATGATGATCTACTCCCATGGATTCGGATGTTTGCGAAATCATTACTGCGGCGGATTACCCGCTTCTATGCTGGAAATTAGTATGGGCGATCACTAAGTATCACCGCAAATTATATAAATTTATCAAATTATATAAGAAAAGATGATATATGGTTTTTCCTTCGCGGACGCCGAACGACAGTCATGAACCTGAAACAGATTGAAGCCTTCGTCCAAGTCGCCCGCACCGGCAGCGTCAGTGCCGCCGCGGCGCGGCTGAACGCGACCCAACCGGCGATTTCCATGCGGCTTCGTGAGCTGGAACGCAGCATTCAAGCCGATCTGTTCGATCGCTCGCGCCGCACCATCCGGCTGACCCCGGAAGGCCGTGCCTTTCTGGAACGCGCCGAGCGCATTCAAGCGATGACCGAGGAAACCCTGGCTGAATTCGGCGCCCGCCGCGCCATCACCGGTCAAATCCGCCTTGGCGTCACCGAAACGGTGGCGCTGACCTGGTTGCCGAACCTTGTCGGTAGCATCAACAAGCAGTTTCCCGAGGTCGCGATCGAGCTCGACGTGGACCTGACCGAAGGCGTGTGGAACCGCTTGAACCGGGGCGATCTCGAAGTGGCGATCCTGCCCGGTCCGGTCGGCGGGCCGAATTTGGAAAGCCGGTCACTCGGGTTCATCCGCTACGACTGGATGGCCAGCCCCAGCCTCAACATTCCTGACCGGCCGCTGACGCCGATCGACCTGGCGGCGTGGCCGATCATCACGCTGGGTCGTGAATCCAACCTGCACGACATCATCGATGGTTGGTTCCGCCTGCACCAGGCGCGGCCGCGGCGGATCGACGTCTGCAACAGCCTCGGTGTCGTTGCGTCGTTGACCCGGGCCGGCCTCGGCATTGCCATGCTGCCTCCTTCCGTGTTCGCCGGCGAACAGCGGCTCAAGACGTTGCGGGCGACACCGCGCCTTGACGATATGGAATTTGTCGCCGCCTATCCCCGCAACACCGAATCACCGTTGATCCGCTTCATCGTCGACATGGCGCAAACGGTCAGCACCTTCGATAGAGTGAGCGCCGCCGATCAGGCGGGCGCGCCGGTGAACTGACGCGCCGGCACGATCCATCGAAGCACCACAAATCCGCCAATTCCTGACAGCAGTGACCCCGAAAGAACCCCCAGGCGGACGGCGGCGGCGTGCTCCGGATCGGCAAAGGCGAGAGTGCCGATGAACAGGCTCATGGTGAAACCGATTCCGGCCAGCAGAGCGGTGCCATAAATCTGCAGCCAACTGATGCCCGGCGGCAGGCTACACAGGCCCAGTCGCGCGCCCGCGAAAGCGAAGCCGAACACCCCGATCTGCTTGCCGACGAACAACCCGAGCGCGATGCCCAATGGGATCGGCGCCAGCAGATCGGCGAAAGACAGGCCCTCCAGGTGTACGCCGGCGTTGGCGAAGGCGAAGATCGGCATGACCCCCAGCGCGACGAAACCGTGTAGCGCGTGTTCGGCGTCTTCCAGGGGTGATGGTTCCTCGCCCGGTGTGCGCAGTGGTATGGTCAGGGCGATGATGACGCCGGCCAACGTCGCGTGGACGCCGGATTTCAGAACCGCCACCCAGATGACGATGCCAACCAGGATGTAGAGCCACAGGCGGACGACGCCGAGATAGTTGAAGGCAATCAAGACCGCCGTACCGGTGCCGGCGACAATCAGCGCCATCAGGGAAAGTTCGGAGGTATAAAACAGCGCGATGATGATGATGGCGCCCAGATCATCGATGATCGCGAGGGCCAGCAGAAAGATTTTCAGTTCGATCGGCGCCCGCGTACCCAGTAATGCCAGGACGCCGACGGCGAAGGCGATGTCCGTCGCTGCCGGGATGGCCCAACCGGTCAGCGCGACGGAATCATCAAGATTGAAGGCAACATAGATCAGCGCCGGCACCAGCATGCCACCGATGGCGCCCAAGGCCGGCAACGCGGCCTGACGCCAGGTCGCCAGGCGGCCTTGAAGAAACTCCCGTTTGATTTCGAGCCCGACGAGAAAGAAGAACACGGCCATCAGCCCGTCGTTGATCCATAACAACAGCGGCTTATTGATGGTTACGGCGCCGATCTGCACCACCATGGGTGTCTCAAGGATGGCGTCGTAGAGCCAGTCGAGAGGGGAATTATCGATAATCAGCGCCGCGAGCGCGGCGATCATCAAGAGGACGCCGCCAGCGGCTTCGTGTTGTAACAGTGCCTGAATTCGGCGCCCGATCGCGGTCATGTGTTAGTTCCTTGTCGTCATTTTTGAGTTTTTCAGAACGGCTATGATGACGATATGGGCCTTATCATTCTCAATCCCATATAAAACGGGCGAAAAACCAACGTCAGCGTGCAATCACGCACCGTGCGCCATTCCGCCGCCGGATGAGACTTAACAGCCTGCGTCACTGCTGTATTGTGGCGTGGGAGAAAATGAGGTGTCGTCGAGGCGCCTCGTCACACTCATAGGAATCCCGACATGAACCGCAATGACTTCATCGACCTGCGCAGTGATACGGCGAGCCTCCCCACCGACGCCATGCGCAAGGCCATGGCCGAGGCCGAGGTCGGCGATGAACAGCGCGGCACCGATCCGACGGTCAACGCCCTGTGCGCCCGGGTCGCCGAGTTGACCGGCATGCAGGCAGCCATGTTCCTGCCGTCGGGTACCATGTGCAATCAGATCGCCATCCTGGTGCATTGTCAGCCGGGTGACGAGATCATTACCGCCGATGTGTCGCATATCATCCGCTCGGAAGGCGCCGGCGCGTCCGCCTTGGCCGGCACCCAGGTGCTGGGCATACCAAGCACGCAGGGCGTCTTCAACGGTGCCGACGTGGATGCGGCCTGCCGCAAGCCGAAGCGCAATGCGCCACGGTCGCGTCTGGTCGAGATCGAGCAGACGGTCAACTACGCCGGCGGCAATTGCTGGCCGCTTGCCGCCGTCGAGGATGTGGGCGAGGCGGCGAAGCGCAACGGCCTGGCGTTGCACATGGACGGCGCCCGGCTGCTCAATGCCGTCATTGCCACCGGCACCTCGGCGGCGGACTTTTGCCGCCCCTGTGACAGCGCCTGGATCGATCTGTCGAAAAGCCTCGGCTGTCCCATCGGCGGGGTGCTCGCCGGCGGTGCGGATTTCATCGAGGACGCGTGGCGTTGGAAGCACCGACTCGGCGGCGCCATGCGTCAGGCCGGCATCATCGCCGCCGCCGGCCTTCACGCCCTCGACCACCACGTCGACCGCCTTGCCGACGATCATGCCAACGCCAAGCACATGGCCGAGCGCCTCGCCGCCATGCCCGGTGTCGTGCTCGACCCGCCCGAGGTCGAGACTAATCTGGTGTTCTTTGATATCTCGGCGACCGGCCGTGATGCCTCGGCGATGGAACAGGCGCTGGCCGATCGGGGGGTCGGCATCGGTGCCTCGGGTCCCGGGCGCATGCGCGCGGTGACCCATCTGGATGTGACACGCGCCGACGTTGATGCCGCCATGGACATTCTCTGCGAGGTCCTCGCCGACGCCTGATCAATCAACCAACCCAAGATGAAGGAAATCACCATGCAACTCACCATGCCGGGCCGCAGGGCCCTGATCACCGGAGGCAGTCTCGGCATCGGCCGCGCCATCGGCCATCGTTTCGCCGGCGCCGGCGCCAATGTCGCTCTGGTGGCCCGCCGCCCAGACGTGCTTGCCGAGGCCAAGGCGGAAATTGAGGCGGCGAGCGGCCGCACCGTCGCCGCCGTCACCGGCGATGTGTCGACGGCTGAAGGCTGCGCCGCCGCTTTCGAGGCCGCGGCATCGGCGCTCGGCGGCATCGACGTGCTGGTCAACAACGCCGGTTCGTCGGCGCGCGGGCCGTTTCTGGACATCACCGACGCGGATTGGTACGCGGATCTGGAACTGAAACTGTTCGGCGCCATCCGGCTTTGCCGCTTGGCCATGCCGGGCATGATCGAGCGTCGCTGGGGCCGCATCATCAACGTGCTGAACACCGGTGCCAAGGCGCCGCCGGGCGGCGGCGCGCCGACCGCCGTCAGCCGTGCCGCCGGCATGGCGCTGACCAAGGTGCTGGCCGGCGAGGGCGCGCCTCACAACGTCCTGGTCAACAGCGTCCACGTGGGCCGCATCGAAAGCGACCAATGGGTGCGCCGCGCCGCCGCCGAAGGCCGCTCCATCGACGACTACTATGCCGAGGTCGGCGAGACCCTGCCCATGGGCCGCGTCGGCACGGCGGAGGAATTTGCCAATGTTGCGTGCTTCCTGGCTTCCGACGCCGGATCCTACGTCACCGGGACCGCGATTAACGTCGATGGCGGTCTGTCGCCGGTGGTTTAGAGGTCGTATCATTGCCAATCTCATCGGCCATACTGGCGATCGAAATTTCGGGATCGGGCAATGACTCTTAACGTCGGCCAGAAAATCTTCAGCATCGCGCTGGTGACGCTGCTATTGATGGTGTCGGCGGCGCTTTATTCGATGCATCTCATCGACAATATTGCCGATGACCTGACGAGTATTTCCAATCGCCAGATTCCGGTGGCCGAGGGCGTCGGTCG
>JAYOFM010000171.1:0-5125 GCA_038117225.1 Rhodospirillales bacterium
GATGAAATGGCCGGCGCGGGGTTCGAATACACCTCCATCGGGCGGCCAAGTATGATCCCGAGGAAGCGCTACGCTTGATGGGCGATTTCGGAGTCCGCAACACCTTCATGCCCCCGACAGCATTGAAGGTCATGCGCGAGGTCGCCAATCCCGAGCGGTTTGGCGTCAATCTGCGATCCGTCGCCGTCGCCGGCGAGCCCATGGGTGCGGAACTGCTGGCCTGGGGGCGGGAAGCGCTCGGCGTCAGCTTCAACGAGTTCTACGGCCAGACTGAGTGCAATCTGGTGCTGGCGAATAACGACGCCTGCATGACAGCCAAACCGGGCTCCATGGGTCGCCCCATACCCGGCCACCGGGTCGCCATCATCGATGATGCGGGCAATGAACGGGCGCCGGGCGAGGAAGGCCAGATCGCCGTCAAGCGGCCGGACCCGGTGATGCTCTTGCACTATTGGAATAAAGAGCAGGAAACGGTGGAAAAATACATCGGTGATTGGTGGCCCATGGGCGATCAGGGCCGCATGGACGAGGACGGATTCTTCTGGTTCGTCGGCCGCGACGACGATGTCATTACGTCGGCTGGCTATCGCATCGGTCCCGGCGAAATCGAGGACTGCCTGACGAAGCATCCCAAGGTCTCTCTCGCCGCCGCCATCGGCGTGCCCGACCCCCTGCGCACCGAAATCGTCAAGGTTTTCATCAAGCCCATGCCCGGCGTCAACGGCAGCCCGGAACTGGAGGAGGAATTGCGCGCCTTCGTGAAAACCCGCCTCAGCGCGCACGAATACCCGCGGCTCGTCGAGTTTATCGATGAAATGCCGCTGACATCGACTGGAAAGATCAAACGAAAGGACCTGCGAGACACCGAGCGAGACAGCACTTCGAAGGCCTAAAGCAAGCCTCTCGGCAAGGAATCAGGCCGCAGCGACTCGCTCAATGACGAAACCGTCATCAGGGGGGTATCGCTTGGTGATCAAGGCTCGCGCCTCCTCCTCGGACTCGGCGCAGATATCGCGAATCTGGGAATCGGCCCAATGATCATCAAAGAACTGATGGTGTTGGTTTTCTTTAACCAACGACCGAACTTCGCGGTTGTAAATTGAAACCTCGAAAACTGTTTGGCCGTTGCGTGGCAAGCCTTGCATCGGATTCGCCCCTTTTGTTCAGGCAGTTGCCTCTCATCGCCTCCCTGGCCGAATTTCCCGGACCAAGGCGCGGAATTGTCCGTGCAAAACCCAGGGCGCCTTTTCAGCGTTTGCAAAAGTGTTGGCCCGGGTAGCATCGCATGTCAACAGGAAGTATTCGATTTGCGAACACTTGAGCTAATATTTGCGTATCCGCGACATTTTTTCTCTGCGCGTTGACGATTCGTGCTGTTGAAAGGCATGTTGTGGGGGTAGCGAGCGCCAGGGGGAGCACGATGACTGTCATCATCGACTACTTTGTCACCATGATTTCGCCGTGGACCTTCATTGGGCACGACCGATTCGTCGAGATAGCGGCGCAAGGCGCCGCCGAAATTCGCATCAAGCCAATTCACATCGGCAAGGTATTCGAACTCACCGGGGGCACGCCGGCGGCCAAGCGCTCCGCGCAGCGGAAGGCTTATCGCTTCCAAGAAATGACGCGATGGAAGCGCCGGCTGGGGCTCACCACATTGAACATCGACCCACCACACTTTCCGGTATCGGATATCACCGCCAACCGCATGGTGATCGCGGAGGCTCACGGCGACGGCGAACCGCTGCGGCTCGCTGCGGCATTCATGCGCGGTGTGTGGGTCGAAGATCGGGATATCTCCGACGAGACAGCCCTGCGTGAAATCGCCGAGAAAGCCGGCTTTGACGGTGCCGCGTTACTCGCCGCGGCCGCCGGCGACGGCGTTAAGGATCAGTTCCGTGCCAACACATCCGAAGCCGTCGAGCGCGGCGTCTTCGGCTGCCCCACCTACATTATCGGCGATGAGGTCTTCTGGGGTCAGGACCGGTTGGATTTCGTCGCCGAAGCCTTGAAAGCCTAACGGGCCACCATGTCGGTGGCCTCGATCGGCGGCAGGCTGATGGTGCGGGCAATTTCGTCGTTCATGAAACCAACGGCACGCGGCCGAATGACGCCGGGAAGAACGGCGACATCGAACAGTTCCTCGACGATACCCTCCAGGCGCAGCCAATGGACGATGCTGCCACTGTTCAATTCCACCACCAACAGACCGCAGCGCGCATCCGCCTCCCGTTCCTTGAGATTATCTTCCAGTTTCAAGCCGCCGAAGGAGTGCGCCTCACGGGCCTTGGAGATGGCGACGACGGCGAAATTGTTGGTGATCGCCATGCCGCGCATGTAGCCGGGGCAGAACACCACCGGCTCGAACCGTCCCTCCTCGGGGTCCACGTAGCCAAGATACCCGGTGCCGGATTCCTGCAGCCACAATTTTCCGTCGTGCCAGCGCGGCGAATGCGGCATGGATAGGCCTTCGCAGATGACCTCGTTGTAGCGCACGTCAATAACGACGCCGCCATCGGTCCGACGATCGCGCCAGCCATCGGTGACGTCGGACGTGGAAATCGACGTCACGTAGGCGGGTACTCCATCGACCAGAGCCATCCCATTCAGGTGGCACCTGTCCTCCGGCGCCAGGCTGCTGATGAATGACGGCTGCCAGATCGGGTGGAAACTGTAATCGCGGCTGAGCCGCGCGAGACAACTGAACAGACTGTTGACAAAGATCAGCCGGCCATCACCGTCGACCGCCATCTCGTGCGTGTCGATATCGCCGGTGACGTGGCTCGCCTTGGGGACGTAAACCGCATCATAGCCGTCTTGCGCCTGCCCCCGCGGCAAGGCGTTCTCGAACCGCCAAATCTGATAGCGCGAGGCGACGTAAAGCCCATTACCCTGCACCGCGATTCCCATGCAGCGATCGACCGTGCGCTCTTCGATGGCGAGACGTCCGGTTTCCGGGTTGAGGCCAGCCAGGAACAACTTGCCCGCTTGATAAGTGGTGAAGGCCAGCGACAGCCGAAGGCTTGCCATCCATGAATTGAAATGCCGGGATGCGGTAACACCGCACCCCGCGGAACTGTCGGCGGGGGAATCGGTAATCTTGTCCTGCGATGGCGGTGCCTCGGCGGCCGGATGTTCCAAGGCATCCGCCTTCGATTGACGGGCCGATGCCTTGGCCGCGCTGGATTTTCTAGCCGGCGCGTTCTTGCCGGCCGTCTTGTTTGCCATTCCCCCTGCCCTCGCCTCTTTTTCTTTAGGTCGTTACGTCAGGTTCACGTTGATGCCGTTCTGCACGGCGACGCTGGCCTCTGACTCGTTGTGATCATAGACGGTATAGCCGGCGTTGGAAGCCTGCGTCGGCTGTGTCTCGCGGGCCGCCCAGGCGCCGGTATCGCCGCCTTCCAGGTTGACCGTGTCGTTGCCGTCGCCGGAGACCACCAGCATGTCGGCCTCGCCGACAATTCGGTCGATGGCCTCACCGATATCGAGCACGGAGAAGAAGTCGATGTCGAGGGTATTGGCGAGGCCGTTGTCCATGTCGATTTCCTCGATGCCCGAGATGAAGTTGTTGGCCATCTGGGCCACCAGATCGAGGTTGAATGTTCCGTCGAGTTTTAGCACATCCTGCCCGCCGCCACCGTCAATGCGCTGGAAAGCATTGTCGCCGACGATCAGCGTGTCGTCACCGGCACCGCCGCGCAGCACGTCCGCGCCACCGCCGCCGGTCAGACTGTCGTCGTTTGCGCCGCCGATCAGGATCTCGGCCGCCGAGGTGCCGATGGTGTCCACCTCGCCGTGGACGTCGTAGCCGTAGACAAGGTAACTGGTGCCTTCGTTGGAAGCGTTGAAGGCGCCTATGACTAGGTCGTCGAAACCGTCGCCGTTGACGTCGCCGGCACCACTGACGGAAGAACCGGCCTGGCCGCTGATGCCGCCGAACAGCTCCAGCACATCCGTGGGATTGGCATCGGTGAGTGTGATCTCGGATGCGAACCCGCCCGCCTTGCCGAAGAGCACGTAGCCGCCGCCCGACTGGACATCGCCATGACTGTAGGCGTTGGACGCACCGACAATCAGGTCGTCGAACCCGTCGCCGTTGAAATCGCCGGCGGCGCTGACGGAGTAACCCAAGTTGTTGTTGCCGTCCGCACCTGCGATGGAGAAACCCGTGGATCCATCGAGCGTGGACACGTTCAGGCTGGCGCCGAAGGACGCGCTCTTGCCGAACACCACATAGGCCTCGCCAGCGTAGGTGTTGGCGTTCGAATCGGCCGAGTAGGCGGCGACGATGAAATCGTCGAATCCGTCGCCGTTGATATCCCCGGCGCCGCTTAGGGCACTGCCCATTAAGTCGTTCTGATCAACGCCGTCGATGACAAAACCGTCGACCCCCGCGCCGCCGACAATGGCCGACAGGCTGATATCGGTGAAGCCGGAGGCCTTGCCGAGGAGCACATAGGACCGCCCAGCTTCAGTCTCCAGGTTCGGGTCCGCGTTCTGCGCGCCAACCAGCAGGTCGTCGAAGCCGTCGCCGTTGACGTCGCCCGCGCCGCTGACATCGAAGCCGGTGTAGTCGCCGTCCGCAATTCCACTGATCCTGAAGCCCGCGGCTCCGGAGATCGCCGCCGTGGTAATATCGGTCAGGCCCGTGGTCTTGCCGAACAGGACATAGGCGTTGCCGGTATCGCCCACGCCTCCCCCGACTTCCGGTTCGCCGATAATCAGGTCGTCCAGGCCGTCCCCATTGATGTCGCCGGCGCTATGGACCGAGCGGCCAAACTGGCCATCGGCCGTGCTGCCGGTGATCTTGAAGCCCGCGGTGCTGTTGAGGGCGGCCAGGTCGACGACGGCACCGAAGTTGCTGTCCTTGCCGTAGAGCACGTAGGCGGCGCCCGCGTTCGCGGCACCCGTGGAGTAGACGTCCGGTGCGCCGAGGATGATGTCGTCGAAACCGTCGCCGTTGACGTCGCCCGCGTTGGCGACGCTGTTGCCGAGGTGATCGCCGGTGGCAACGCCTTCGATCTTGAAGCCCTTTGAACCGTCGCCGCCGGCGATGGCGGTCAGGGTCAGGCTGGGATCCGCGCCCTGGGAATTGCCGAAGACCACGTAGGCGGCCCCCGAGCCA
>JAYOFM010000172.1:0-3231 GCA_038117225.1 Rhodospirillales bacterium
GACCGATGGCCGTGCCGAACACTGCCGCGGCCATTGCCGCGGCGAGGCCGATGAAAAGCGAGACCCGACCACCGTAGAGGAGGCGAGTCAAAACATCGCGGCCAAGTTCGTCGGTGCCCAGGGGATGGGTCGCCGACGGTGGTTCGAATCGCGCGAATAGGTCGGTGGCGTTGGCGTCTAGCCCTAACGCAGCCTCGACCAGCGGCGCTGACAACCCGAGCGTCGCGAGTATGATGAGGATGCCCGCGCTTGCCATTGCCAGCCGATGACGGCGAAATCGCCGGAAAGCCAGCAACAATGGTGTTTCCACGCGCATACCAGGGGCAGCATTGGTCGTGGCGGTGCTCATACGGCGGCCTCGCCAAGCGAGATGCGGGGGTCGAGAGCGCCGTAGGCGACATCGGCAAGGAAGTTACCGGTCAATGTCACCAGGGTCGCGAACAACAATGCCACCAGCGCAAGATTGAAATCATTGCCCATGATGGCATCAAAGATGAGCTTGCCCATGCCCGGGTAGGCGAACACGGTTTCAGTGATCAAGGCACCAGAAAATAGCGTGCCAAAATCCAGCGCAAGGATAGTGACAACCGGGATCATGGCGTTACGGAGCGCGTGACCGATGATGATGCCACGCCTATCGAGACCCTTGGCGCGCGCGGTTCGAATGTAATCCTGGCGCAGGGTTTCGATCATTGAGGCACGGACATAGCGCGTGTGACCGCCGACGCTGGCGATTGTCAGGCTGGCTACCGGGAGCACCAGGTATTGCGCGTGCTGCCAAAAGCCCTCAGCGCCGCCCGCGGCACCGGTCCCGCCGGCGGGCAGCACGCCGAAGATCACAGCGAAAACCAAGATCAACAGCAACGCCAGCCAGAAGGGAGGCATCGAAATGCCGGCGAAGGCAACCAGGTTGATGGAATAATCGCGAACCGAATACGGTTTGGCGGCGGCCCAGATGCCGGCGACCAGCGCGATTGAGGCCGCAAGTGAGAAACTCAGGCCGAGCAGGATCAACGTGTTGCCGAGCGCGGGGGCGATGACTTCCATGACCGGCCTGGCGTGGCCGCGCGAGAAACCGAAGTCACCGCCAAGTGCTGATGCAAGCCAATTGCCGTAGCGTTCCGTCAATGGCCGGTCGAGCCCGTAGAGCACGCGCAGCCGCGCAGCGTCGGCCGACGTCATGTTGGGATCTGCGGAGATCATCAGGTCGACCGGGTCGCCCGGCATCAATCCGATCAACGCATAGATAACGAACGACATGACCGCCAGAACAACGATCGACTGCAGAAGGCGGCTGAGGAGAAATCGGGCCATGGCGCCAATGGTACGCCTAATCGAGGCGTTTCTGGAACCGTGAGGATCGAACAGTCAGATCATATCCTCTTGCGGCATAGAAGGCGTGCGTTTCCGTTCGATGTTCCGCGCAATAGATTGTGACGAGGTCAAGGTTTTGTTGGCGCGCCCAATTTTCCGCCGCCGCGAGCAGACGCGAACCGATTCCGCGCCCGCGCGCCTCGGCAACGGTCGCAATGGCCTGCACTTGCGCTTGCGGGGCGTCTTCCAGCATCCGCTTGATAAAAGCATGGAGAAAACCAAGCACCGTTCCATCCGGTATCACGGCGACGAGGAGATGATGCTCGGGACTCGCCGTCATCAGCGTCAAGCGTTCTGTGATTTGGTTCGGCGAAGGTGAGTATCCGAGATCGTGGCAGAGGCCTTTAACGACAGCGATATCCGCTGCCTGCATTGGCCGGATCGCGACGTCGTCGCTGGACATCATTCTACGATCCAGTTCTCGATCCACAGAGTCGTCGTATATTGGTGGCCAGTTGGCTCGATTCCGGACAGCCATTTGGGCAAAACGTAGGCGTTGGCGCGGAAATAGAGCGGCAGCACGGGTAATTCAGTGGCGTAGATATGCTGTAGACGATTCCACATAGTCTTTCGCTTGCCGCGGTCCAGTTCCACCTCGATCGCTTCGATCAAGGTATCGACCTCGGCGTTACGGAAGCCCATGTAGTTCTGGCCCGCCCAGTTGTTGTCGGCGGTCGGGACCGCTTCCGAATGCAAGGTGGTGCGTGGCACGGATTCAGGTGACGACAGCCATGCGTACATGGCCATGGCGGGGAATCGGCGTTCTGTCACGGTCTTGCCGAAGAACACCCGCGCCGGTTCGTTCTTGATGCGAACATCTATCCCGATGCGCCGCCACTGACTCTGCAATACCTGTTCCACAAGTTCGCGCGACCGATTTCCGGCGGTGGTCATGATCGTCAGCTGCAAGGGTTCGCCGGTGGCATTGTGTCGAATGCCATTCTTCATCGACGTCCAGCCGGCGGCATCCAGCAGCGCCGCCGCCTTTTTGACGTCGAGCTTGTACGTCGGCACGTCGGCGGCGTGGACCCAATCCAGCGGATTGACGTTTGAATGCGCCACCGGTTGCCGGCCTTCGAACAATTTCGAAGATATTGCGTCGCGGTCGATGCCGAGAATCAGGGCCTGGCGCACCCGCCGGTCGGCGAGAGCAGGATTGTCGAGGTTCAGATCGATATGTTCGTAAATCAAGCCCGGCTTGAAGATCACACTGTAGCGTTTGCCGTGGCGCTTGGCGAAGGCGATTGCCTGATCGATGGTCAGCCCTAACTCGCCCGCGATCATGTCGATGCCGCCAGAAAGCAGGTTGGCTTCCAATGCCGCGGTGTTCTCAATGACGCGAACGGTGATCCGCTTGAAGGCTGGAGCCTTGCCCCACCATGTGGGATTGCGCTCCAACACCACGTGCGAGCCCGTCGCCGCCTCGGCTATGCGGTAGGGACCGAAATAGAGCCCGGGGTTGGTGGTGTCGGTATCGTAGGCCGTGCGGTTCTTGTATTCTGCCGGCTCAGCGAAATTCTTTGCATCTATATGCGCCGGCAGTAGTTCAAAGCCGGAGATGTCGTTGTAGCGGAACGTCAGTTTGTCGAAATGGAGGGTCACCGTTTTCGGATCAATTTCATCGATCTTGTAGAGCGAACGGTAGAATTCCGTATTGCTCACCCCGGATTTTGGGTGGCGGCCGACTTCCCATGTGAAGCGAACATCGGCGGCGGTAACCGGCATGCCATCGCCCCAAACCGCCCGAGGGTTGATCTTGTAGGTGACCGCGATGCCGCTCTTGCCGTCGGGCGTCGTCTCTTTCCTGGCTAAACCGTTCTCGATGGTTGGCAATTCGGTGCACAGCATGCACACCAG
>JAYOFM010000172.1:3241-4538 GCA_038117225.1 Rhodospirillales bacterium
CACCAGTGTCCAATCCTTGTCGTAAACCGTGATCGGCCGCCGCGCCAATGCCAGCACATAGGATTTGGCCAGCATCGTATCGATATTCGGATGGAAAGACGACGGGTACTGAGTGATGCCGATGACCAATGTGTCCTTTGCCGCGCGCGCTGGCAGGGCGGCGAAGAGGACAGCGATCAGAAGGGGAAGGGCATAGCGACTCGTCATGGTGGCAAACGGTAACACGCGGCTAGACGGGCGTCATCCGAGGTAATGCCTGAGCAATCGAATTCCATCGTCGCTGCTCCAATCGGCGGCACCCATCAGGTAACCTTGGATCAAGCCATCGCGATCGATGACGAAGGTCCAAGGCAGGCCTTCGCGTAGGCCGAAGGCTTCGGCGGTATGTCCCGTAGGATCGAGGTAGAGCGGTAGACTACGAATATTCAGGCGTTGGAAGTAAGGCCGCGCCAGACGGGTGCCCTCGATATCCAGGTTGATGGCCACGACCTCTAAGCCATCCGTGGCCATTAGCCGTTGCAGTTGGTCGAGATCGGGGAGTTCGTGCAGGCAGGCCGGACACCATGTCGCCCAAAAATTGACCAACAGCACGCGTCCATTGAAGCGGTCGAGGTTGAGGATGCCGTTCTTTTCGTTGGTGAACGTTGTTGATGGTACGCGGGTCGGTGGTCGGACGATGATGAAGGGGCGGCGCTTACCATTAAATATGGGTGGAGCGCCCGCCCGAGCGTTGGCGGCCATCATACTCCGCCGGTTCCAAAACCTTGCCAAGGTCATGCTGGGACCATACGCGATCCCGGTACTTGTGGCGATTCACGGTTAGGCGACGACGCGCGATCAGCCTAGCGCCGGGGTGTCCAAGTCACTGCGCCGTTGCAGGTAGTCGTCGCGCTCGATTTCGCCACGGGCATATCGCATGTCGAGCGCGGCGAGAGCGTCGCTGGCCTGCACCGTTGCGGAGGTCGTTGCGCCTGCGGCGTCGCTGCCGAGCCGCCATAGGAAGCGAACCAGCGCAACCGCGGCGACGGCGACCACAATGGTAACGACGACGCCAAGCACGCCGTGAATCAAGCCGCCGAACCAAAATCCATCACCCATCCAGCCGTGTCCCTGGCCATAGCCGTGGCCGTATCCATTGCCCCACATTGTTTGTTTCTCCCGATTTAGCGCCGGCGCAGCATGCGGCCGGTGTGGCGGTCGATGGTCAACTGGTCGACCAGGGCGCCCTCGGCCTGGGTGACAATATCGACGGTGATGGTGTCATCTGCGGCCGAGGAATCGTAGGCGTATAACAATG
>JAYOFM010000172.1:4548-5125 GCA_038117225.1 Rhodospirillales bacterium
GTATCATCGTTGACTTCCTTTACTTCGCCGACCTTGACGCGTGGATTGCCGCGCATGGCGAGTTGGCGTTCGATCATCGCCTTGGCCGCTTCCGTATCAAGACCGGCATTCAGCACCGTGCCACCAGGCCCATCACAGCCATGGCCATAGTTCCCGTAGCCCTGGCCCATGCCATGGCCTTGACCACCATAACCTTGGCCGTAACCTCGACCCATACCGGGTCCCATGCCATAGCCGTGGCCATAACCTCGCCCGTAGCCAGGGTCCATGCCATAACCTTGCCCATATCCGTGCCCCATGCCGGCACCAGGGCCGGCGCCCATGCCATACCCGGGGCCAGCGCCGGGGGGGGCGCCGCCTCCCGGACCGGGTCCATGCGCGGCGGCGATGGTTGCGGCGGTCGCCATGGCGCTGATTGTGAGGGCGGCAAAGGTGTTTCTGAGTAACCGGTGGGTCCTGGACTTCATCTTCGGTAACTCCTGCTTGCTGGAATTGAAATCGCCGGGCACGTTAAAGGGTGCGAGCATGGCGCATCATCGACACAATGCCGCTGTAGGGCATTGATCTAGGTCAAAAT
>JAYOFM010000173.1:0-5064 GCA_038117225.1 Rhodospirillales bacterium
CCGGGTCCATGCCGTTGGAGAAGAAGAACGACAGGTTGGGCGCGAAGTCGTCGATCTGCATGCCGCGCGCCAGATACGCTTCGACGAAGGTGAAGCCGTTGGCCATGGTGAACGCCAGCTGGCTGATCGGATTGGCGCCGGCTTCGGCGATGTGATAGCCGGATATGGACACCGAATAGAAATTCCGCACATTGTGGTGGACGAAATATTCCTGAATGTCGGCCATCATCTTGAGCGCGAACTCGGTCGAGAAGATGCAGGTATTCTGCCCCTGATCCTCCTTCAGGATATCGGCCTGCACGGTGCCGCGGACGTTTTCCAAGACCCAAGCCTGAATTTTCTCTATTTCCTCGTCGGTCGGCTGGCGGCCGTTTTCCCCCTCGAAACGGGCGATTTGCTGGTCCATGGCGGTGTTCATGAACATCGCCAGGATGGTTGGCGCGGGGCCATTGATGGTCATGGAAACAGAGGTCGCCGGATCGCAGAGATCGAAACCGTCGTAGAGGACGCGCATATCCTCCAGGGTGGCAATGGAAACGCCGGAATTGCCGACCTTGCCATAGATATCCGGGCGTTCATCCGGATCGAAACCATAGAGCGTGACGGAATCAAATGCCGTCGACAGCCGCTTGGCCGGCGAATCCTTGGACAGGAATTTGAACCGCGAATTGGTGCGGAACGGATCACCCTCGCCGGCGAACATGCGTGTCGGATCCTCGCCGTCGCGCTTGAAGGCGAAAACCCCGGCGGTATAGGGGAAACTGCCGGGCAGGTTTTCCTTCAACAGCCACTTCAGCAGTTCGCCGTGGTCCTTATAGCTGGGCAAGGCGACACGGGAAATCTCGTTGCCGGACAGGGTCTTGCGTTTCAGCGGCGTGCGGATTTCCTTGTCACGGATTTTGACCACGTATTCCTCGCCAGCGTAGCTTTCACGCACGGTCGGCCAGATTTCCAACAGTTTACGCGCGCGCGGGTCCAAGGCGTCCTCTCGCGCAGCGATCAAGGCGTCGAGCTCCTGCCCGTCGCCGCCGGTTTCGGTCAGCATGCGCTGCGATTCCGTAAGCTGCTGGCGTTCGCGCGCGATTTGCGATTGCTCGGCGATGGTCTGGTGGTATTCGCGCACGGTCTCGGCGATTTCCGCCAGATAACGCACCCGTTCCCCCGGAACGATACCGCGGCCCGGTTCTGATGAGGTTACGCTCAGCGGGGGCAGCGTCGACGAAATATCCCGCAACCCCTTGGCGCGGAACTGACTGATCAGGTTCTGATACAGCGTGGTGACGCCGATATCGGCGAATTTTGACGCCATGCAACCGAATACTGGCATGTCTTCCGGTGACGAGCCGAAGGCCTCGCGGTTGCGTTGGCCCTGCGTGCGCACGTCGCGCAGCGCGTCGAGGGCGCCCTTGCGGTCCATCTTGTTGATGGCGACGGCGTCGGCATGGTCCAGCATCTCGATCTTCTCAAGCTGACTGGCAGCGCCGAATTCCGGCGTCATGACGTAGAGCGAGACATCGGCGCTGTCGACGATGGCGGCGTCTCCCTGGCCGATGCCGGGGGTTTCAACGATTACTAGGTCGAACCCCGCGGCCTTGCAGGCGGCGATGATGTCCGTCAGCGCCTCGGGTACCTCTGATTTGGCATCCCGTGTCGCTAGCGAGCGCATGTAGATGCTGGGCGTGTCGATGGCATTCATGCGGATGCGATCGCCGAGCAAGGCGCCGTTGGTCTTGCGCCGGGTCGGATCGATGGCGATGACGGCGATCGACGGATCCGCGGAATACAGCCTGAAGCGGCGGATCAGCTCGTCGGTCAGCGAAGATTTGCCGGCGCCGCCGGTGCCGGTAATGCCGAGCACCGGGGTCTTCTCGTTCTTTTGGGCGGCATCGCGGATGCCGTCGACCAAATCGGACGGCAGGCGGCCGGTTTCCAGCCCGGTAATGATACGGGCCAGCGCCGCGTGATCGCCGCCCAGCAGGCCCTTCAGGTCCGCCGGCAGTTCGGCCGCGAGATCATCGTCCGAGCGCTCGATCATGTCCCAGATCATGCCCTGCAGGCCGAGCCGGTGGCCGTCGTCGGGCGAGTAGATGCGGGAAATGCCGTAGTCCTCCAGGTCCCGCACTTCGGGCGCCACGATGACGCCGCCGCCACCGCCGAAGATCTTGATATCAGGCCGGCCGCGCTGGCGCAGCAGATCTACCATATATTTGAAATACTCCACATGGCCGCCCTGGTAGGAACTGACGGCGATGCCCTGCACGTCCTCCTGCACGGCGGCGGTCACCACTTCGTCGACCGACCGGTTGTGACCCAGGTGGATGACCTCGACCCCGCCGGCCTGCAGGATGCGCCGCATAATGTTGATCGACGCATCGTGCCCGTCGAACAGGCTGGCGGCGGTGACGAAGCGAACCGGATTACGCGGCTTGTAGGCTGTTACGGGCGCGTCGGCATTTGGACGACTGGAATCATCGGGCATGGGCGGCTCCCTTTGCCGGCAGATCGATGCCGGCACACGTGCATACTTTCCGTTTACGTAAACGTAAGCTAAATCGAAAATTTCGTAAAGATGGCATTTGGCTCACGCGGTCCCCTGTTTCACCCAGTCCTCAAGGATCGGCCTGATGGCGTCCCACGGCCGGTAGCCGATGGTCACCGCGCCAACCGCCTTACCGTCCTCGACAGCGATCAGGGTGGGAAATCCGGTAATCCCCGATGACTGGGCGAAGTGAATATCCGCCTTCGTTTCGTGGTCAGTCAGTTCATCCCGATAGGTGTCTCGAAACGTCTCCTCATCGATATCAACTTCCGTAGCGATTTCAAATAGTTCATCGGCATTCGTCACATCACGGTTGAGAGCGTAGAAGTGGCGATGAACGTGACCGAGGAACGTCAGCGCCTTGGTCTCGTCGATGCGGCGTGCGGCGACGACGCCGCGACATGCCAGTTCGGTGTCGTAAATGAAGCCCTCGCGCTCGAAGAAGGCGAAATCGAACCGCTGACCGGAGGCCTCCTGCACGTGCGTCCAGTGCTCGCCGACATACGCCTTGTCGCGCGCGCTCATCGGCTCGACGGTGCCCGGCCGAAGACCGCCCATCATCACCCGGACCGGCAGCCGGTCGGCGAATTCAGCGCTCACCCGCTCGATCACCGGCGAAAAACCCCAGCACCAGGAACACATGGGGTCGGCGAAATAAATCAGATGGCGATCTGCCGGCATTTGGGTCCACTCCGTCACCGCCGCCTGGCCAGTGCGTCAATTCCGCAGAAATCTCGCAAGAAACGCCTTGGTTCGCGAGATGGCGGCGTCACGCGCCAATTCGTGGGTGCCTACTTTGACCCGCTTTTCGCAGCTGGCATAGGCCGAATTTCGTGTTGTCACCTCGCGTGGCATCGAACCGGGATGGTCAAAGCCATGTACCGCGCCGGCATGCACATCGGCGATGATCTCGGCGCCCCCGCGCGCCATTGCCTCGCGCGCCAGATCGAGACACGGATTCGGCAGCGTCCAGTTGTCTTCGGCGCCCAACTGCAGCAGCGTCGGCATGGCGACGCGGTAGTCGGGAATCTGGCGGCGAAGCGTGTCGCAGCCGGGGTAAAAGCCGACCGCGGCGACGAAATCATGCCGCAAACCCGCGGGACGCGCCGGCGTGTCGCGCCACGCCGTCCACAGCATTGTCATGGCGCCGTTCGACCAGCCGGCTAGGGCCACCCGGTCATGGCGGATTTCGGACTTTCCCTGCAACCATTGCAGCGCGGCGTAGGCATCCCGTGGCCGCTCGCGGTCAGGTTTCACCGGGCGATCCCGGACGCGGCACAGGGAGCCGAGATTCCGCGACCCGAAACTGTCGACCAGGAGCACCGCATACCCCTCGTCGTGCAGGATTTCCGCCCACGCCGCTTCGCGCGCTTTTAGATCGCCGGTACCGCTCCATAGCCCACCGCAGCCGTGGAGAATGACCACGGCGGCAACGGGCGTCGGCCTTGGTGGCCTGGCGTAGAGGGCCGAAAGCCGCGTGCCGTCACCGCCCGTGAAAGACACCGTATAGAAATTCAAGGCGCTGGCGGGCGATGGCATGACCGCAAGCAACGCGGCGGCGACGATTGCGTGCAATGGCATGGTGACAGGGACCCTGGACCAAAATGCGCGGGGCGCAATGTGCCATGAAACCGGCCCCGGTAACATTGACAATTATGGTACTTCCGGGAACCTTGTGCGCCGCGTATGGTCGCGCGCAGGCGCGGATTATGGGATGAGGAGCTTTCACGACGTGAGCCAGCGCGTACCCGAAGCACGCTTTCCCATGACCCGCATGCGTCGGAACCGGCGCACCGCGTGGCTGCGCGATCTGGTGGCGGAGAACCGGCTCAGCGCCGCCGATCTGATCCTGCCGGTCTTCGTCATTGACGGCGAGAGCAAGGCTGAACCGATCCCCTCCATGCCTGGCGTCAATCGTCTGACCATCGACCGTCTGGTCGAGGCGGCCAGGGAAGCGCGCGATCTCGGAATTCCCATGGTGGCGCCGTTTCCCTATACCGATCCGGCGCTGAAGACCCCGGACGCGCGCGAGGCGGTCAATCCGGATAATCTGGTCTGCCGTGCCGTGCGTGCGCTAAAGACGGCGCTGCCCGATCTTGGCGTCATGTGCGACGTGGCGCTGGACCCGTTCAATTCCGACGGTCAGGACGGGTTGGTGCGCGACGGGATCGTCCTGAACGACGAAAGCGTTGAGGTTTTGTGCAAGCAGGCCCTGGCTCAGGCCGCGGCCGGCTGCGACGTGCAGGCGCCGTCTGACATGATGGACGGCCGCGTCGGCGCCATTCGCGGCGCCCTGGACGGCGCCGGATTTCAGGATGTGGCGATCATGTCCTACGCCGCCAAGTACGCCTCCGCCTTTTACGGTCCGTTCCGCGACGCGGTGGGCTCCAGCGGTGCGTTGAAGGGCGACAAGAAGACCTACCAGATGGACCCGGCCAACGGCGACGAGGCACTGCGCGAGGTGGCCCTTGACATCGCCGAGGGCGCCGACATGGTCATGGTCAAGCCGGGGCTGCCCTATCTCG
>JAYOFM010000174.1:0-4221 GCA_038117225.1 Rhodospirillales bacterium
GGTGATACGCGCCCATTCGACACACGCCAATGAACCCTGTTGGTTCACCACCGCGGCATTCCGGATTCTGTTGGCGCCACGACCATCAACAAGATGTGCGGATCGGGCATGAAGGCGGCCATGCTGGCCCACGATGGACTGTTGGCCGGCACTGGTTCGGTCATGGTTGCCGGTGGCATGGAGAGTATGTCGAATGCGCCGTACATCCTGCCAAAGGTTCGCGATGGCCTCCGGCTCGGCCACGGTGAGGTCAAGGACCACATGTTCCTGGACGGCCTGGAAGATGCCTACGAGCCTGGAAAGTTGATGGGATCGTTCGCCGAGGACACCGCCGAACACTACCAGTTTACCCGCGAGGCGCAGGATGCCTTCGCCATAGAGAGTCTGGCCCGCGCCAAACGGGCTAACGAAGACGGCAGCTTCGCCGCCGAAACGATTGCCCTGACAGTAAAGGGCCGCGAGGGTGACACGTTGATCGAACGCGACGAACAGCCGTTCAACGCCAACATCGTGAAGATACCGACCCTTCGGCCGGCCTTTCGCAAGGATGGCACGGTGACGCCGGCGAATTCGTCATCCATTTCGGACGGCGCCGCGGCGCTGGTCTTGATGCGTCGGTCGGAGGCCGAGGCGCGGGGATTGAAGCCTGCCGCGGTGATACGCGCCCATTCGACACACGCCAATGAACCCTGTTGGTTCACCACCGCGCCCATCGGTGCCATTGAAAAGGTCTTGGAGAAGACGGGATGGCCGGCAAGCGATGTCGATCTATTCGAAATCAATGAGGCATTTGCCGTTGTCACCATGGCGGCGATGCGCGCTCTCGATTTGCCTCATGACAAGGTCAATATCCACGGCGGCGCTTGCGCCCTTGGCCATCCGGTTGGCGCCTCGGGCGCGCGCATCGTGGTGACACTGGTGGCAGCGATGGAAAAACATGGATTGACCAGGGGGGTCGCCAGCCTGTGCATCGGCGGCGGCGAGGCAACCGCCCTAGCGATCGAAAGGGTCAATTGAGATGGCGCGAAAATTCTATTCCAGCGGTTCAGTGTTCGAGGAATTGGCTGGCTATTCCCGGGCCGTGCGGGACGGTGACTGGATCTTCGTTTCCGGCACCACTGGATTCGATTACGCGGCGGGCAGCATTTCCGACGACGTCGCCGAACAGACGGAACAATGCTTTCGCAACATTCGCGATGCCCTTGCCAATTGCGGCGTCCACATGGCCGACATGGTGCGTATTCGCGTCTTCATCGCGTCTAAGGATGACTTTGAGGTCATCGCTCCAATCGTCGGCAAATGGTGCGCTGATGCACGACCAGCCAACACCACCGTTGTCTCGGCCTTGGTTGACGACCGAATGAAGATCGAAATCGAAGTCACGGCGCGAACCCACGACGACGAAAGCAACAGAGGAGAATAACCGGATGCCGACTGTCTTGGTCACCGGCGCCAATCGCGGTCTCGGCCTTGAATTCACCCGTCAGTACGCCGATGGCGGCTGGACCGTCATCGCCACCTGTCGCAATCCCATCGCGCCGGGCGAATTGGCGAAATTGGACGGTGATATTCAGGTGCATGGCCTTGATGTTGGCGACAAACACCAGATCGCGCGCCTCGCCGATGATTTGTCCGGCACCGCCATCGATGTGCTGATCAACAACGCCGGCATCTATGGTCCGCGAGGCTATTCGCTTGCCGAGATTGATCTGCAAGCGTGGGCGGAGGTTTTTCACACCAACACCATGGCGCCGCTGCTGGTCGCCGATGCGTTCACGCCTCACGTGGCCGCTAGTGACATGAAGAAGGTCGCCAACGTTTCCTCGAAGATGGGTTCCATCGGCGACAACACATCGGCGGGTCAGTACATCTATTGTTCGTCCAAGGCGGCGTTGAACTCGGTCATGAAGAATTTTTCCCAGGCCGTTGCCGACCGGGGCATCGCTGTCACGGTCATGCACCCCGGCTGGGTGCAAACCGATATGGGCACCAGTGCGGCCGATATCGATGCGGCGACGAGCGTGACCGGCATGCGCCGGGTCATTGATGGTTTGTCCATGGTCAACACTGGTCGCTTCTACGATTACGGTGGTGGGGAATATTCCTGGTGAAGCCATGCAATTGAGCGACGAACAGGTCTTAATTCAAGATACGGCACGAGCGTTCGCACAGGATAGGATTGCGCCGGGCGCGGCGGAACGGGACCGGACGGCCGAATTCCCGAGAGCGCTATTGGGCGAGATGGCGGAACTCGGACTGATGGGCATGTTGACGCCGGTGGACTACGACGGAAGCGATACCGGCATGGTTTCGTTGGCATTGGCCATGGAAGAGGTCGCTGCCGCCGATGGCGCCATCTCGACCATCATGAGCGTGCACAACGGTGTCGCGCAGTTGCCCATCGTCGATTACGGCACGGCGGATCAGAAGGACCGCTTTCTGAAACCGTTGGCACGGGGCGAGATGCTCGGTGGTTTCGCGTTGACCGAACCGCATGCCGGATCGGATGCGGGGGCTATCAAATGCCGAGCCAGACGTGACGGCAACCACTTCGTGTTGTCCGGTACCAAGCAATTCATAACCTCGGGAAAGTATGCCGATGTCATGCTCACCTTCGCCATCACCGATCCCGATGCCGGTAAGAAGGGCATTTCGGCATTTTTGGTGCCGACGACGACAGAGGGGTACCGTGTTGCGTCCGTCGAAAAGAAGATGGGCCAGCGCTGCTCCGACACCGCGCAGATTGCCTTCGACGATTGCCGTCTGACGCCCGATCTACTGCTAGGCGAGGAGGGAGATGGCTACAAGATTGCGCTGTCGAACCTGGAGGGCGGGCGAATTGGTATCGCCGCTCAGTCTGTTGGCATGGCCCGCGCTGCTTACGAATGTGCTCGGGACTATGCCAAGGACCGCCAATCCATGGGCACACCTATCATCGAGCATCAGGCTGTCGCTTTCCGCCTGGCGGATATGGCGACCGGCATCGCCGCGGCGCGTGGGTTGACGCTGGATGCCGCGCGCCTGCGCGAGGCCGGGCAACCCTGCCTCAAGGAAGCTTCCATGGCCAAGGTCTTCGCCAGCGAGATGGCCGAGAAGGTCTGCTCGGATGCCATCCAGACTCTTGGCGGCTACGGCTACGTAGAGGACTTCCCTGTCGAGCGCATCGCCCGCGATGTCCGCGTTTGCCAGATTTATGAGGGCACCAGCGACATCCAACGCCTGGTCATCGCCCGCGCTATCGCCTCGGAGGATTAAGCCATGTCGGAGAAGCGCGCCCCCGACTCCGCGACCGACGTCATTGGCGTTTGGATTCTGACGGGTATGGTGTGCGAAGACGCGGTGACCGGTGAGCTCGACGCCGGCGCGTTCAGCGAAAACCCCAAGGGCTATCTGATTTATACGCCAGGTGGGCACATGTCGGCATTCACCGAGCATGGCGAAGGACGGCCCGCGTTAAAGCCCGATCATCTTTCGGCACCGGAGGCCGACAAGGCGCGGGCCATGGAGACCGTTATCAGCTACTGCGGCCGCTATCGTGTCGAGGAGGGTGCGGTCGTGCATATCGTCGACGTGTCCTGGGATCCTGCGTATCACGGCCAAGAACATATACGTCATGCGATCCTGGAAGGCGATCGTCTGACCCTTTACCGTGCCCCGGCGGACGGCCACGCGGGTTGGTATATTCATTGGAAGCGGGTCGAGTAGCCTCGACGGACCTAAGGAAACGGAATTCATGCCCGATCCCATCGATTTCTATTTCGATTTCTCGTCGCCATACGCTTATTTCGCCGCCGACAAGATCGACGAATTGGCATCGTCGTTCGGACGTGACTGCGTTTGGCATCCAATGATGCTTGGCGTGGCCATGAAGGAAACCGGTAACACCCCGCTCGCCGCGCAGCCGATAAAGGGGCCTTACTGCATTCACGATTGGGAACGTCTGGCACGCTATCAGGGACTCCCATGGACCATGCCGGATCCATTTCCCATCGCTACCCTTGCGGCGGCGCGTGCATTCTATTGGCTGTGGGATGAGGACGCAGTGTTGGCGAAACGCTTTGGTATTGAATGCTTCAAGACCTTCTTCGGACTCGGCGAGGATATTTCGTCCGTTGACAAAGTCGCTGCCGTGGCCGCGCCGTTGGGTATCGACGCTAGCAAGTTAACCGAGTCCTGTGGCGACGACGCGTTTAAGCAGCGGGTCAAGGATGAGACGGCCAG
>JAYOFM010000174.1:4231-5012 GCA_038117225.1 Rhodospirillales bacterium
CGCTCTCGAGAAGGGGGTCTTCGGCTCGCCGTTTTTTATCATTGACGGGGAACCCTTCTGGGGATCCGACCGCATGTGGATGATGAAGTATTGGATGAAATCTGGCGGCTGGTGAGCCACCACCGAAGGAGAAAGGCGACATGAGTATTAATCGAGGCGTCAAGCAAATGGTCGATGAGGCGATGGCTGAAATCGAAACGATCTCCACGGCAGATGCCATCGCCCGGCACGGATCTGACGACGTCGTCTTCGTCGATATCCGCGATGTGCGGGAGTTGGACAAAGAAGGCATGATCCCCGGCGCCGTGCATGCGCCACGTGGCATGCTGGAATTTTGGGTGGATCCGCAAAGTCCCTACCACCGTGACGTCTTTGATCAGGATGATAAGACATACCTGTTATATTGCCGCTCTAACTGGCGTTCAGCGTTGGCAACGAAGGCACTCAAGGACATGGGGATGACCAACGTTGCTCACATCGAGGGCGGTTATGGCGCCTGGATGGAGCAGAATGGTCCGCAGACGGAACGTTCGAAGAAGTAATGAGCAAGCACACGACCACCGTTGATGCCAGTAGCGATGCCTTCGCGGCCAATGCCAAGGCGATGCGCGCCACGATCGATGACCTGAAATCGACGGTCGGCATCATCAAGCAGGGCGGCGGCGAAAAGGCGCGGGCGAAACATTTGGCGCGCGGTAAATTGCTAGCGCGCGACCGCGTGCGTGCGCTGATCGACCCTGGGGCGCCGTTCCTTGAATTCTCCCAACTTGCGGGACATGGG
>JAYOFM010000175.1:0-4956 GCA_038117225.1 Rhodospirillales bacterium
CGCGCGCTGGAAGCCAAGAACGTCGATGTCACCCTGGCCCGCTTCATCGGCAACGTGGTGCGGGTCGTTTTCATCGGCATTCTGGTGATCATCACGCTGGGTAACTTCGGTGTTTCCATAGCGCCGCTGATTGCGCTGGCCGGTGCCTCGGCCTTCGGTCTGACCATTGCGTTGCAGGGACCGGTGTCGAACTACGCCGCCGGCGTGGTGCTGATCCTCAGCCGCCCGTTCACCGTCGGCAGCACCATCACGGTGAAGGGCAATACCTCGGGCGTGGTCGAAGAAATTACCCTCGCCGCGACGCGGCTGATCGGCGAGGACGGTGAACGCATCACCGTGCCCAACAAGGAAATCGTCGGCCGGGTCATCATCAATTCGGAACAGCGCCGGGTGGTGCAGACCAAGATCGCCATCGCCGACGGCCAGGACGTGGACGCCGCCGTGGCGGCCTTGAAAGGCGCCGTTGCCGGTCTGCCCAATTTCCAGGGCGATGCGGACGGCGGCGGCGCCAATGCCCCGGACCCGCAGATCGGCGTGCACGATTTCGCCTACGGCGGGCTGATCCTCGGCATGCGCTTCTGGGTGCCGTCGAAGCAGTATTTCGAACTGCGCTATGCCGCCAACCGGGCCGCGCTCGACGCGCTGCGTAAGGCCGGCATCCAACTCATGCCGGCGGCGCAGGCGGCGGTCACCGCGGCGTCGCTTTCGGCTGATGACGATTCCGAGGACGACGGGTTGATGACGACGGCGGACTGAGGAGCTTCTACGAACGATCCTTCAACGTCTTGCGCGCGCTTTCCGGCCCCAGTGGGTGCTTGGCGTGCGGGTACGGCTGGTGTTCGTGCCCGTGGTCGTGGCCATGAGAATGAACGTGGTCGTGTGAGTGCCCATGATCGTGCGAGTGCCCGTGGTCATGGGAATGATCGTGACCGTGTGCGTGGTCATGCCCATGGCCGTGGTCATGCTCCATGTCGAGCCGGCAGGCGCCGGTGCAGAAGGTGTCGCAGAGGTCGCAGTCTTCCACGTTGGATCCCGGCGCGTTGGCGCCCTGGCCTTCCACGTGGTGGTGGTGGCTTTCCTGGGCCAGGCCGACCTCGGCCTCGAAGCCGAGTACCTGTTCGCGGTATTTGCACATGCCGCAGTTCATGGCGTTGTCGCCGTCGAGGATTTCCGTCACCCGCTCGGCGAACGTGGCCAGCACCTGCGGATGATCGTTGAGGTAGCCGGCCTTGATGAACTCGATCTCCGGATGCGCCGCCGCCACCTGATCGGTGAAGCCGTAAATGCGGTCGATGAGGATGCCGGTGAACAGGAAATACGGGAACACCACGACGCGCCGGTAACCGAGCTTGGCCACGTGTTCCAGGCACGGTTCGACCAGCGGGAAGGTGACGCCGGAATAGCCGACCTCGCACCAGCCGAAGCCCATGCCTTCCCACAACATGCGGGCGATCTTGGAGACATTGGAATTGGCGTCAGGGTCGCTGGCGCCGCGGCCGATGACCACCAGGCAAGTTTCGTGCAGCGGCACGTCCTCGCCGTCCCTGTTGGCGGCGTCCAAGGCTTCCTGAACGCGCTCCGAGGCGGCGCGGATCATCTTCGGATCGACGCCCAGATCGCGGCCGTATTGAATTTCGATATCGTGCTTCTTGGCGTAGGTGTTGAGCACCGTCGGGATGTCGTTCTTGGCGTGCATGGCGGCGAACAGCATGCCGGGCACGGCAAGGATATGGTCGCAGCCCTGTTCGCGCAGCTTGTCCAAGCCGTCGCGGATCACCGGGTTGGCGAATTCCAGATAGCCGTATTCGACCGGCCAGTCGGGGAAAAATTCGGGCAGGCGATCGGCCAGCACCGCGAATTCGTCGACGGCGGCCTGGCTGCGCGAGCCGTGGCCGCAGACCATGACGCCAATCTTCCTAGCCATGCCGTTCACCTTCCTTGGTCAAAGTCATGCTGACATACCAAGCCGCCCCGGTCGGGGCAAACCGAACAATGCTCATGGGGTTATCTTCAGCAGAACGAGAAATTGTTGCGGCCCGATTCCTTGACCTTGTACATGGCCTTGTCGGCGGCGCTGAGAACTTCGGCCACGGTTTTCCCGTCGGTCGGGAAGTGACTGATGCCGATGCTGGCGCCGACCGAACACGTGGTGTCGTTGACGGGGATGGGGCGCGGGATTTCTTCCAACAGGGTGCGCGCGGTGACGGCGGCATCCTGGCGTTCCTTGACGTTATCCAGGATGAGAACGAATTCGTCGCCGCCCAGGCGCGCCGCCGTGTCGGTCTTGCGGATGATCTGGTTCAGGCGTTCGGCCACCGTCTTGAGGACCAGGTCCCCGGCGTCGTGGCCGAGGGTGTCGTTGATCGGCTTGAACTTGTCCAAATCGATGAACAACAAGGCCACGCCGCTGCCGTTTCGCGTGGCGCGCAACACGGCTTCATCGACTTTTTCGTTGAAGGAAGCTCTATTGGGCAAGCCGGTGAGCGAATCGTTGAGGGCGAGAAAGCGAATCCGCTCCTCCTGCGCCTTGCGCTCGGTAATGTCGCGGATACTGCCGACGAAGACCCGCCGGCCGTCGTTCTCGGTGGTTTCCGTCACCGCCAGGTCGATGGGAAACACCGTGCCATCGGCGCGCTCGGCGACGAGTTCTCGCGTTTTGCCAATGACCCGCGGATGGCCACCGGTCAGGTAGCGGGTCAGGTATCCGTCGTGGCCCGAATGGTGCGGTTCCGGCATCAGCATATTGACGTTATTACCCAGCATGTCCCGGCGGCCATGGCCGAAAATCTCGACGGCGGTATCGTTGACGCTTTTGATGATGCCGAACTCGTCGATGGTGATGACCGCCTGATCGATGGTCTCGAGGATGGCGTTCATGCGATGCTCGCGGCTGCGGGTCGCCTGGGACGCCTTGATCAGGGCCGAAATGTCCTGGCATTCCACCAGGTGGCGCTGGCGCCCGTCCACGGCATCCAGCGCCGAGACCTGAAGACTGACGTCAAGACTCTCGGCGGTGGCGGTGAGCATCTTCAACGGCACGCCGTCGGGCTCCTCGCTCATCAGGCCGAGGCCATCGGCAAACAGTTCGGCGAAATCGTCGGTGACGAAATCGACGATCGGCCGTCCCAGAACGTTGTCGATGGTCGGCGAGCGAAGCAGGCGTACCCCCGACTCATTGATCCAGACGATGACACCGTCCTCGCAGATGAAGACGAAGTGGCCGATCAGTTGTAATAGGTCGACACAGCAATTATTTAAGTCGTGCTTCATGGATGGTTCTCATCGTCGGTGGCGGCACTAGCCGTCGGTCAGCGGATGAAGGTCTTCACGTAATCGGCGCCCAGGCCGACCGCCTCGAAATGCGCGCGGCAGGCGGCGACGCGGTCGAACACGTCGGTGTGGCCGGTGGTGTTGCCGTCGGCATCGCAATGCAGCAAGGCGCCGGTCATGTGGAACAGGGTGATCATCTCCGCGCAGTCGTCGTCGACCACCAGGGTGTGGATGTCGCCGGGCGGCTCGTAGATGTAGGATCCGGACCGGGCCACCCAGTCCCGCTCCAGATAGCGCCAACTGCCCTTGAGCACGAAGCCGTGCACCGGCGCCGGGTGGCGATGCCGCGACAGCAGGCCACCGCCGCGCACCCGCGTCAGGTGGACCCAATAACCCTGCGACACCGACAGGCACAGCGGCCGCGACCAACGCCCCGGTGCCAGCGGCACCCACAGCCGTTCGTCGACCTCCGCGAAGGCATCATCGGTGAAAATTTCCGCCAGCATATCCGGCGGCGGCGGGCCGTCGTAGGGACGAAGGTCGTCCGTGGTTTTCGCGGGGCCGTCCATGATGATGCCAATTCCCCCAAATTGCATGCGGCTTTAACGTGAAGCGCCGGGACGCGATCTGTCAAGGCGGGCCGCCTTGCGATAGGCTTTGCCGACTTGCAACGGAAAGGCCGGGGTGCTCCATGTTTCGCCTGATAGCACTGATGATCGCCGTCGTGGTGACGACCGCCGCAAACGCTGAAACCCTCCTGCGCACCCAGTATCACGCGGTGCGCGTGGTCACGGTCGCGGAAGGCTTCAAGCATCCGTGGGGTCTCGCTTTTCTACCGGAAGGTCGGATGCTGGTGACCGAGCGTCCGGGGCGGCTGCGTATTGTCGATGGCGGCGGACGCATCGGGCCGACCGTCACCGGGATGCCGCCGATCGGCGCCGTCGGCCAGGGCGGGTTGCTCGATGTGGTGCTCGATCCTGATTATGGCCAGAACGGGCTGATCTATTTCAGTTACGCCGAACCGGGGAAGGGTGGCGTCGGCACGGCGGCGGCGCGGGCGAAGTTGGACGTGGCCGGCAATCGTGTCTCGGACGTCAAGGTGCTGTTCCGCCAGCAGCCGAAATCCAATGGCGGCCGGCACTTCGGCTCGCGGCTGGTGTTCGGCCTCGACGGCACGTTGTTCATCACCACCGGCGATCGCGGTGAAAGCCAGCGCAATCAGGACTTCACCATCAACCGGGGCCAGGTCATCCGGGTCAATCGCGACGGCTCCATTCCCAAGGACAATCCCTTTGTCGGCCGCGTCGGCTACCGGCCGGAAGCGTGGTCGCTCGGCCACCGCAATCCGCAGGGTGCGGCGCGTCACCCGGTGACTGGCAAGCTGTGGCTGCACGAACACGGTGCTCAGGGCGGCGATGAAATCAACATCCCCGCCGCCGGCAAGAACTACGGCTGGCCGATCATCGCCTACGGCGAACACTATGGCGGTGGCCAAATCGGCGAGGGTTCGGCGAAGCCGGGGCTGGAACAGCCGATCTATTACTGGGACCCCTCCATCGCACCGTCCGGCATGGCCTTCTACACCGGCGATCAGTTCCCCAAATGGAAAGGCAACCTGCTGGTCGGCGCGTTGAAGTATCGATTGCTGGTGCGGCTGGAGTTGGACGGCGAGCGGGTCGTTGCCGA